>CAZHAY010000032.1:0-25747 GCA_964530545.1 uncultured Marinobacter sp.
CCTGAACTGCAGACAGTCAGAGGCTGATGATAATGCAGGATTTGCTCTCACAGGATGAAATTGATGCGCTGCTCCACGGTGTGGACGATGGCGATATCGATACCTATGACGAGATAGATGAGGATGGGGTCAAACCATACGACCTTGCCAGTCAGGATCGTATCGTCCGCGGGCGTATGCCCACCCTAGAAATGATCAACGAGCGCTTCGCCCGGTATACCCGGATCAGCCTGTTCAACCTGCTTCGCCGCAATGCCGATGTTTCTACCTCTGGCATTCAGATCATGAAGTTCGGCGAATACATCCACACCCTTTACGTACCCACCAGCCTGAATCTCGTCAAAGTCCGCCCACTGCGGGGCACCGGCCTGTTTATCCTGGACGCCAAACTGGTGTTCAAACTGGTGGACAATTTCTTTGGCGGTGAAGGCCGCCACGCCAAGATCGAAGGCCGGGAGTTCACGCCCACGGAAACCCGTATCGTGCAGATGGTGCTGAACCAGGTTTTCAATGATATGAAAGAAGCCTGGCACGCGGTACTGAAGGTGGACTTCGAATACCTCAGCTCGGAAGTGAATCCGGCCATGGCCAATATTGTCAGTCCCAGTGAAGTGGTCGTTATCAGCACCTTCCATGTGGAGCTGGACGGCGGCGGCGGAGAGCTGCATATGGCGCTGCCCTATTCCATGATTGAACCCATCCGGGAAGTACTCGATGCCGGGGTTCAGAGCGATATCGACGATGTGGACGAGCGCTGGGTCAACGCGCTACAGGAGGACATCAAGGAGGTGATGGTGCCCATTAACGCCACCGTCTGCCGGCGGCGGATCTCATTGCGGGACGTCGCCAATTTCAAGGTGGGGGATGTGATTCCGGTGGAGATGCCGGACGCTCTGGATATGACCGCCAACGGTATACCTATATACAAGGCCACCCTGGGCACCCGGGACGGTAAAACGGCGCTGCGAATCCGGGAGCGTGCCAAGCTTCCGAAAGTGAAGAAGCAACTGAAGGTAGGTAGACATGGCTGACGACAATAAAGACGACCGCGAGCTCAGCGAAGACGAGAAGCTGGCTGCCGAGTGGGAAGCGGCCATGGAAGAAGCCGGCGGTGACGGTGAGGATGGCGCAGACCCTACCGACGAATGGGCGGCGGCCATGGCTGAAGCCGACGGTGCGGAGACAGCAGACGACGGCGTGCGAACGGCGCCGATGGAAGACTTCGGTCATCAGCCTGTCGCCGGTAGCCCGTCGGGAACAGAGCCGGACCTGGATGTGATCCTCGACATTCCGGTCACCATTTCCATGGAGGTGGGTAATACCCAGATTCCCATTCGCAACCTGCTGCAACTGAACCAGGGCTCGGTCATTGAGCTGGACCGGCTGGCGGGTGAGCCGCTGGACGTGCTGGTCAACGGAACACTGATCGCCCACGGGGAAGTGGTCATGGTGAACGAGAAGTTTGGTATCCGTCTGACAGATGTGATCAGTCCCGGTGAGCGCATCAAGCGCCTGCAGAAATGATGTCGCGATTCGCTTCCGCAAGCTTTGCATTATGGCTGCTCATACCGGCGCTGGCCCTGGCCCAGCAGGAAACGGTTCCGCAGGCGCCGGAGCGCACCGGCAGCCAGAGCGACGCGGTGGCCAGCCTGGCCACCATGGGTATTGGTTTGCTGGTGGTGGTGGCGCTTATCTTCGGTTGCGCCTGGCTGGTTCGCCGTATGAACGGCCTCACCGGGATGAATACCAGTGCCATGAAGATCCTGTCGGTCATGGCGCTGGGCACCCGGGAGCGAATCGCATTGATTGATGTGGGCGGCACCCAGATACTGGTGGGCATCACCCCCAGCTCCATCCGCACACTGCATGTGTTCGACGAGCCGGTGCTGGCGCCCGGGCAGGCTGTCAGCGGCGACTTTGCCCGCAAATTACAGGGTCTGATGAGCCGGCACTGGAAGCCCGACGATACCCGTACCAAAGGAGAGGCCGACTGATGCGCTGGCTGCTGGTTCTGGCGGGGCTGTTACTGGCACCCGATGTGCTGGCCCAGCAAGGCGTCGGCGGTATTCCCGGCATTCCGGCGGTGACGGTCACGCCGGGAGAGCAGGGGGAAGAGTATTCAGTCACTCTGCAGATCCTGGCGTTCATGACGGCGCTGACTTTTCTGCCCGCAATGCTGATGATGATGACCTCCTTTACCCGGATTATTGTCGTTTTCGCCATTCTGCGGCAGGCTCTGGGGCTGCAGTCGACCCCCTCCAACCAGATCCTGCTGGGCCTGGCGCTGTTTCTCAGTATCTTTATCATGAAACCCGTTTTCGAGGAGGCCAACCGGGTCGGCCTGCAGCCGTATCTGGCGGAGGAAATGACGTCCCTGGAAGCGGTGGAGGCCGCCAGCGTACCCTTTCGCCAGTTCATGCTGGCACAGACCCGGGAAAGCGATCTGGGGCTGTTTATGCGCATTGCTGACGAACAGTATGAAGGCCCGGAAGATGTGTCATTCTGGGTGCTGATGCCGGCTTTCGTCACCAGCGAGCTGAAAACCGCATTCCAGATCGGCTTTATCCTGTTTATTCCGTTCCTGATCATCGACATGGTTGTGGCCAGTGTGCTGATGGCCATGGGGATGATGATGCTGTCGCCCATCATCATCTCGCTGCCATTCAAGATCATGCTGTTCGTGCTGGTGGACGGCTGGGCCCTGATCATGGGTACACTGGCGGCCAGTTACGGCATATAGGAGGCCTGACATGACTCCGGAAGTCGCCATCGATATCGTGCGGGAAGCCCTGTGGATGATTGTGCTGCTGGCTGCGTGCATTATCGGCCCGGGGCTGGCGATCGGGCTGGTTGTGAGTACCTTTCAGGCCGCCACGCAGATCAACGAACAGACCCTGAGCTTCCTGCCCCGGTTTCTGATCACCCTGCTGGTCATTATTTTTGGCGGGCCCTGGATGCTGACCCTGCTGATTGACCACGCGGAGGGGCTGATCGGTCGCATCCCCTATCTGATCGGGTGATGGCAATATGATCCCCGCTGACCTGAGCGCGGATGTGATCAGCCAGTGGGTAGGGCAGCACCTGTGGCCGCTGTTTCGCATCGCCAGCTTTTTTATGGTGATTCCCTTTATCGGCACCCAGCTGGTTCCCGCCCGGGTACGTCTGGGGCTGGCGCTGCTGACTACCGTCCTGGTGGTGCCCATGTTGCCACCAGTTCCCCAGGTGGAAGCGCTGAGCAGCGAAGCGGTGATTATAACCCTGCAGCAGATTTTGATCGGGGTGGGTATAGGCTTTGCGCTGACCGCCCTTTTCCAGCTATTCACCATTGCCGGTCAGATGATCGCCATGCAGATGGGGCTGGGCTTTGCTTCCATGAACGACCCGGCCCACGGGGTGAACGTCACTGTCCTGTCGCAGATTTACTCAATTACCATCACGCTCTTATTCCTCGCCATGAATGGCCATCTGGTCGCCATCGAGGTCTTTCTGGAAAGCTTCCACACGTTGCCCATCGGGCTGGAAGGGCTGGGGCAGGAGGGGGTCTGGCAGCTGGCCCACCGCATCAGCTGGATGTTCGCCGCTGCACTGTTGCTGGCGTTACCCGCCGTGACGGCGGTATTTATTGTCAATATTTCCTTCGGTGTGATGACCCGGGCGGCGCCTCAGATGAATATTTTCGCATTGGGTTTCCCCATTGGCCTGATTTTTGGACTCTTTGCCATCTGGGTGTTACACGCCAATTTTCTGCCACACTTTGAGCAGTACACCCGGGAAACCTTTTCGTTCATGAGACAGCTTCAGGGCCAGCCCTGAAGCAGGCGCGACATAAGCTATGGCTGACGACAACGACAGCAGTCAGGAAAAAACGGAAGAGCCCACGCCCCGACGCCTGGAAAAGGCACGGGAGGATGGCCAGACCGCCCGCTCCAAGGAGCTCGCTACCATGGCGGTGCTGCTGGCTGGTGCCGGCGGGTTGCTGATATTCGGCAAGAGTCTGGCAATATCCATGGAGCAGATCATGCGTGGCGCCTTTGTGCTGGACCGGCGGGAGATTTTCGATACCCGGTTTATGAGCACGCAACTGATTGCCTCCGCCTGGGAGGCTGCGGCGGCACTCACGCCTCTGCTGATATTACTGGCCGTGGCGGCGGTCGTCGGGTCCATCGGCATCGGCGGGCTGCTGTTCAGCGGCAAAGCCATTGCACCGAAACTGAACCGGATGGATCCGATCAAAGGCCTCAAGCGGATGTTCTCTACCCGGTCGCTGGTGGAGCTGGTCAAAGCCATCCTGAAGGTTGCCCTGGTGCTGGCGGTCGCTCTTTTGATTCTCAATCTGCGTACAGACGACCTGCTGAGTATCAGTGAAGAACCTACGGTCCCGGCCATGGCCCATGTGGTCTGGACCATCGCCTGGAGCTTTTTCTTTCTGGCCTGTGCCACCATTCTGATCGCCGCAATCGATGTCCCTTTTCAGATCTTCGACCATCAGAAGAAGCTGCGCATGACCAAGCAGGAGATAAAGGACGAATACAAGGACTCCGAAGGCAAGCCCGAGGTGAAAGGCCGTATCCGCCAGTTGCAGCGGGAGATGGCCCAGCGGCGGATGATGGCAGACGTGCCCACGGCTGATGTGGTGATCACCAACCCCACCCATTACGCGGTGGCGCTGAAATACGATCAGAAAGCCATGGGCGCTCCGGTCGTGGTCGCCAAGGGTGCCGACGAAGTGGCCTTCAAGATTATGGAAATCGCCCGCGAGCACAAGGTGGACCTTTTGCGTACGCCACCGCTTACCCGGGCGGTGTACCACAACACCAAAGTGGGGGAAGAGATCCCCGACGGCCTGTACATGGCGGTTGCCCAGGTGTTGGCGTATATCTTCCAGCTACGGCAGTTCCGCAAGGGCCACGCCGCCCGGCCCGCCATGCCCGACTTCCCGATTCCCAGGGATATGCGGCGGGATATCTAGAGCATCGCCTGGTTCAGATTTGCCGATAAGGACAAGCGCCGTCGCTATTCCTCAGTGCTCCTGATGAACACGCTCGCCCCAGGCGCTGTCGGAGCCGGGCAGTACCAGGTTCAGAAGAATCGCAACGATACCGCACAGGGCAATGCCTTCCATCCCCAGAATCGACATACCGCCAATACCGAACACCAGGGTTACCCCTACAATCACCAGATTCCGTGCCTGGGACAGGTCCACCTGATTACGGATGAGGCTGTTCAGACCCACCACGGCGATAGAGCCGAACAGCAGGCACAGTATGCCGCCCATTACCGGGACCGGGATGGTCTGCAGCGCCACGCCGAACTTGGCGACGAACGCCAGCAGGATGGCGACTCCGGCAGCCCACACCATCACCCGGGGATTGAAGTTTCTGGTCAGCATGACTGCGCCAGTGACTTCAGAGTAAGTGGTGTTGGGAGGCCCGCCGATAAACGAGGCCGCGCCGGTCGCCAGGCCGTCGCCCAGCAGGGTGCGATGGAGCCCCGGTTTCTTGAGGAAATTCTTGCCGGTAACGTTGCTGATGGCCAGCACATCACCGATGTGCTCAATGGCAGGGGCAATAGCCACCGGTATCATGAACAGAATAGCGCCCCAGCTCAATGAAGGCGTCTGAAACGCGGGGATAGAGAACCAGGCCGCCTCCGCGATGGGCGTGAAGTCGACAATGACCGGAATGAGTCCGGCCACCCCAGCCAGCCAGGACACCAGATAGCCGAAAATAATGCCGAACATGATCGGAAGCAGGCGAAAAATGCCCCTGGCCCACACCGAGATCGCGATGGTTACCGCCAGGGTGAGGATGGCGATGGTTACCGCAGGCTGATACGGCACCAATACGGTAGAGCCATCGCCGGAGTACCCGGTCGCCATGTTAATCGCAACCGGTGCCAGCCCCAGGCCGATCACCATAATGACGGGGCCGATGACAACGGGCGGCAGCAGGCGGTGGATAAAGCCGGCGCCACGCAAACGCACAAGGCCGCTCAGGACGACATACAGAACGCCTGAGGCTACCAGCCCGCCGAGGATTTCGGGCATGGAGAACTGGTTTTGTGCCGCCAGGATGGGGGCAATAAAGGCGAAGGAAGAGGCCAGGAAAACGGGAACCTTGCCGCCGGTGACGATATGGAAGATCAACGTGCCCAGGCCGGCGGTGAATAGCGCCACGCTCGGGTCCAGCCCAGTCAGCAGGGGCATCAGCACCAGTGCACCAAATGCCACCAGCAGCATCTGGGAGCCGGCCAGAGCCTGGCGCCAGACCGGTTCGCCGGCGTAGTCTTCCCGCAGGGAGGTGGTGTGATCTGCTTGCGACATCTCAGGCGTCCTTCTGCTTGGTACCGAAGATCTTGTCCCCCGCATCACCCAGGCCGGGCAGGATGTAGCCTTTCTCGTTCAGGCCGTCATCGATAGAGGCGGTGTATATGGACACATCCGGGTGTTTCTCGAGCACTCTGTTGATGCCTTCCGGTGCCGCGACCAGCACCAGGGCCCGGATGTCGGTACTGCCGGCCTTCTTGAGCAGGTCAATGGTGGAAATAAGGGAGGCACCGGTGGCCAGCATCGGGTCGACAATCAATGCCATCCGCTGGTCTAGTTCCCCCACCAGTTTTTCCAGATAGGTGGACGCTTCCAGGGTTTCCTCGTCGCGAAGCTGGCCCACGACGCTCACCCGGGCCACGGGGATCAGGCGCAGTACGCCGTCCATCATCCCCAGTCCGGCTCTCAGAATGGGCACGATGGTGACTTTCTTGCCGCTGATCTGATCTACCTCGACCGGGCCAGCCCAACCGTTGATGGTTTGCCGCTGCAGGGAGAAATCCTTGGTGGCTTCGTAGGTCAGCAGTGCGGCGAGTTCCTGGGCAAGCTCCCGGAAATTCTTGGTGCTGATGTCTTCACGACGCATCAGGCCGAGTTTGTGCTGGATAAGGGGGTGTTTGACTTCGTGAATGGGCATGGTTCACCTGCAGCAGATCTGGTCGGGTGGAAGTTGCGCAAGCATACCGCATCAGCACGGACCCGTCAGGACCAATCTGAAGGAAATGTAAGAAATGGTATGGATCTTGCCGTTATAACCCGTAATCCGGTCAGGGCGTCAAAAACACGACCCTCTGACCTCGCAGCAGAACCTCTTTGCGGAGATAGCGGTGAATATGGACCGGGCCTTAGTCCTGAATAACGTCAAATCCCTGACGCGGGGGAATCTGGGTATTCCCCTGATGCTGGTCGCGATGCTGGCGATGATGACCCTGCCCATACCGGCGTTTTTGCTGGACGTATTGTTCACGTTCAACATAGCGATCTCGATTACCATTCTGTTGGTCTGCGTATACGCACGGCGACCGATGGAGTTCGCTGCCTTTCCAACGGTTCTGCTGGTCACCACGCTGCTTCGTCTGGCGCTGAACGTTGCGTCTACGCGGATTGTCCTGCTTCACGGCCATGAAGGCGGTGACGCTGCGGGTAAGGTGATTGAAAGTTTTGGTGCGGTATTGATTGGTGGCAACTATGCCGTTGGCCTGGTGGTGTTCACTATTCTGATGATCATTAATTTTATGGTCGTCACCAAAGGCGCAGGCCGGGTTTCAGAAGTCAGTGCCAGGTTTACGCTTGATGCCATGCCCGGCAAACAGATGGCCATAGACGCCGATCTGAACGCTGGCCTGATCAATCAGGATGATGCCAGGTTCCGGCGGGAAGAAATCGCCCAGGAAGCCGATTTTTACGGTTCCATGGATGGTGCCAGCAAGTTCGTCAAGGGCGACGCCGTCGCCGGTCTGTTGATTCTCTTTATCAACCTGATCGGCGGTATGGTCATCGGCATGCTCCAGCACGGGCTGAACTTCTCCAGTGCCGCTGAGGTATACGCGCTGTTGACCATCGGTGACGGTCTGGTCGCTCAGATTCCTTCGCTGCTGCTGTCAACCGCCGCGGCCATCATGGTCACCCGGGTTACCACCAGCCAGGACATGGGCGGGCAGATTCTCCAGCAGATGTTCAATGCACCCAGGGCGCTGGGCATTGCGGCAGCGATACTGATTCTTCTTGGTCTGGTTCCCGGCATGCCGCACGTGGCATTTCTTGGCCTTGGCCTGCTGGCGGCGGGCGCTGCCTGGTGGATCTGGAAGCAGGACCGTCAGGCAGTGGAAGAAGATGGCAGCAGCTGGCCGGCCACTGCCCGGGACAGCGGCACACGAGTCACCGGCGGTGCAGGGCCACGGCCTGAAGGCGCGGACAGTGGCCATATGCTGCCTGCGCCACAGGAGAACCGGGAGCTGGGCTGGGATGACGTGGCTACGGTAGATATTGTGGGCCTGGAGGTGGGCTACCGCCTGATTCCCCTGGTGGACAAGTCCCAGGGTGGCCAGTTGCTCAGCCGCATCAAGGGCGTGCGCAAGAAGCTGTCCCAGGACCTGGGCTTCCTGATGCCGTCGGTCCATATCCGTGACAACCTGGACCTGATGCCCAACGTGTACCGGATCACGCTGATGGGCGTGACCATCGCGGAAGCGGAAATCCATCCCGAGCGGGAACTGGCTATCGATCCTGGCCAGGTGTTCGGCCAGGTGGAAGGCATCGCCGGCAAGGACCCGGCGTTCGGCCTCGACGCGATCTGGATCGAGCCCGAGCAGAAAGACAACGCCCAGACCCTGGGCTACACCGTGGTGGACGCCAGCACGGTGGTCGCCACCCATCTGAACCAGATTCTGCAAAGCCATGCCCATGAATTACTGGGCCACGAAGAAGTCCAGAAGTGGCTGGATCAGCTTGAGAAGGTGTCGCCGAAGCTGTCGGAAGAGCTGGTCCCCACGACGGTTTCGATCTCCGTACTTCTGAAAGTGCTGCAGAACCTGCTGCAGGAAGAGGTGCCGATCCGGGACATGCGCTCCATTGCCGAGTCCATCGTCAATATGCATCCGAAGAGCCAGGATCCGAAAGTACTCACTACCGCTGCCCGCCAGGCCCTGCGTCGCATGATCGTTCAGAGCATCTGCGGTAACGACAAAGAGATCCCGGTGATCACCCTGGATCCTGAGTTGGAACAGTTATTGCTGAAGAGTCAGCAACAGAGTCAACAATCCGGCGGCAGCGACGATATTGGCCTGGTGCTCGAGCCAGGCATGGTCGAAAAGCTGCAACGGTCATTGCAGGAGAGCGCGCAACGGCAGGAAATGATGGGCAAGCCCGCCATTCTGCTGGTCTCCGCGCCCCTGCGGCCTGTGCTGGCGAAGTTCGCCAGCTACGGGGTAGAGCGTCTCCATGTGTTGTCGTACCAGGAGGTGCCGGATAACAAGCAGGTCACCATCGTGGCGTCGGTCGGCCAGTAACGACCCACTGGGAGGTAGAGACAGATGAAAGTGAAACGTTTTTTTGCGGAAACCATGTCAGCGGCACTGAAACAGGTACGCGAGTCCATGGGTGATGACGCAGTGATTCTGTCCAGTCGACGGATCGACGGCGGCGTTGAGCTTGTCACAGCGCTGGATTATGACGAAAACATCGCCCGTCAAAAACTTGGCGCGGCCGCTGCCGATGCCACCAGTAATGGCGGGCTGGCGAAATTGCAGGCCGAGCAGCACCTGCGCCTGCAGGAGGAGCTGGACCGCTCCCGCAACCGTATCCGCCAGTTGCGGGAACAGCGCGGTGGTTATGAGCCGCGCCAGACTGCGCAACAGGCCCAGGTTTATCCAGACGATAACGATTTTTCGGTAGAGATAGATCAGCCGGCACCCGCCCAGCGCCAGCCGCTGGCGGAGATCACCGGCGGTGATGAACTGGCCGCCATGCGCCAGGAGCTGAATTCCCTGAAAGCCCTGATCACCCAGCAGGGCAAACCCGCTGGCGCGGCTGCGCCCGGTCAGATGACAACCGATGCAGATCAGGCCCTGAGCGCCGTCCGCAAACGGCTGGTGGAACGGCTGGAAGAGTTCGGTCTGAGCAGTCTGCTGGCAGAGAGCCTGGCCCGCCAGAGCGGCCGTGGCAAGCTGGAAGATAACTGGAAACGGGCCCTGAGAACCCTGGTGGCCGGCGTGAAAACCGGTGGTGACAGCTGGGCAACCCGGGGTGGAATCTATGCCCTGGTCGGGCCGACCGGGTCGGGCAAGACCACCACCATCGGCAAGATCGCGGCCCGCTATGTGCTGGAGCACGGCGCCGATTCCCTGGCCCTGGTAACCACGGATCGCTACCGGATCGCGGCCCATGAGCAACTGTTTGTGTTCGGTCGTATTCTTAACGTACCGGTACGGGTGGTTGACGACAGCCACAGCCTGGACCAGGTGCTGGATGAGCTGCAGGACCGGCACCTGGTGCTGATCGACACCGCCGGTTTATCGGCAGCCGACCCCGGCTGTCACGAGCAGCTGAAAGAGCTGTCTGGCAGCCGCCATGGGGTCCGGCCCCATCTGGTCGTGCCGGCCACCAGCCAGCCACGCATCATGAAATCCATATGGCATTGCTATAAGATGGCGGGTCTTGCAGGCTGCATAATGACCAAGCTGGACGAAGCGCTGACCCTGGGTGAAGTACTGGGATTTGCGCTGGAAACCGCCCTGCCGGTGGCCTGGATAACCGATGGCCAGAAAATCCCGCAGGATCTGCATCCGGCGGATGCTGCTGCACTGGTGCGCCTGGGCGTTGAACGCCTGCGGGATGCCCGGCGGCAGCAGGCGGTGGCAGAAGGCGCCTGAGTGTTTTTTACTCAGCCAGCCGGCAACATGACGGCATCAACGTGAACAACCTCGGCAGGAATAAGTACCCACTATGAGCAGACCACATCCGGTTCAGGTCATCGCAGTCACCGGTGGCAAAGGTGGCGTTGGCAAGAGCAACGTTTCCATTAACCTGGGAATCGCCCTGTCACAGATGGGCCGTCGGGTGGTTTTGCTGGATGCTGACCTGGGGCTGGCGAACATCGACGTCCTGCTGGGCATCAGCGCAAAGCGTAACCTGGCGGATGTGCTCTCCGGGGAATGTGACCTGCGCGATGTGCTGGTGAACGGCCCCGGCGGTATCCGCATCGTACCTGCGTCATCGGGCACCCAGCGCATGACTCAACTCTCGCCCATGGAGCATGCCGGCCTGATCAACGCCTTCAGCGAGCTCGGCGATCAGATCGATGTGCTGATTATCGACACGGCGGCTGGCATTTCCGAGAGTGTGGTCAGTTTCCTTCGGGCGGCGCAGGAGTTACTGCTGGTGGTCTGCGACGAGCCCACGTCCATTACCGACGCCTATGCACTGATCAAACTGATGAACCGTGACTACGGCGTCAACCTGTTCCGGATCCTCGCCAACCAGGTGCGGAACGAGCAGGAAGGCAAGCATCTGTTCGGTAAACTGACCCGGGTCACCGAGCGCTTCCTTGATGTTGCACTACAATACGTGGGAATGGTTCCTTACGACGAAGCGGTACGCAAGGCGGTACAGCGCCAGCGGGCCGTTCTCGACGTTTATCCCAGGGCAAAAGCCTCGCTGGCCATCAAGGCCCTGGCGGAGCAGGTGGACAGCTGGCCTCTGCCAACCACCCCTCGGGGACATCTGGAATTCTTTGTAGAGCGCCTGGTAAACGGCAACGCCTGACCCATTCCTGAAGTACGGATAATGACTGTGGCCAGAAGACTCGGAATCTACCATCAGACCGGTCAGGGTAATGCCCATCAATTGGTGGAGCAGCATGCCCCGCTGGTCAAGAAAATCGCCCTTCACATGCTGGCCAGACTCCCGGCCTCGGTGCAGCTGGATGACCTGATCCAGGCTGGCATGGTTGGCCTGCTGGAGGCCGCCGCCAAGTACCAGTCGGACCGGGGCGCATCCTTTGAAACCTATGCCGGAATCCGCATCCGGGGCTCCATCGTCGATGAAATCCGCAAGGGCGACTGGGTACCCCGTTCTGTCCACCGTAACGCGCGCCGGGTCGCCGCCGCCATCAAGGCGGTAGAAGACCGGGAAGGTCGTGAGGCCCAGGATCAGGAAGTGGCCGACGAGCTGGAGATGACGCTGGATGAATACCATGCCTGTCTCAGCGACGCCAACTCCGGCCGGCTTTTTTCCCTAGAAGAGCTCAATGAAACCGGAACCCTGCCGATACAGGAACAGGAGGCTTCGGATAATCCGCTGGACAATGTGTCCGCCGCGGCCTTCCGGCAGAATCTCGCGGCAGCCATTGATCAGTTGCCGGAGCGGGAAAAACTGGTGCTGAGCCTGTACTACCAGGAAGAACTGAACCTGAAGGAAATCGGTGCCGTGCTCGGTGTAAGTGAAAGTCGCGTCAGTCAGATTCACAGCCAGGCCGCCCTTCGTTTACGGGGCCGGCTTACCGACTGGCAGGCGAAAGACGCTGGCAGCCTGTAACGCCTGATGACAGCGCCTTCACTGAAAATGATTCGATAACACATTGAAACGGTAAGCACCGTCCGGACTGTTAGAATGATGTTGAGGCTGAACGATTCATGGCGGCCAGAGCATCACTTTCCGGAGCGGTGTGCCAGCACTCATTTCCGGCGATGACCACTTGGAGGTCCCCTTGGACAAGAACATGAAGATCCTGATTGTGGACGATTTCTCCACAATGCGACGGATTATTAAAAACCTGCTCCGTGATCTCGGGTTCACCAACACCGATGAAGCCGATGACGGCAATACGGCGCTGCCCATGTTGAAAACGGGCAAGTATGACTTCCTCATTACTGACTGGAACATGCCGGGCATGTCAGGATTTGATCTGCTCAAGACGGTACGGGCCGACGACAACCTGAAGAACCTGCCTATCCTGATGGTGACTGCCGAAGCCAAGCGTGACCAGATCGTTGCAGCGGCCCAGGCCGGGGTTAACGGGTACGTGGTCAAGCCCTTTACCGCCGCGGTGCTGAAAGAGAAGATCGAAAAGATCTTCGAGCGGATCCAGTAAGGCAGCGATGCCTTCCACCCAGAACTGAATGGCCGGATGTGCTCCCATGCCCGAAGATAAACAGAACGGTCCAGGACTGGACCCGGAAATAACCAGCAAGCTCAAGGAGCAGGCGCAGGAGCTGGTCGAACAGGTCAACGCCGGCGAATATGCCCGGGCCATGACCCTGATCAATGATTTAAGCGAAGTGAGAGACCAGAGTCTGTACCGGGAAGTCGGCCGGTTGACCCGCAGTCTCCACGAAGCGTTGCGCAATCTCCAGATCCATCCCCAGAACCCGGAGCAGCAGGAAGCCCTTTCCAAAATGTCGGATGCTTCCGAGCGCCTGGAATACGTGGTTGAGATGACGGGTAATGCCGCCAACCGGACCATGGATCTGGTGGAAGACGCCATGCCCCGGGCCAGCGCAATGTGTGAACAGGCGCGAACGCTGCGGGAAGACTGGCAGCGGCTCCGGCGCCGGGAAATGGAGCCGTCGGAGTTCCGGGAACTGTACGGCCGCATCGACCGTTTTCTGGAAAACATGGCCGGTGACGCTGAAAAAATGTACGCCGATCTGTCGGAAATCCTGCTGGCCCAGGGTTTCCAGGACCTGACCGGCCAGGTGATCCAGAAAGTGACCGCCCTGGTGCGTGAGGTAGAGGAAAACCTGGTCAGCCTCGTAGTGATGGCCAGCCACGTGGACCAGCTCACGGGCACCATCCACGACATCAAGGATCGGGAGACATCCCTGCAAGGGGAAGGTCCGCAGTTACGCGCCGCAGAGCGGTCTGATGTTGTATCCGGACAGGATGATGTAGACGACTTGCTGTCCAGTCTCGGCTTCTAAGTGAGGTAGTTGCATGGCATTTGATGCAGACGAAGAGATTCTCCAGGACTTTCTGGTAGAAGCCGGAGAGATCCTTGAAAAGCTTTCTGAACAGCTGGTGGATCTTGAACAGCACCCGGACGACAGCGATCTGCTGAATGCCATCTTCCGCGGCTTCCACACCGTCAAGGGCGGGGCAGGTTTTCTGCAGCTGGATCCGCTGGTCAGCTGCTGTCACTCCGCGGAGAACGTCTTCGATACCCTGCGCAATCACAAGCGCACGGTAACCCCGGAGCTGATGGATGCGGTGCTTGAGGCACTGGATCATGTTAATGCCATGTTCAGCCAGGTGCGCGAGCGGGAAGAGGTAACGCCGGCGCCCCGGTCGCTGCTCGATACCCTGGATCAGTTCGCGCTGCCGGAAGGCGAAGCGCCGGTGGCCGATGTTCCTGTAACCTCGGATAACCACGCCCCGGGCCCGTCAGACGACGAGGATCAGGGCGATATTACCGATGAGGAATTTGAGCGCCTGCTGGACGCACTGGAAGGTGGCGACGAGGCCGGGGCTGCCAGTGGCGACGCGGACGACAACGGCACAGCGAGCGTCAGCGGCAGCGACGATATTACCGACGACGAGTTTGAGGCGCTGCTGGACGAGCTTCATGGCGAAGGCAGATTCTCGGGCGCGGTGGACGCTGATGATGACACAGACTCCGGGCCGGCATCGCCTGCTCTGCCGGCCGGTGGCGTCAGCGGCAACAGCGACCTGATTACCGACGACGAGTTCGAGCGCCTGCTGGATGAACTCCATGGCAAGGGTAAAAGCCCGGCGCCATCTTCCGGTGCGGGCGCTGCCCCGTCTGCCGGTGATCAGCCGGATGACCTGACCCCGCCACCGGCGCCAAAACCCGTGGCCCAGCCTGCCAAGCCGGCAGCTAAAGCGTCACCGGGCCAGGGCAGCCAGGCCACGGCAGAAACCTCCGTCCGGGTCGATACCGGACGGCTCGACGACATCATGAATATGGTCGGCGAACTGGTCCTGGTCCGTAACCGGCTGCAACGCCTGGGCTCCGAAAGCGAGGACAGCGAGCTTCACAAGGCGGTATCCAACCTGGACGTCGTTACTACGGACCTGCAGGCCGCCGTGATGGCCACCCGGATGCAACCCATCAAGCGGGTGTTCAGCCGCTTCCCCCGGGTCATCCGCGATATGTCCCGCACCCTGAATAAAGAAATGGCTCTGGTCATGCACGGTGAAGACACCGACCTGGACAAGAATCTGGTGGAAGCTCTCGCCGATCCGCTGGTGCACCTGGTGCGCAACTCGGCGGACCATGGCATTGAAATGCCTGATGTTCGTGAGAAGGCCGGCAAGCCGCGCCAGGGCACCGTGACCCTCTCAGCGAAGCAGGAGGGAGACCACATCCTGTTGTCCATCGAGGATGATGGCGGTGGTATGGACGCGGAGAAACTCCGGCGCAAGGCGGTGGAAAAAGGTATCTACGATCAGGAAGCCGCTGACCGGCTGACGGAGCAGGAGTGCTATAACCTGATTTTCGCCGCTGGCTTTTCCACCAAGGATCAGATTTCCGACGTGTCCGGCCGGGGCGTGGGCATGGATGTGGTGAAAACCCGGATCAACCAGCTTAACGGCCAGGTACATGTGGAATCGGCACCGGGCAAGGGCACCGCCATTCGTATCAAAGTGCCACTGACGCTCGCCATCATGCCGACGCTGATGATCATGCTCGGCAACCAATCGTTTGCGTTGCCGCTGGTCAACGTGGTGGAAATTTTCCATCTGGACCTGACCAAGAAGAACATCGTTGACGGCCGCGAATGCATTATCGTCCGTGACAAGGTATTCCCCCTGTTCCACATCAAACGCTGGCTGGTACCGGCGGATACCAGTACGGCAGAGCCGGAAAATGCCCATGTGGTCATCGTGGCTATGGGTACACAGCAGGTGGGCTTTGTCGTAGACCAGCTGATAGGGCAGGAAGAAGTCGTTATCAAGCCCCTGGGCCGGGCGCTTCAGGGTACCCCGGGTATGGCCGGGGCGACGATCACTGGCGATGGCCGGATTGCCCTGATCATCGACGTGCCCAGTCTGCTTCAGCACTACGGCTGAGCAGGCGGGCATCAGAGAGGGAAATCAAATGACAGTTTCTGTCCTGGTGGTTGATGACTCGGGTTTTTTTCGCAAGCGGCTGACTGAAATTCTGAATGCGTCCGGCAAAATCCGGGTTGTCGGCGCAGCCACTAACGGCCAGGAAGGCGTTGAGATGGCTGAGAAGCTGCGCCCGGATGTCATCACCATGGACTACGAAATGCCGGTGATGAACGGTATCGCCGCGGTAAAGGAAATCATGGCGCGCTGCCCGACGCCGGTGCTGATGTTCTCGTCACTTACCTATGAAGGCGCCCGGGTCACCCTGGACGCGCTGGAAGCCGGCGCTGTCGATTTTCTGCCCAAGAATTTTGAAGATATCGCCAGAGATGGCTCGGATCTCCAGCGTATTCTGCGGGAGCGCATCCTGGATGTCGCCCGCAGCAGCCCCCGAGCCGGGCGCGCCGGTCCGGCCGCAGGTCATGCAGCGGCCCAGCCGTCGACGCCGGTAACCACGCCGCCCCGCCATGAATCACCACTCGTCGCAGGGCGCCCGGCGCCCGCCGGCTCCGCACCCATATCCAGACCAGAGCCACCGTCCCGTGTCAGCCGTCGCCGGGCCGGTCCCCGGCGTTACAGTGTGGTGGCCATCGGCACCTCTACCGGCGGCCCCATTGCCCTGCAGAAAGTGCTGGGTGCGCTGCCCGCCAGTTTTCCGGCACCTCTGGTACTGGTGCAGCATATGCCGGGTAGCTTTACTCCTGCTTTTGCCGACCGTCTGAACAAGATCTGCCGTATTCAGGTCCGCCAGGCGGAAGACGGCGATCTGCTGCGCCCCGGACTGGCGTTACTGGCACCGGGTGGCAAGCAGATGATGATTGAGAGCCGCGGCGGCCAGGGCCGGGTACGGATTCTTCCCGGGGACGACCGGCTCAATTACAAGCCCAGTGTGGATGTTACTTTCGGCTCGCTGGCCCGCAGCTTTCCCGGCAAGACCCTGGGGGTGATCCTTACCGGCATGGGCGCTGACGGCCGCGAAGGTTGCCGCATGATGAAACAGTCCGGCTCGGTGATCTGGTCCCAGGATGAGCAGTCGTCGGTCATCTACGGCATGCCCATGGCCGTGGCCCGTGCGGGGCTGAGTGATGAAATTCTGTCGCTGGATGAGGTAGGACCCCGCCTGATTGAAGGGGTGCAGTAATGGATATCCTCAGCCTGCTGGGAATTATCCTGGCCTTTGCGGCACTGCTGGGGGGCAATCTGCTGGAGGGCGGCACGGTCGCCTCACTGTTTAACCTGCCAGCGGCCTTGATTGTGGTCGGGGGAACACTGGCCGCGACATTACTGCAAACTTCAGCCGGGCTCCTGCGCCGGGCTTTCCACCAGGCCCGCTGGGTGTTTTTCCCACCGTTTATTGATGCGGAAGAAGGGCTCGGCAAGGTCATGGACTGGAGCGTAAAGGCCCGCAAGGAGGGGCTGCTGGGGCTGGAGCGTATTGCCGAGCGAGAGCCGGAGCCCTTTGCGCGCAAAGGCCTGCAACTGCTGGTAGACGGTGCCGAAACCGAAACCATCCGCAGCGTGCTGGAAGTGGACCTGGAATCCCGGGAAGAGCGGGATCTTGAAGCCGCCCAGGTGTTCGATGCCATGGGGGGCTATTCGCCCACCATCGGCATTATTGGCGCCGTCATGGGCCTGATCCAGGTGATGACGAACCTGACCGACCCGGCAACCCTGGGTACCGGAATCGCCACCGCATTCGTTGCGACCATTTACGGTGTGGCCCTTGCCAACCTGCTGTTCTTTCCCGTTGCCAACAAACTGCGGGAAATCGTCCGCCGGCGCGCCCGTTACGAAGACATGATGATCGACGGCATCGTTGCCATCGCCGAGGGCGAGAACCCCCGTTCCATCGAGATGCGTTTACGGGGGTTCCTGCAGCCATGAGCCGTCAAACAGCCATGAGCCGACGACCAGCCATGAGCCAGCATACGCCATGAGACGCCGTTCAAGACGGATAGAAACAACCGGAAACCGGGAGCGCTGGCTGGTCTCCTACGCGGATTTCATCACCCTGTTGTTTGCCTTCTTTGTGGTGATGTATTCCGTATCTTCCGTTAACGAAGGCAAATACAAGGTACTGTCGGAAACCCTCACCGGAGTGTTCAATGCGCCCCAGCGCTCGGTGACCCCGGTTTCACCCGGCGAAGAGCCAGCCATACCCACGCAGGAGCTGGAGGCGGTGATTCCGCCGCCGGTGGCGCCGGCCCCCGAGGTTTCCACTACCGTGCGGGAGCGCGCCCGTCGCAGCGAAGCCCTGCAGGCGATGGCCGGCCAGTTGGCGGAGGCTTTCGAAGGTCAGATAGAGCAGGGCGTTATCAGCGTTAGTGTCAGTGACCAATGGCTGGAACTGAGCATGCGGGACAGCCTGCTGTTTGGCAGTGGTGATGCCGAGCCCCACTATGATGCCTTCCCGGTGATGGATCAGGTGGCGGCGATACTGCGGGGCCGGGACAACGCGATCCGGATTGAAGGTTTCACCGACGACCGTCCGATCCGTACCAGTCGCTTTCCCTCCAACTGGGAGCTATCCAGCGCGCGGGCGTCAGCCGTTGTCCGTATGCTGGCTAGTGAGGGTGTGGATCCTGCACGCATGGCGGCGATTGGTTACGGGGCGTACCAGCCGGTGGCCCGTAACGACACCGAAGAGGGCCGGCGCCGGAATCGCAGGGTTGTCATCCTGATCTCCCGAGACGCCGCCATACGCGGCGCGGTCCGCGCGCCCTGAGCGACCGGCTTTACCCGGGCCAGCCGACGTGGCACGTGGTGGCACGATATCTGTATCACTGCCCTGAACGTCAGGATTTCACCGGGATTCGCCGATAACACGGCAACCGGTTGCCGGTAGCCGTGTCCGGCGCCTCGACAGAGCCGGTCAGCAGCAGGAGAAGCCATAGTGCGAATTTGGGCAATAGCGAATCAAAAAGGGGGCGTGGGTAAAACCACCTCTGTTGTGACCCTTGGCGGTTTGTTGGCGGAACAGGGCCACCGGGTGCTGGTGGTGGACCTGGATCCCCACGGCTCATTGACCAGCTGGTTCGGGTACGATCCGGACAATCTCGCCCACAGCGTATTTGATCTGTTCCAGCATGGTGGCAAGGTACCTGAAGACCTCCCGGCCCAGCTGATCACCGATACCCGCTGCCGGAATCTTTCCCTGCTGCCCGCCAGTACCGCGCTGGCCACTCTGGAGCGCCGGATGGTAGGCGTGGAAGGTATGGGGCTGATCGTCTCCCGGGCCCTGGCCCGCCTCTGGGACGACTTTGATTATGTGCTGCTGGATAACACGCCGTCCCTCGGTGTGCTCATGGTGAACGCGCTGGCGGCTGCCCAGCATCTGATCGTGCCGGTGCAGACGGAGTTTCTGGCGCTGAAGGGTCTGGAGCGCATGCTGCACACCCTGCAGATGATTACCCGCTCCCAGAAGAGCCAGTTGGAATACACCATCGTGCCGACTCTGTATGACAAACGGACTCAGGCATCGGTCAAGAGTCTGAACGAGTTACGGCGCCGCTATCCGGAAATGCTCTGGCGCTTCATGGTTCCCGTGGACACCCGGTTCCGGGATGCCAGCCAGAACGGCGTGGTTCCGTCTGAGCTGTCGCCGGACAGTCAGGGGGTACGGGCTTACCGGCGGTTGTTGCAGGATCTTCAGGAGGGTACGACATCGTGGCTCCACAACTAGGAATCCGCATCGGGAAAAGTGTCGCGTTTTTGACGCCGCCGGTGGTTTTCTGCAGGAGGCGCTATGGCGGCTGACAAAGATACCCGCCGGTCCACCGATCTGGCAGATCCTTCTGCCGCACTGGTGAGCTATCTCGACGACCTGTTACAGACGGCGACCACTGCCGCGAAGGAAGAAGCGGCGGCCCGGCCGGTAGCCGAAGCTGAGCCGGTGATTGCTCTGGCCCCCGCGCTGGCTCCGGTTGAAGTACAGCCCGTTGTTGAGCCACCGGCCGTGGTGATTGCGGCGCCTGAAACGCAAGCTGTAACCCCGGTGCCGCAACCAGAACCGGCCGGTCCGCCCGCATGGGCCAGCGGGCCGTTTGAGTGCCTGATCTTTCGTGTGGCGGGACTGCAGCTGGCGGTTCCGCTGGTACTGCTGGGGGCGATTCACCGTATTGAAGATCGCATCAAGCCCATTCCCGGTCGTCCGCCCTGGTACATGGGAATGTTGCCGGATCGTGGTGTGAACCTGAAAGTGGTGGATACGGCCCGGTGGATTATGCCGGAACGAGCCCCCGACAACGCCCATGAGCAATACCGGTTCGTGATCCGGCTGGATGACAGCGACTGGGCACTTGCCTGTGACAGTGTGGCGGAGTCCTTCACACTGGCGCCTGAGCAAGTGCGCTGGCGCACCTCCCGCAGCAAGCGGCCCTGGCTGGCGGGTACCGTGGTAGAGCGCATGTGCGCGCTGATCGACGTAGGCACCATGGCCAGCCTGCTGGCGCAGGCGGAGAAACATCAGCATCTGGATCTGAGCTAGACGCTTAACTTTTCGCCGGCTCAGCCGATACCTCTTTCAGACCGCCCCGACCGCTCAGACTGCAACGGTTTAAACCCGGTAGTTACCAAATGAAACCGTACCACTCTGGCACGGTTTGTGCCCCTGAATATAGTATGGGGCACTGACGATGATTTTTTGACATCAGGCTGTCCCGTTACGGGGTGGCCTGCCAGGAGACTAGGCATTATGGCATCCGATAACGGACAGAACAGTCAGGCCCAGGGCGACAAGGTCCTTCAGTACGTCACTTTCCGTCTGGACGACGAGACCTACGGTATCGATGTAATGCAGATTCAGGAAGTGCTGCGTTACACCGAAATTGCGCCGGTTCCCGGTGCTCCGGATTATGTTCTGGGCATCATTAACCTGCGCGGCAACGTGGTCACAGTGATTGATACTCGCCGCCGGTTTGGTCTGGCGGATGCGGAAGTCACGGACGCGACCCGTATCGTGGTGATGGAGTCCGACAGCCAGGTGATGGGCATTCTGGTGGATTCCGTCGCCGAGGTGGTATACCTGAAGGCCAGTGATATTGAAACCGCGCCCAATGTGGGCAACGAGGAAAGCGCCCGGTTTATCCAGGGTGTCTGTAACAGGAATGGCGAACTGATCATTCTTGTGGAATTCGAGAAGATGCTGTCCGATCACGAGTGGGCGGAAATCGCCGCACTCTGACCTGAACCAGGGTCAGGGCCGGTCCACCGCCAGCGTGATCATTACCGAGAGGACTGAGTGATGATGACCACCGACTGGACCACCCTGGCTCCCTGGGCCCTGACCATTCTGGCCGTTGTGCTGCTGGGTGTTCAGGGGCTGCTCAATGCCCGCAACATCCGCCGGCTGCGCCAGCAGTTAAGAACCAATACCGAGAATATGGTCCGTGAACTCCACGCCACCAGCAGCGGCAGCATGGGGGTGGGTAACCGTCTTGTTGCCTGTGAGCGGGAACTTCACGAGTTGCGGGTGCGGTTCGACGAAATGCGTCAGAACGATCCTCTGCGGGTGTCCTACGATGAAGCCTCCCGGCTGGTGGATCTGGGCGCCGATATTGACGACCTGATGAACACCTGTGGCATCTCCCGGCCGGAAGCCGAACTGGTCTCCGCGCTCCGGCGGCGCCAGAAGCGGGTCGCCTGATCCGCGTTCTCAGCCTGCATCTTCCGGTGTTTTGCCTTGCAGGTGGAAGGCGAACGCCAGAATTTCGGCGATGACCCGGTACAGGGTCTCCGGAATTTCCTCATCCAGGTCCAGTCGCGCCAGGATTCCGGCCAGCTCGGCGTTCTCGTACAGGGGAACGTCATGCTCCCGGGCGATCCGGATAATCTCTTCCGCCACCTGATCAAGGCCACTGGCCGCGACCGTGGGTGCGCGCTTGCCATCGTATTTCAGGGCAACAGCGGTTTCCCGCATTGGCGGGCGTCGGTCCGTCATGAAATCAGCCTCCTGTGGGTTATCATGCCCGGGTATCCACCAGGCGGTGTTCCAGCCGGGTCGGCGTTGCCGGCGGCTGGCCCCGGCGGCACTCAAGCCCGGCCACTTCCAGACCCAGTTCTGTCAACCGTGAGCGCAGTTCGCCCAGCTGTGCCGTGACCCGCTTTGCGGTAGCCTGTTTTTCGGCCCATACCCGTGCCGACACTGAGCTCTGTCGCAGCGCTACATCAAAAAACACCCGACCGGCGTCATCCAGATCCATGGCCAGGGAAAAACGCCATTCGGCCACGGCTGCCTTACGGCTTCCGGCGGATTCCTGCGGATCGTGACGTTCGTAATCAATGCGCAACTGGGCGGTACGCACATCGCCGCCCTGGGAAATCCAGGGCAGGTCAGTAATCAGGGTGTTGACGGGTGCGCCGCCGTCGCCGGCCCGGGTGGTCAACACCTGGCTGTGCAACTGGTTGACGGTAATCCGGTTCAGCAGTCCGGCCAGCAATCGCAACATCTGGCCGGCGGACATTGTCTCCCGGGCTTCAGCCGGCGCCACCGGTAACGCCGCCGGTGCCGGAAACTGCAGCGGTGAGGCGACCAGCTCCTGGCTGGGTATGGGGGTGAAGCGGGTAAACTGATCGTTGCCCAGATTCTGGTGCTGCAGCAGTGTCAGCGCCAGCCGGCCAAGGGCAAGTTTGAGATCCGACGGGCCGGCCTCCGTCGCGGACCGGGCAAGGCCGGCTTCGGCGAACAGACCACTGTTGGTCAACCACTGCTTTACCGCTGAGCTATCCAACGCGCCACCCAACGCGCCACCGGTCAGAGACCCGGCGCTGCCGGTTGACTGGAAGGACGGACTTCCGCCGCCGGCAGGCACCGCTGGCAGTAACCGGGCAAGGGTGAGCAGGGCCTCCCGTACCGGCGCTGGCAGCGGATGACTGGCACCGGGGAGCCCGGTACCGGGAGTACTCTTCAGACCGCTGGTCAATGCCGCGAACAGACGGGTCAGGCCGCTGTCCAGACTCTGCTGCCCAGGCAGGTGCCGCAACAGGGCATGTCCCAGCCGGGCTTCTGCCGTCGCTGGCAGCTTGTCCAGCAGGGTCAGGGACGAGCCATCCCGCATCAGCCGGATCAGATCACCGACCCTGAGTTCAGGCCCGTTGGCCGGCAGCTCCACCGTGATGCGTTGGCCCCGGACTTCCAGCACCGCCTGAGGCTGGCTGCGTTCCGTCATCAGCTCCGCAACCCGGGCGACCACGGCCTGGCGGTTCTCCAGTTGCAGTTGTTGCAGCGGCCTGGCAGGTCGCGTCGGGTTTGCCTCCGGTGTCGCGCTGGGCCGGTTTGCAGGCTGGCTAGGGGTCGGGTTACCGTGCGGTAATTTCATGGGTTTTGTTAAGTAACACGCCTGGATTTGATGTCGGGCAAGAGTAATCGAACGCCCGTTTCGTTATAATGGCCACCACGCCAGATATCCACCTGGCGAGCGCCGTACTGAACGGCTTACCGTTTTTGCCGGGGCAGGGTTTTCCTGTCCCTAGTACCCTGAGGCCTGAATGACTGAGCCGTTGCAACACGCCAATTCCTTGCTGAGGGCCGAGGGCCTGACATGCGAGCGCGACGGCCGGACGCTCTTCAGAAACCTGAACTTTTCCATAGTGCCGGGAAGCCTCACCCGTGTCGAGGGGCCAAACGGGTCGGGCAAAACCACCCTGCTGCGCATTCTGGCCGGTCTGAACGACAGTTGGAGCGGGCAGGTCTACTGGCGCAACGAGCCCAGACACAGGCACTGGGATACGGTGCGCCGGAATGTGCTGTATCTTGGCCACCGTCCCGGCATCAAGGTACTGCTGTCACCGCTGGAAAATCTCCAGGCGCTGGTGGCGGGGCGTCAGCGGGTGAATACCAATGTGCTGATGCAGGCGCTGGAGCAGGTGGGGCTTGGCCCCTGGGCGCAGGTCCCCAGCGGCCAGTTGTCCGCCGGCCAGAAGCGCCGGGTCGCACTGGCGCGACTGATGTTTGCAGACGAGCCCGTGTGGCTGCTGGACGAAGCGTTTACGGCACTGGATATTGACGCCGTGGCTGCGGTTGAACGGCTGCTGGAAGAACGGGTGCGCCAGGGCGGGGCAGTGGTAATGACCACCCACCACGAGCCTGCCATTACGGATATGTCCCGGATTCGACTGGGCGATCCGCTGGCCCCCGGCCTGGCTGTCCAAGACAGCAGGGAGGCGGGCTGAATGGGACAACGGCAAACACTATCCGCGCCGGTGCTTGACCCGGTAGCCGCCTCACCGGGTCTGATGGCGGCCATGGTAGCGGTTGTACGGCGGGACCTGCAGTTAAGCATCCGCCAGAAGCAGGATCTGCTCAATCCGCTGCTGTTTTTTATCATGGTGGTGGCACTGTTCCCGCTGGGGGTCAGCCCGGAATCGAGCTTTCTGAAGGAAGCCGGGGCGGGGATTCTATGGGCAGGGGCCCTGCTGTCCACGCTGTTATCGCTGGATCACCTGTTCCGGTTCGATTACGAGGATGGCACCCTGGAGCAGATGGCCCTGCAGCCGCAGCCGCTGTTTGTGCTGGTACTGGCGAAAACGCTGGCCCACTGGCTGGTCACCGGGCTGGCGCTGGTTTTACTGACGCCCCTGCTGGGGCTGATGTTGTTTCTGGACGGGAACTCTATTGCAGTTCTGTGTCTAACGCTGCTGATCGGCACACCGGTGCTGAGCCTGATCGGATCGGTCGGAGCCGCATTGACCGTGGGTCTGCGGGCGGGAGGCGTACTGCTGTCGCTGTTGATCATCCCCCTGTATATTCCGGTGCTGATTTTCGGTACCGGCACGGTAATGGCTGCGGCTGGCGGCTCTGACGTATCCGGGCATCTGGCCCTGATGGCGGCCATGCTGGTGCTGGCGCTGGTGTTGGCGCCCCTGGCGGCAGCGGTAGCATTGAAAATCAGTTTATCGGTTTCCTAGGCCTGGTTCGTTAAAGGCCCGGGTTCCGTCAGGTACAGGATCAAGGGACAAACCCGATGTGGCAATTTTTTCACAAGCTGGGCTCACCGAAGTGGTTTTACGGAATCGCCGGCCGATTTATGCCCTGGCTATTGGGGGTGGGGCTGGTGTTGCTGATTGCCGGTCTTGTCTGGGGGCTGGCGTTCGCGCCCAAGGATTATCTGCAGGGTAACAGCTACCGGATCATCTTTATCCATGTGCCCACGGCACTGCTGGCCCAGTCCGTTTACATCATGATGGCCGTGGCCGGTGTGATAACGCTGGTCTGGAAGATGAAGCTGGCGGATGTGTTCGTCCGTTCCGCAGCACCCATTGGTGCGGTCCTGACTCTGCTGGCCCTGTTTACCGGTGCCGTCTGGGGCAAACCCACCTGGGGCACCTGGTGGGAATGGGACGCACGCCTTACGTCCATGCTGATCCTGCTGCTTCTGTATCTGGGCATCATCATTCTGGGTCTGGCCCATTCCGACGAGAAAGCCGGTGCCAAGTCGGTGGCACTGCTGGCGATAGTGGGCGTGGTGAATATCCCTATCATCAAATACTCCGTCAACTGGTGGAACACCCTGCACCAGCCGGCCACCTTCAAACTCACGGAAAAGCCGACTATGCCACCGGAGATGTGGGTCCCGCTGCTGCTGTCCGTATTGGGCCTGTATCTGCTGTTCGGCTGGATATCCCTTTACCGTATGCAAACTGAAGTCCTGCGTCGCGAGCGCCGGACCCGCTGGGTGAAAGAGCTGGTGGCTGCCGGCGGTCGTTCGCAACTGAAATCCGGAGGAGCCTGAGGTTATGGCGTTTGATTCCTTCAGTGCCTTTATCGCCATGGAAGGCCACGGCCCCTACGTATGGACCTGCTATGGCGTGTTCTTTCTGTTTCTCTTCTTGATGGCTCAGGCGTCGATCCGGCAGCGC
>CAZHAY010000033.1:0-25687 GCA_964530545.1 uncultured Marinobacter sp.
CGAAAAAAGCCATCGTCATGCTCGGCTACATCACCTCCAGCTACTCCAACTGCCTTTACACCTGCTGGAGTTACGCACTGGCGCTGGCGCTCACCGGCCATGGCGGCCGCACCGGCGGACTGGATACCTCCTGGGTGGCCTGGAACCATCCCCTGTGGACAGAGCTGGCGACCTACGACGGCGAGAAATCCGCCCGCTACGAGGCCGGGGGCCTGGGCGAGTTCCTGCGCGGCGGCATGATGGAAGGTGCCCGCGAGCACTTCGACAATGAAAAACTCAAGGCCAGGGTCGGGTTCGACCTGGACGAGATGGAGGAAATGATCCAGGAGTCTCTGGACGAAGGCTGGATGCCCTATTACGGCGAAGTGAAAGGCATGATTTCCATCGCCGACAACACCTTCCGGCGCAACAAGTTTGCCGACCGGTACCGGGAAGAATCCCTGCGCCAGGCCAGCGAACTCTTTGCCTGTATCAACGTCCGCATGGACTCCACTGCCGAATGGGCGGACTACGTACTGCCAGCGGCCAGCCACTATGAAGCCTGGGACCTTCGCACCCAGGGCTACCACCGCTTCTGCAACGTGTTTACCAGGTCAGTGGACCCGGTAGGCGAGTCCAAGCCCGACTGGGACATCCTGGTATTGCTGACCAAAAAGATCCAGGAGCGCGCCATCGCCCGGGGCATTGGCCCCATCCAGGACGGCGACGTGACCCGCGACCTGCACACCATCCACGACGACTTCACCCGCGACGGTCAGTTCATGACCGACGAGGATGTGTGCCGGTATATCGTCGAGAATTCACCTGAGTTCGATGACACCACGCTGGAAAAGGCCGGCGAGGTGGGCTTTATCGTCATGAACGAAAACGCCGGTGGCAACCAGCCGCTGCTCAAGGACGAACCCTACAACCCCTTTGTAGCCCAGACGGCGGACAAAAAACCCTACGACACCCTCACCGGTCGGATCACCTTCTACTGTGACCATCCGCGCTTCGTGAAACTCAATTCCACGGTGCCCACGGCGCGTCTGTACGGCGGCCCCGAGGCATCCAACTATCCGCTGCACTTCTACTCTCCGCATACCCGTTGGGGCATCCACTCCAACTGGCGGAGCAACAAATACATGCTGCGACTGCAACGGGGTGAACCGAACATTTACATCAACCCGAAGCTCGCCGCCAAACGTGGCATCAACGACGGCGACACGGTCCGGATGTTCAACAGCACCGGCGAATTCTTCGCCCAGGCCAAGTTCTACCCGAGCATTCCGGAGCACTCCATCATGATGGAGCACGGCTGGGAGCCCCACCAGTACATCCATCGCAAGCCGATGAACAACTCCATGGCCACCTTCCTGCAGCCTCTGGAACTGGTGGGCGGCTGGGGCCACCTGGCCTTCAAGTTCGGCATGTGGAACGCCAACCAGCTGCTGCACGAGTCAAGCTTCGACATCGAGCTGGCCAAACCCGAACAGATCGCCGACCCGCGGATTGCCTAAGAGGAGGTTGTCATGGCTGTCAAACGTCAACTGTGCATGGTGATGGACCTGAACAAGTGTATCGGCTGTCACACCTGCACTGCAGCCTGCAAGCTGATGTGGACCAACCGCAACGGCCGCGAATTCATGTACTGGAATAACGTCGAGACCCAACCCGGTCTCGGCTACCCCAGGGACTATCAGGAAATGGGCGGTGGTTTTGACGCCGACGGCGCCCTGCGCCTCGGCCGCCAGCCCAGCCAGGACGACTACGGTGTGCCCTGGGAGTATAACTATCAGGAAGCCCTGATGTCCGGCACCGACCCCTGGCTGCGCCCCAACGTGAAACCCACCTGGGGCGCCAACTGGGACGAGGACGAGGGCGAAGGCGACTACCCCAACAGCTATTACTTCTACCTGCCGCGCCTGTGTAACCATTGTGAAAACCCGGCCTGCCTGGCCGCGTGCTCACGCAACGCCATCTACAAGCGCCAGGAAGACGGTATCGTGCTGGTGGACCAGGAGCGCTGTCGCGGTTACCGCTACTGTGTGAACGCCTGCCCCTACAAAAAGGTCTACTTCAACGAAGAAATTTCCAAATCGGAGAAGTGCATCTTCTGTTACCCGCGGATCGAAAAAGGCCTGCCCACCGCCTGTGCCCAGCAGTGTGTCGGCCGGATTCGCTGGATTGGCTATCGCGACGACGAGGAAGGCCCCATCCACCTGCTCGTGGACAAATACAAAGTCGCCCTGCCCCTGCACGCCGAATGGGGCACCAAGCCGAACGTGTTCTATGTGCCGCCCACTTCGCCCTCAAAGTTCGCCTCCGACGGACGGGCGCTGGATGAGCAGCGGATTCCGCTGGAATACCTGGAAAGCCTGTTCGGCCCGGACACAGGCGCCGCTCTGGATACCCTGGCAAAAGAGCGCCAGGCCAAGGCCGACGGTGGTGAAAGCGAACTGATGGACACGCTGATCGGCTTCAAGCACGCCGAGATGTTCAAGCTGAGCTAAGGAAAAACCATGACCGCAACCACCGCGTCTGTTCAGACCCCCGAGCTCGAGCGGCTGGAAGCCAGGGAAACCGTCTATCGGCTCAGTGCTGCGCTGTTCGGCTACCCGCTGGAAGAAACCCAGCAGGCACTGGAAGACGGCCGCTTACGAAAAGCGCTGGGGCCGGTATGGCAAAGACTCACCGGGCGGCCGTGGCCGACGCTTCCCGCCAGCGAGGACCTGACCGCCCTGCAGGTGGGCTACACCGCCACTTTCCTGCAGGGCCGCCGCAAGCCCCGGGTACCGCTGGTGGGCAGCGGTTACGTCGATATCCTCAACGGCCAGGCCCAGGGCAGCTACCTGCTTAACGTACAGGCGTTCTACCGTCATTTCGGCCTGCAGGCTGCACAGGGCGACGAGGGCCATACCGAAGAGCCGGACCATATCGTCGCCATGCTCGAGTTCTGCACACTGCTCTGTCACCTCGAGCACCGTGCGCTGACCGCCGGCCAGGAACCCGGTGCCCTGCGCCGGGCGCAGCGGGACTTTATTGCCCGCTATCTCGGCCCACTGGCCGAAGAGATCCGTGACGCCTATAGCCGGGAGCGAGACCAGGGCCTGGATCCCACGCTGGCCTATCTGGTGGCAGCCCTGCCGGACCTGATCGCAGACCATCTGGACGAGCTGTCGGCACGGGTCGGGCCCTGTCCGCCACCCGGCACCAGCGACCAGACCGCTACCAATGCGAGCTCAATGTGGGACTGAATTCCCCGCAAACGGGGCATGCCCCTACCAGGAGACAAGCCATGACAATGCGATTCACGCTGCGAAGCACCCTGGCCCTGGCGCTGGCCTTCGCCGCCTCTGCCGCGCTGGCGGAACACGATGAGGTCAACCCCAACACCGCCGAAATCAAGCCGGGCGATACCGTAAAAGTGTCCCGGCTGCCGGACCGGATCTACCTGCGCAGCCAGAACGATCCGGACGACCTGATCTGGGGCCGTATTCCGGTCTATCGTACCCACCTGTTCCCCGCCCCGCCGGTGCACCCGTCCGTCGCCTTGCGCTTTAATGACGGCGCCATGCGGGGCAAACACCTGTACTTCCAGGTTGCCCGTACCAGTGAACGCTTCTATGTCCGGCTCCACTGGAAGGACGATACCGAAAACCGCAGCAATACCGTCGACGCCTTCAGCGACGGTGCCGCCATTCAGTTTGCCCTGAACGGAGCAGACACCTCCTATATGATGGGCAGCGGACCGGAAAAGCCTGTCAATATCTGGTACTGGCGCGCCGATGAGAACCAGATTCAGAATCTGGCCGCCGGCGGCTTCGGCAGCACCACCCATCTGCCGGAACAGGACGTCGCCGGTGACAGCCTCTACGTGTCCGAGCGGATTGCACATGACAACGAGTGGCAGGTCGTCATGTCACGCCCGCTGCAGGCTACCGGCGAACACAACGTCAATCTGGAATCCGGCGTCATTCCCGTTTCCTTCGCTGTCTGGCAGGGAAGTGATAACGAGCGGGACGGTAACAAGCGCATCACTCACACCTGGATCATGCTGGACACCGACAGCGACAGCTGACAGGAATCCCGCAGGAGATAGCACATGACGGTTTCCCAGTTTCACCCGAAGGATCCACTCGCCCTAGTGCCAGAGGATTGTGGCCGGGGCCATGCCTGCCAGTTCTGCCCACAGGAACCCGAGTGCCGCCTGGATAAAAGCCACCACGAGAAAAACCTGATTGAGTCACGGCTGGCGCAGATCGGCCAGATCATTATGGTCATGGCCAACAAGGGCGGGGTCGGCAAAAGCACCGTCTCGGCCAACCTGGCTGCCGGTCTTGCCGCCCAGGGTTACCGGGTTGGCGTCGCGGACGCAGACATCCACGGCCCCAATCAGAGCCGCTTTTTCGGCTTTGTTGGCCAGCGAATCCGCATCAGTAAAGACGGCCTGACTCCCAGAACCTTTGCGCCGGAAGGGCTCCGGCAGCCTCTGCAAGTCGGCTCCCTGGCTTTTATGATGGAAAGCGATGACACCCCCATTGTCTGGCGGGATGCCTACAAACATGACTTTATGCACCACCTGATCGGCTCCTTCGACTGGGGGCCGCTGGACTTTCTGGTCATCGATATGCCTCCCGGCACCGGCAACGAACTGATCACCCTGGCCGATCTGCTGGAAGGCCAGGATGTGGCCGCCATGCTGGTGACCACACCCCAGGAAGTCGCACTGATGGACAGTCTCAAGGCCATTCGCTTCTGTCAGGAACGGGGAATGCCCCTGCTCGGCGTGGTGGAAAACATGGCGGGGGTCACTTGCCCCCATTGCAGCCAGGACTTCCATCTGTTCCCCCGCAGTCATCTCGCCGAAGCCCTGGACAAGACCGGCGTTGAGTCGCTGGCGCAGATTCCGTTTTCCCCGGCACTGGCGGTGGGTTCGGATAATGGACTCCCCATCGTCCTGGAAGCCCCGGAGAGCCGGGAGGCCAGCGCCTTCGGCAACGCGGTCAACCGCTGCATCAGTCATGCCCGGGCCAATTTTGCGGCCGCCGCCGCGGATTCCCTGCAGGCCCTGGAGCAGTACGCTCAGGACCAGCCAGACCTTGAGACCGCACTGGAGAAGGTCCCCGCGGGACAACGGGAGAAACTGCGGGCCGAACTGACTGCCCTGCTGGGCCAGACCGTGCCAGAAGACCGCGGGGGCAATCTCCACTGAACAATAATCTTCGCACTGAACCGATTTCTACCTGAGGACCGAACTTCATGATCAAGGCCCCGGACGCCCGACGCCGCCAGTTTTTCAGCCAGCTGCTCGGCACTGATGCCGCCAGCGCCACCCGCCGGCAGCCCTGGCGACGGGTACCGGAGGCGGGCGCCGGCGATGGCGACGTACTCTGGTCGGGCTGGGCCGGGGATGGTGAAGTATTTGTCGTGGGTGACGAAGGAAGGATTCTTCACTACGACGGCAACGTTGACGAACCCAGCCGGCAATGGCAGCCCGTGGAAACTCCGAGCCGTCTGCCCTTGCACGGCATCTGGGGCCTGAGCGCCGACCGGCTGATCGCTGTCGGCTGGATGGGGACGATTCTGCACTGGGACGGCGTGCAATGGCAGCAGCGCTACGGCGGCATCATTGACGACAATGATCGCTTCGCTGCCTGCGCCGAAAACACGCCCCTGTTCGCCATCGACGGCAACGCCGACGGTGAGGCCTGGGCGGTGGGTGATGACGGCATGGTCCTGCACTACGACGGCACGGAATGGACCCGCGAGCCCTCCCCTACGCAGGTCAACCTGCGGGCGGTGGCCTGTGCGCCCGGCGGCCAGGTCTACGCGGCCGGCGCGGAGGGCACGGTTATTCAACGCAACCCGGGCGGCCAGTGGGTCCGGCTGGACTGCCCCCTGGGCTCCGGCTTCCAGGCCATGCTGATGACCGGCGACAACGAGTTACTCCTGGCCGGAGGCCGCTACTTTGTCGACAAGGGTGGTTTCCGGGGCGAACTGGTGCGTTATCAGAACGGCCAGTTCCAGGCCCTGGATTTCAAAGTGGATATGCCCCGCCTGCGCGCCATCCGACGCTACAGAAAGGGCGCTCTGATTGTGGGTGATCAGGGCCGGCTGTACTACCTTGAGGGGCTGGACCTGAGCCCACTGGAGAGCAATACCATCCATGACCTGATGGACATTGTGCCGCTGCCCACTGGCGAGGCCCTGGCCGTGGGGGACTTTGGCACCATTATGACCGCTGCCGAAGACTTCACCCAGGCCCTCGCGCCGCCCCCCGGTGCTGCCAAAATCAGCCCCTGGGTCGCCATGACCACACCAGTTAACCGTCAGCTCTGGGGTATTCACGAAGGCGCAGACGGCACCTGCTACGCCTGTGGCGAGGCCGGCACCGTACTCAGGCTAGAGGGCGACCGCTGGGAAGCCCTGCCACCGCCCAGTGAACTGGCGGTCCACTGCCTGCTGGATACCGGCGAAGGGCTGTTCGCGGCCGGCCAGCACGGGCGTATTTTTCGCTTCGACGGCTCAGCCTGGCAACTGCACTTCGACCTCCACCTGGACATCACCATCCTTGCTCTGTGGGGGGACGGGCCAGACTGCATGTACGCTGTGGGCGACGAAGGGCTGATCCTGCATTTTGACGGTCTGGGCTGGAAGCGCATGCCCAGCGGTACCCAATCGGCCCTGTACGGGCTCTGGGGCCTCCGCCGCGACCGGCTGCTGGCGGTGGGCGACTTCGGCCTGGCCCTGCGCTACAACGGCCAGAACTGGGCCGAGTTTAACGTAGGCACCGAGAACTTCCTGTACGACGTCTGGGGCACCTCCCTGGAGAACATTTACGCCGTTGGGCTGTCCGGCACCCTCGCCCACTTCGACGGCACTCGCTGGCAGGTGCACCCCATCCGCACCCGGGACGATCTGTTGAGTGTATCGGGCACGTCCAGCGCAAACGCTTACGCCGTCGGAACCCGTGGTCAGATCCTGCGCCTGCAGAACGACCACTGGATCCGGGAACGCAGCGGCACGGATCATGGTCTGCGGGCGGTATGCGCCACCCGTACCGGTCCGATATACGCGGTAGGTGACCGGGGGCTGATCCTGCGGCGCAGCCCATAGTCAAAAACTATAGGTATAACTCGCTCTTTGCCAAACCTTAAAATTAAGGCTCAATAGGAGGGTCGGGGGTAGACCGAAAAAGGATAAGAAGATCAGAACAGAAGGAGAGGCGGTGGCATTCTTATTAAAGCGTAAAGGCGACTACCGGCTGCATTTCACCCGCTCCCTCACGCTGCCCGGGCGCTACACCATCGATCTGTTCATCTTTACCCCCTACGAGAGCAGCCTTTCCGACCGCCTTTTTTCGGAGCCGCAGTTTTTCCAGAGCTGTATCGAACACCGGTTCAGCCTGCGGGATCAGCCGAAAAAGGACCGCATCGACATTGCGAATAAATCCTACGCGCTGTTGTCACCCCACTACGAAGTGGCGATGGGTTCGTCCGTCTTCCAGTACCGGGATACGGTGGAACGCCTGCGCCAGCAGATCGGACGCTCCGGCCTGACCGACGAGCCGGTAAAGCGGGCGATTCGCGTCAGTGAGACCTATGCCAGTCAGTTGCGGAGTTCCAGCGCCGGCCAGAGTCGCCAGCAACGGTACTTTGAGCTGATCGATACGTTCTTTTCCTGGCACGCTGAGCAGGTCTTCCTGGAATGCCTGGCCTCCGAGAACTTTGCCGAACTGGACCCGGAACTCCAGCAGTCCGTTCACGAGTTTCTGCAGCGGGAATACGACTACCGTAAAGAGCACGAATACATGGTCAGCCTGGAGGGCGAGCCCTCCCGGGTCTGGAACCGGATCGCCCTGTACCAGCGCCTGCTGGAATACCCGTTGCGGCTGCGCCCGAAAGTCACCCGGCTCGGCGCCGGCACCCGCAGGGTCGTCAAGGCCGTGTCCACCATGTGGATCATGATGCTGTTTACCTACATCCTGTTCAACGCCCGGGACGCCAGCCAGAAGTTGTCGCTGACCCTGCTGCTGGGCATTGGTCTGATCTATACCCTGCGGGACCTGGTACGGGAAGACATGGTTAACGGCATTACCAGCTGGCTGCGCCGGGGCAAGGCACGCTGGAAAACCCGCCTGATCACCCCTTACACCAATAAGGTGCTGGCGCTGCAACGGTTATGGCTGGATTATCGCAAGCTGTCTGACCTGCCCCAGAAGATCCGGCAGCGCTCGGGGCGCTGGGCAAATAACGACGAAGGGCGGATCATCCACTATCGCTCGGTGGTGAAGCTCGATAAAACCGTACTGCAGGACGATCAGATCCAGGAAGGGCTTACCCTGGATTGCGAAGCCCTCTGTCATCTGGTTGAGCCCGCCACCAACCGGCTGTTCAACTGGACCGACAGGGACGATCCGGCATCCATTGAATCCCACCTGATTGAAAAGCAGCGGGACTATAACCTGTTGCTGGTGGTGTCCGATCCCGACAAGGACCATTCAACGGCGCAACGATGGCATATGCAGCTCACCCGGAACGGCATCATTCGCTGCAAGAGCAAGAAAGCAAACTGGCCTACCCCGGAACAGGAGCAGCGTAAGCCCCGGCTGGAGAGCTTCCGGGACAGGCTGTATCGCTGGTTCCGGGTAACCGGTTACTGATCCTGCATGAGCAACGGGTCGAGCATATCGGCAACCGGACCACTGGTGGTCAGAGCGGTACCGGCGCCGGACGTCATCAGCACCTGCTGTACCGGCCGGAAAGACCGGCGATGGATGGGAGTAGCGCCCTGGCGCTGCAGGGCCTCAAGATGTGCCGGCGTGGGATAACCCTTGTGGGAGGCCAGCCCATAACCGGGGTAGGTCTGTTCCAGGGCCTGCATTTCCCGGTCCCGGCTGACCTTGGCCAGTATGGATGCGGCACTGATGGCCTCAACCCGGCCATCGCCACCGATCACCGGTTCTGACGGCCAGTGCCAGTCGGGGCAGCGGTTGCCGTCCACCAGCACATACTCAGGCTCAATCCGCAGCCCGGCCACGGCTCTTACCATCGCCAGCAGTGTGGCCTGGTAAATATTGAGCTGATCGATCTCGGCAGGTTCGCAGCGCCCCAGGCTCCAGGCGGCGGCCTTGGCGATGATTTCGTCGTACAGGGTTTCGCGGCGTTTCTCCGTCAGCTTTTTGGAGTCCGCCAGTCCCTCAATGGGCCGATCCGGATGCAGAATAACCGCAGCCGTCACCACCGGCCCCGCCAGCGGGCCACGACCCACTTCGTCCACACCCGCCAGCTTCCAGCCTTGGTACCGGCATTCGAAGGTCGGCCGTAAAACCGGATCCGTCATATGCTCCTGTCCTTTTCGATCAAAGCGGACACCGCTTCAGCGGCCCGTTCATCGGCATTGCGGCGCAGAACATGGTGCAGCCGGGTAAAGGCCTCTTTCAGCCGCTCCCGCTCCTGTGGATTGTCCAGCCGCTCCTGCACGGCGGCCGCCAGTTTTTCCGGCGTGGCGTTTTCCTGCAACAGCTCAGGCACCAGTTCTTCCCGGGCCAGCAGATTGGGCAGGGAAACCCAGGGCACTTTTACCAACCGCGACAGCACCGCATAACTGAAGTCACTCAGCCGATAACCGACCACCATGGGCTTTTTCAGTAACATGGCTTCCAGGGTCGCGGTGCCAGACGCCAGCAATACCACATCCGCCGCCGCCATCACTTCCCGGGAGCGTCCCCGCACTACCGTCAGCGGCAACTTTACGGCCAGGGCATCCGCCAGCGCACGCACCTGTATTTCCCGTTCCCGGTTCACGCAGGGAACCACCAGCTGCAGATCCGGATGGGCGGCCTGCAGCTGACGGGCGGTTTCAAGGAACAGTCCGCCCAGGCGCTCCACCTCCCCGGCCCGGCTGCCAGGCAGCATCGCCAGCACCGGCTTGTCCTGCTCCAGCCCCAGTGCTGCACGGGCACCGGCGGTGTCCGTTTCCATGGGCACCCGCTCTGCCAGCGGATGGCCCACGAAGGCCACGGGCACCTGATGCTCCTCATAGAATTTCGCCTCGAAGGGCAGTAGGGTCAGCATCAGGTCAACCGAACGGGCAATGCGGAAAATGCGTTTCTGGCGCCAGGCCCACACCGACGGGCTGACGTAATGTACGGTGGCAATCCCTGCCTTGCGGCAGCGCTCTTCAACCCCCAGGGTGAAGTCCGGGGAGTCAATGCCAATCAGCACATCCGGCGGTGTTGTCAGCAGGTAATCCATCAGGCGGGCGCGGATCGCAAAAAGCTCTCGCAGACGGCCAAGCACCTCCACCAACCCCATCACCGACAACCGTTCCATGGGGACCAGGGAGTGAAAACCCTCGGCAATCATTTCCTCACCGCCAATGCCCACAAACCGGGCATTGGGATATCGCTTACGAAGGGAGCGGATCAGTCCAGAGCCAAGAATATCCCCGGACGCTTCTCCGGCCACCATGGCAATAGTGACCGGCGTCCGACGGACCACGCCAGTTAACTGTGCGTCGACAGCCGCGAGATCAGCAGACACAGCGGGCCTAACGGACGATGCCCCGATCGGACATGCGAAGGGACTCCGTCAACGGCTGCATTTCCGGCAGGGTCGGCCAGTTCTTTTCCAGTTCTGCCAGCGCCTGGGCCGTGGTCAGGCCCTGCCGGTACACGATCTTGTAGGCCCGACGCAGCTCCATCAGCACTTCCTTGCTGAAACCCCGGCGGCGCAAACCCTCCACATTGATGCCGTGGGGGCTGGCGGACTGGCCGCTGGCCATGACATAGGCGGGAATGTCCTTCAGCACGATGCTGCCGCCGCCGCTCATGCTGTGAGGACCGATATGACAGAACTGATGCACCATGGTGCCACCACCAAGGATCGCCCAGTCGCCAATTGTCACATGGCCGGCCAGAGTGGCACAGTTGGCAAGAATCGTGTTGTCCCCGATAACACAGTCGTGGGCGACGTGCACATAGGCCATCAACAGGTTGCTATTGCCTATACGGGTCTCACCACGGTCCTGTATGGTTCCGCGATGAATGGTGCAGCTTTCGCGAATTACATTATTATCGCCAATGACCAGGGTCGTCGGCTCACCGGCGTACTTCTTGTCCTGGCACTCCTCGCCCACGCTGGCAAACTGAAAGATGCGGTTGTTCCGGCCAATCACAGTGGGGCCTTTGATCACCACATGGGAATGCACCTCAGTGCCTTCACCAATCTCAACCCCCGGTCCGATGTAACTCCACGGCCCCACCGTAACCCCATCCGCCAGGCTGGCTGATGGGTCTACGATTGCCTGGGGATGGACACCGTTCCAGTGTTTCTCCGACATCAAGCGTCTCTCTCGGCTGACATGACTTCCGCAACACAGACAACGTCGCCATCCACGAGCGCACGGCAGTCAAACTTCCAGATACCGTGCTTCTTGGATAACAGCGTAGACTCAAGTCGCAACTGGTCTCCTGGTACCACCGGCCGTTTGAACCGCGCCTTGTTGGAACCCGCCAGCAGGTGGATCGATCCGTCAGCGGTCGTACGGCCGGCCGTAACGTAGCCCAGGATACCCGAGATCTGGGCCATGGCCTCGATAATCAGAACCCCTGGCATAATCGGCCGGCTGGGAAAATGGCCGGTAAAAAACGGCTCATTGATAGTGACGTTCTTGTAGCCGACAATCGATTTACCGGCTTCCACTTCTATCACCCGGTCTACCAGCAAAAACGGGAAGCGGTGCGGCAGGAAGTTCTGTATTTCATCAATTAGCATCATCGGGTATCGGCCTCAGCCCTCTATTTTCTTTTCAAGTTCTTTTAACCGACGCGCCATGGCGTCCAGTTGCCTGAAGCGAGCAGCATTCCTCCGCCAGTCGCGGTTACTCATATAACCTGTGCCCGAGGAATAAACCCCCGGTTCATGAATATCACCGGTAATCATTGCCATACCGGTGAGTTGCACCTTGTCGCCTATGGTCAGGTGACCGGCAACGCCGACGGCGCCGCCAAAAATACAATGACTGCCAATACGGGTACTTCCGGCTATACCTACTTTGCCGGCCATGGCGCTGTGATCGCCAATCTGCACGTTGTGGGCGATCTGAACCAGATTATCGATCTTGACGCCGTTGCCCAGGCGGGTGTTATCCAGGGCTCCCCGGTCAATGGTGGTGTTGGCACCGACTTCCACATCGTCGCCCAGGGTCACGCCGCCGATCTGCGCAATGCGATTCCACTGGCCCTGATGGATGGCAAAGCCGAAACCATCGGCGCCAATGACCGCGCCGCTGAGAATATGACAACGCTTACCCAGGGTCACCCCGTGGGCAAGGGTAACCCGTGGTTGCAGAATACTCTGGTCACCGATCACACAACCGGCGCCCACGATCGTATGAGCGCCGATAACCACCCCCTCGCCCAGGGAAACATCCGCTTCCACCACCGCATAAGGGCCAATGCTGGCACTCTCAGGAACCGACACCGAGTCGTCCACCACGGCAGTGGGATGGACACCCTTCGCTGGCACGGGAGCCACATCAAACTCATGGCTGATGCGGGCATAACCAAGATAGGGGTCGTCCAGTATCAGGACATTGGCAGGCGCCTTATCGGCCATTTTCGGGGCCAGCAGAACAGCTCCCGCCCGGGTGTTCTCCAGGTAGCGGGCGTAGGAGGGATTCGACAGAAAGGTCAATTGATCGCCTTCTGCCGCCTCAAGCGTAGCCATGCCGGTAATAACCAGCGACGGGTCACCCCTGAGTTCCGCGCCCAGTATGTTGGCGATTTCCCCAAGGGTCAGATGTCTGGTGGGCATATTACTGATTCAGTTTTTCCAGTAGTTCATCGGTCAGGTTCAGCTCCGGCTTGGCCATGACGACGGTTTCTGTGGGCAGAATAAGATCCAGGTCATACTCTTCCATCAGCTCTTTCACCGCCGCGTCCACCTCGGGCCGGGCCTCGTCCACAAACGCCTGTTTACGGCTGTTCAGCGTCTGGTCCAGCTGCTGCTTCTGCCGGGCAAAAGCCTCGGCTTTCTGCTGGAACTCCGCCGTCAGCTTCTGGCGCTCGCTCTCATTCATCATGGGGCCGTCGGTCTGCAACCGTTCCTGCAGACGGCGCGCCTCCTGCTGGGCGTCCCGTACCTGGGCTTCGGCGTCCGAAAACTCCGCCTTGAGCTCGTCGCCGAACGTCTTGGCGTCGTCGGAGGAAAACAACGCCCGGCGCAAGTCCACCACCCCGATCCGGGTATCCGCCAGAACGGGCACGCTCAGCGCCAGCGCCATCACGGCCACCATCATCCGCGCAACAGGTACGCGTTTCAAACACTCCCTGAATCCAGTCATCACCTTGCCTCCTGTGCTGATGGGAAAAAATGTTCAGGCCACCTCTGGCCTGAACATCAACCGGTTACTGGACGCTGCCGAACCCGGGCTGGCGTCAGAAGCGCTGTCCCAGGGAGAACTGGAACACCTGGGTTTTATCGCCACTCTTGTCAGTGATCGGCTGGGCCAGACTGAACGCCAGCGGGCCAACCACGGTTACCCACTGAAAGCCAATGCCCACCGAGGCGCGAATCTCGCCCAGTTCCGGATCAAAGCCCCGGTTGGTGTCGAACACCTGACCGGCATCCAGGAAGACCGCCGTACGCATGCTGCGGGTATCCCCGGCGAAAGGCGTAGGCATGATCAGCTCCAGGCTGCCTTCCGTCAGCACGTTACCACCAAACGGGTCGTCATCGTTGGTCCAGGTCTTATTGGTTTCAACCCGGTTACCGAGGGAGTTGGCCTCGAAGCCCCGCACTGAGCCGTAACCACCCGCATAGAAGTGCTCATAGAACGGCATCTGCGAACGGTCACCATACCCATCGCCGTAACCCAGCTCGCCCCGGGCACGAATCACCCAGGTCTCCTGTTCGTTCAGCGGCCAGAAACTGTCACCGCGATAACGCAGCTTGTAGAACGTCAGATCACTTCCTGGCACCGCGATATCGGCTGACAGGGTGTGGCTGTATCCGCGGGTAGGCAGCATGCCCCGGTTAAGCGTACTACGACGCCAGGACCCGTTCAGGAAATAGTTATGGAAATCGTTACCTTCTTCTTCAATAAAGCGCAGCACTTCATCTGCGGTGTAGTCTCCCGAGCGGATCTTCGACAGGGTATAACCGACGCCGAAATTCAGCCGGGTGAACTGGTCGATGGGATAACCAAAGCTGAGCTGGCCACCGTACTCATCCAGCAGATAGGATGAAATATCCCGCTCTTCAAAGTCGGTCTCACGGGCGAACAGGCTGAAGCCCCGGCTCACGCCGTCCACCGTATAGTACGGGTCTTCGTAGGAGAAGTTGGCACTCTTGATGGAGTCACTGACGTTGGCGCCGATGGACACCCGCTTGCCGGTGCCGAAGAAGTTGTTCTCAGAAATGCTCGCTCCAAGGATAACTCCGGAAACCTGCGAGAAACCGATAGAAGCCGACAGGCTGCCGGTGGGCTGCTCTTCAACGGAGTAGTTCACATCCACCAGGTCGTCGGCGCCCGGCACCGGGACGGTATCAACGCTGACCCGCCGGAAATAACCCAATCGTTCCAGCTGGTCCTTGGAGAACTCAATGCGGTCGGTGGAGGCCACGCCCCCTTCCATCTGGGTCATTTCCTGGCGCAGCACTTCATCCCGGGTGGTCACGTTACCGCTGAAGTTAACGCGCCGCACGTAGGTGCGCTTGCCCGGCTCCACGTAAAAAATCACGCTGGCAGTGTCTTCCGACTCTGGCTGGGGAATGGCGTTCACATTGGCGAAGGTGTAACCCTCGCGGCCCAGCCGACGGGACAGGCGCTCGGTGGTGGCAGTCAGCTCGGACCGGGACATTACATCCCCGGGCTCCAGGGTAATCAGCTCCCGCAGGGCTTCCTCTTCCAGAATCAGTTCGCCGCGTAGCTGAATGTCTGCCACGGTGTACTGGCGCCCTTCGCTAACCGACACGGCCACAAACACGTCACGCTTGTCGGGGGAGATGGAGACCTGGCTGGACTCGATGTTGAAGTCCAGGTAGCCCTCGTCCAGATAATGGGAGCGCAACGACTCCAGATCACCACTCAGACGCTCACGGGCGTACTTGTCTTTGCTGGTGAGGGAGTTCCACCAGCTACTGGTGCGCAGCTCAAACAGCCCCAGCAGTTCGTCGTCTGGGAAGGCCTCATTACCAACAATATTGATATGGCGAATGGCGGCCACATCCCCTTCGTTGATGTCCAGCCTTACCGCAACCCGGTTACGGGGCAACTCTTCGGCACTGGCGCGAACCCGGGCGTTATAGCGACCCTGCCCAACGTAGGACCGGAGAATCTCCAGTTCAAGGCGCTCCAGTGTTGCCCGGCGGAACACCTGGCCCTCCTGAAGACCTGCGCCGGCCAGCGCATCCAGCAGAATGTCGGTTTCGATATTGCGGTTCCCTTCGATCTCAATGGACGCGATGGCAGGCCGTTCCTGCACTTGCAGCACCAGGGTGCCATTGTCCCGAAAGGCTTCAATATCGGTAAACAGGCCGGTTCTGAACAGGGTACGGATCGCGTCCGCAAGCTCCTGCTCGTTCAATGATGCGCCGATATCGATCGGAAACGCCGCAAACACGTTACCAGCGGAGACCCGCTGCAGGCCTTCGACTTCGATATCCGCCACTGTAAATTCTTGTGCCGTAGCCGGCTGGCTGGCCATCCCGGTGAGGGCAAGACCAATCGCTACACCCAGTAAAGAACGTCTCATTCAGTCAGATCGCCTGTTTATGCGCGTAAGGAGCTCGCAATTCTCACAACCGCATCAGGTCGTTGTAAAGAGCAAACACCATTAAAGTCAGAATCATGGCCATGCCGATGCGTAAACCCAGCGCCTGAACCTGTTCAGAGAGCGGGCGCCGGCGGATGGCCTCGATGGTGTAATAAACAATATGCCCGCCATCCAGCACCGGTATGGGCAGCAGGTTGAGAATGCCCAGACTGACACTCAGATACGCGAGGAAACGGACAAAATCCTCAAATCCGGAGCTGACACTGGCCTCAGCCACCCGGGCGATGGTGATCGGCCCGCTGAGGTTGGTTGGCGACAGCAAGCCGGTAATCATCTTTTGTATCGCCACCAGGGTCAACCGGGTATCTGACCAGGTTTCTGAAATTGCGTTCGGCAGCGCCGCAAAAGGCCCGTAACGAACCTCCCGCAGCATATGATCCGGCCAGCTCACCTGGGCCACGCCGGCACCGATGAAACCCTGCTCTACCCCTGACACGTCGCGGGTCGCAGGGGTTATTTCAAGAGCAACATTACGACCGTCACGATCAACGACCATCGCCATGGGCTGTTCCGGCGCCTGCTGAATCAGTGTCACCAGCGCAAACCAGTCGGCCACCGGTTCCCCGTCAACAGCAACCACCCGGTCGCCTTCCTGCAGGCCAGCGGCATCGGCCCGGCCACCGCTGACGATCTGGCCGATCTCAGCGGGAACTGCCGGGCGCAGCGGGCTCAGGCCGAACTGCGTGAGCGGGTCCGGGTTGTCATTCGGTAACTGCCAGCCGTTCAGGGTGGTGCTCAGGGTCCGCTGACCCTGACCATCGCTGATGGTAAAACTGACCTCATCCTGTTCGCCGGCACGCTCCAGCAGGCGCATACCAATGTCTCGCCAGGAGGTGACGTTACGGCCATCCACCTGGTGGATCTCCATGCCGGACTGAAGTCCCATGCGATCCGCAATGGAACCCTCACCGATCTCACCGGTAATCGGCGCCACCGTGGTAAACCCCACCACACTCAGCAGCCAGTAGGCCGCAATGGCAAAAATGAAGTTAGCTGCGGGGCCGGCAGCAGCGATGGCAATGCGCTGGCCGGGGGGCTTGGAGGTAAACGCCTCATGGCGCTGCTCTTCGGGCACCGGGGCTTCCCGTTCGTCCAGCATCTTGACGTAACCGCCCAGGGGAATCAGGGCGACCGCAAACTCGGTGCCATGGCGATCATAGCGGGAAAATACCGGGTTACCGAAGCCGACGGAGAAGCGCAGAACCTTGACGCCAAACCTGCGGGCGACCCAGAAATGCCCGAACTCGTGGATGGTCACCAGAATACCCAGGGTGACAATCAGCGCCAGTACCGTTTGCAGAATGTCTAACATGGTGTCAGGGGCCTCCGGCCGTTCGCTTCAGTTTGCCCGGTGGATTGCGATCAGAGGGCGACAGAACGACGCACCAGGCGCTGAATCTGGGCCTGGGCTTCGTCCCGGCCGGCGTGATCTGCCGCCATGATGGCCTCGAAATCGTCCGCTGCCCGGGAAGGCACCGTCGCAAGAGCATGCTCTATGATAACCGGGATATCGGCAAAACAAAGCTCTCCGTTGAGGAAGGCTGCGACCGCCTGCTCATTGGCGGCATTGAGTACCGCGGGGGCGGTCCCGCCGGTCTCAAACGCTTCTGCTGCCAGCCGCAGACAGGGGAAACGCCCAGTGTCCGGGCGCTCGAAATGAAACCGGCCCAACGCAAACAGATCCAGTGGCGCGACCCCCGCGTCGACCCGCTCCGGCCAGGCCAGGCCGTTGGCGATAGGAGTGCGCATGTCCGGACTGCCGAGCTGGGCCAGCACCGATCCATCCACATACTCCACCATGGAGTGAATGATACTCTCCGGATGCACATGCACTTCAATCTGATCCGGGCGGGTATTGAACAGCCAACAGGCTTCGATCAGCTCCAGCCCCTTGTTCATCAGGGTCGCGGAGTCGACCGAAATTTTCTGCCCCATGGACCAGTTGGGATGCTTGCAGGCCTGCGCCGGCGTGACGTCCTTCAGCATGTCCAGGGTATGATTGCGGAACGGGCCGCCAGAGGCTGTCAGCAGAATCCGGCGCACGCCGGCACCGGGCAGATCCCGCACCTGCTCGGACGGCAGGCACTGGAAAATGGCGTTATGTTCCGAGTCGATGGGCAGCAACAAAGCGCCAGACTCGGCCACCGCGTCCATAAACAACTGCCCGGACATGACCAGGGCTTCCTTGTTGGCCAGCAACACCCGTTTGCCCGCCTTAACCGCTGCCAGGGTCGGCACCAGCCCCGCGGCACCCACGATGGCCGCTACTACCGTATCGGCCTCACTCGCAGCAGCCACCTCCACCAGCCCGGCCTCACCGGCCAGTACCCGTGTTTCCGGAAGATCAGCCAGCATATCCACCAGCCGCGCTGCCGCATCAGCATCGGCCATCACCGCAACCGCCGGATTGAACTCACGGCATAGCGTGGCCATTTCCTCCACATGGGTGGCGGCAGTCAGGGCATAAACGGAAAACCGGTCCGGATGACGGCGCACCACATCCAGCGTACTCAGGCCGATGGATCCGGTTGCCCCCAGCAGGGTCAGACATCGTTTTGCGCTGGCTGCAATCACAAGGTGACTCCCGCCGACAACCAGCCCATCAGGGTAATGATCAGGGCAAATACCGGAATCGCCGCCGTAAGACTGTCAATGCGATCCATAATGCCACCATGGCCCGGCAGCAACTGGCTGCTGTCCTTGATACCCCGGAAGCGCTTGAGCATGCTTTCGAGCAGATCCCCCACCACGGAAAAGGCGGCCACCACCACGCTGGCGATAAGCAGTAACAATATGTCGGCAAAACCAACACCTGCGAGCAGCCCGGTCGCCACCGCCAGCAACGCCACCGCTGCCATACCGCCCCAGACACCGGCCCAGGACTTGCCCGGGCTGACCCGGGGTGCCAGCTTGGTAGTGCCGAAGGCCTTGCCGGCAAAATAAGCGCCGATATCCGCCACCCAGACTACGAAAAACAGGTACAGGATAGCGAGCAGCCCACTTTCCTGCTCACCAAACTGAAGGGTGCCGGTGCGCAGATGGTTGAGCCCTACCCAGGCGGGCACCAGCACCAGCAGGCCCATAATGGCGCGCGCCACAGGGCTGCTCCATAGCGCGGTGGCCTGCGGGTAAACCCGGATCATCTGTAACCCGATCACCCACCAGATCAGTGCCAGCCACAACAGAGGCAACGTCGGCATGCCGTACACAACGGCCAGGGTCACAGCCACCAGCGTGGCATAGGCCATGCGGAAAACGCCATTGCTAAGGCCGGCCATATTCGCCCACTCCCAGGCGCCGAGGGTGATGGCCACCCCGGTAAAGATGGCAAAGCCCAGCGGCGGCAGGAAGAAAATGCCGATAATGGCGATGGGCGCAAGAATCAGCGCCGTCAGAACTCGGGTTTTGAGCACGTCAATATTCGCTCTTGTCCTTGGCTCAGTTCAGGTTCTTGCAGTGTGCGTCTGAGCAATTATTGCTGGGCAGCTAAACGCTGATCTACCTGGTCGTCGGTCTGGCCGAACCGGCGCTTGCGCCGGGCGTAGGCGTCCAGAGCCAGACGCATCTGTTCGCTGCCAAAGTCCGGCCAGTACACGTCACAGAAATAGAACTCAGTATAGGCCAGGTGCCACAACAGAAAGTTACTTATACGCTGCTCGCCGGCGGTACGAATCATCAGATCCGGCATGGGCAGATCGCCGATGGAAAGGTGCTGCTGAAGAATATCTTCGGTAATGTCGGACGGCGTCAGTTCGCCCGCCGCAACCCGGGCGGCTACCTTTTGGGTCGCCTGGGTGATGTCCCACTGGCCGCCGTAGTTGGCGGCGATCACCAGGGTCATGGCGGTGTTGTCGCGGGTCAGCGCCTCAGCCTTTGCCATGTGCTCCTGCAACTGGGGACTGAAAGCGCTGCGGTCACCGATCATCCGCAGACGGATGTTGTTTCGGTGCAGCTTCTTCACTTCCCGTTCCAGGGCAAACAGGAACAGGCGCATCAGGGCGGACACCTCATCCTTCGGCCGGCGCCAGTTCTCGCTAGAGAAGGCAAACAGGGTAAGCACCTCTACCCCGGCTCTGGCGCAGGTTTCCACCACCGAGCGCACCGAGTTCACGCCCGCCTTGTGGCCAGCCACTCCATTAAGTCGCCGGGCCTTGGCCCAGCGATTATTGCCGTCCATGATAATGGCGACATGACGCGGAACCTTCCCGGCTTCCACCGGAATTTCCGCTGTTACTGAATCCGTCATGCTGACCCCTGGTACTGATCGGGTGTTCCGTCGGGCGGTTTATACCGCCATCAGGTCATCTTCCTTGGCTTTAAGCACCTTGTCGACCTCACCGATGTAACGGTCGGTCAGCTTCTGGATCACATCCTCACCGCGACGCAGATCGTCTTCGGTGATTTCCTTTTCTTTTTCAAGCTCTTTCAGGTCGTTATTGGCATCACGACGGGCGTTGCGAATACCCACACGGGCACCTTCGGCGTCGTTCCGTGCCTGCTTGACCATTTCCTTACGGGTGTCTTCGGTCAGCATGGGCATGGGGATGCGGATGAGGTCGCCGCTGGTAGAGGGGTTCAGGCCCAGGTCGGAAGCCATGATCGCCTTCTCAATGGTGGGAACCAGGTTCTTTTCCCAGGGAGAGACCGCCAGGGTACGGCTGTCTTCCACATTGACGCTCGCCACCTGCTTCAGCGGCGTTTCCTGGCCGTAATAGTTGACCATCACGCTGTCCAGAATGGCTGGGTGTGCCCGGCCCGTACGGATCTTGTTAAAGGCTGAAGACAGAGCCTCCAGGCTCTTCTTCATACGTTTCTCGGCATCAGCTTTGACTTCATCAATCACGTTGCGCGTCCTCGCTTGTCTGTTTATCAGTGCCTGCGCCGGTTGGGCACCAGGCATGAATACTATTCAACCAGCGTGCCTTCGGGCTCGCCGGTTACAATACGGGTAAGCGCCCCGGGGGAACTCATATTGAAAACCCGCAGGGGCATGCCGTGGTCACGGGCCAGGCAAATGGCGGTTAAGTCCATGACGCCCAGCTTTTTATCCAGAACTTCATCATAGGACAGACGATCGTATTTCTCCGCTGTCGGATCGGTCATGGGATCTGCAGAGTATACGCCATCGACCTTGGTGGCCTTGAGCACCGCATCGGCGCCAATTTCAATGCCCCGCAAACAGGCGGCTGAGTCGGTGGTAAAGAAGGGGTTGCCGGTGCCGGCGCAGAAAATCACCACATCGCCGTCTTTCAGGTCCCGCACGGCCCGGCGGTGGTCGTAATGCTCCACAATGCCACTCATGGGAATGGCGGACATGACCCGGGTGCGGATATTGGAACGCTCCAGGGCATCCCGCATGGCCAGACCGTTCATCACCGTGGCCAGCATACCCATGTGGTCGCCGGTCACCCGGTCCATGCCGGCAGCGCTCAGGGCCGCGCCCCGGAACAGGTTGCCGCCGCCAATGACCAGCCCGACCTGAACGCCGATACCGATCAGCGCGCCGATTTCCAGCGCCATCCGATCAAGTACCTTGGGATCAATACCAAACTCATGCTCACCCATCAGCGCTTCGCCACTGAGCTTGAGCAGAACACGTTTGTATCTGGGCTGGGTTTTAGGTGCTGCTGCCATAATGTTCCCCTCGTCTCTGGCGTAAATGGATGCGGTGGACTCGTATCTGACATACCCCTCGGACCGGAGCAAAAGGGACATCTCAGATACAAGCCCGCCACGGCAGCCCGGGCGAACCCGAGCTGGCGTGGCAGACCAGGGAGGCTCCGAAATTACCGGAAACCTCACCGGAGCGGCACCGCCGCCCCGGGGGTTGAGCAGACTCAGGCCTTGCCGGTACCGGCGGCGGCAGCCACCTCGGCAGCGAAGTCCACTTCTTCCCTTTCGATACCCTCGCCCACTTCGAGACGAACGAAACCAACCAGCTCAGCGCCATTACCCTTCAGCAGCTGACCAACAGTCTGTTCCGGGTTCTTCACGAAAGGCTGCTCCACAAGGCTGTTTTCCTTGAGGAACTTTTGGATGCGGCCGCCCATCATCTTCTCAACGATTTCGGCAGGCTTGCCTTCCATGTCCGGCTGGGCACGGATGATTTCTTTTTCTTTCTCAACTTCTTCCGCCGGCATATCTTCCGGCTTACCAACACGGGGGTTAACCGCCGCCGCGTGCATGGCGACATCACGGGCTGTTTCCGGGTCACCTGCGGTCATTGCGACAACCGCCGCGATCTTGTTGTTGTTGTGGACGTAACCGCCCACAACCGGGCCCTCAACCTTCACCACACGACGTACGGTGATGTTTTCGCCGATCTTCTGCACCAGCGCTTCACGCTTGGCTTCCAGATCGCCTTCCATCAGCTTCGCAACGTCGGTCTCGCCACGCTCAAAGGCAACCCCGAGGACTTCATTGGCGAAGTTCAGGAAGTTGTCGTCACGGGCAACAAAGTCGGTTTCAGAGTTGACTTCAACGATGTAGGCGCTGGTGTTGTCGTCAGAGATCTTCACCAGAGACACGCCTTCAGCAGCGGTACGGCCAGCTTTCTTGGCGGCCTTCAGGCCGGATGACTTACGCAGCTCCTCGATTGCAGCTTCTACACTGCCGTCAGCTTCGACCAGAGCCTTCTTGCACTCCATCATGCCAAGGCCGGTACGCTCACGGAGCTCTTTGACCATTGCAGCGGTAATAGCAGCCATGTTCAGTCCTCTTAAAGTTATAACCGGCCGGGCCGTGCATGGCCCGGCGGTTGAATCCAGCGAAACGGGGGAGCGGTTACCCGCACCCCCTATTCAGACAGGCCAACGTGATAGCCGTATGACCAGCCGTATTACTCAGCGGCTGGGGCTTCACCGGTAGCAGGCTCTTCGCTGACTTCAACAAACTCGTCAGCGCCGCCCTGGCTCGCCTCAATGCAGGTGTCGGCGACAGCCTTCACGTAGATCTGAATGGCGCGAATGGCATCATCATTACCCGGAATAACATAGTCAACGCCGTCCGGATCGCTGTTGGTGTCCACAACGCCGATAACGGGAATGCCCAGCTTGTTGGCTTCCTTGATAGCGATACGCTCGTGGTCAACGTCAATCACGAACATGGCGTCCGGCAGACCACCCATTTCCTTGATGCCACCAATAGAACGCTCCAGGCGCTCCATCTCACGGGTGCGCTCAAGGGCTTCTTTCTTGGTCAGCTTGTCGAAGGTGCCATCTTTGCTCTGGGCTTCCAGCTCACGATAGCGACGGATCGACTGACGGATGGTTTTGTAGTTGGTCAGCATGCCACCCAGCCAGCGGTGGTTAACGAACGGCTGGCCAGAACGCTCGGCTTCTTCCTTGATGATCTTGGCGGCGGCGCGCTTGGTGCCGACGAACAGGATCTTGTTCTTGTTTCCTGCCAGCTGCTGAATGAAACTCAGCGCGTCGTTCATGGCAGGAACCGTCTGTTCCAGGTTGATGATATGAATCTTGTTGCGGGCGCCGAAGATGTACTTCGACATTTTCGGGTTCCAGTAACGGGTCTGGTGACCGAAGTGAGCACCTGCCTTGAGCAGGTCACGCATATTTACCTGAGCCATGATGATTACCTTGTAACTTCGGGTTAGTCCTCCACACGTCCGATTGCTCCAACCTGAGCGGCTCTATGGCCATAAAACAGGCACCCTGGAACAACGTGCTGACGCGTGTGTGTTTTATGCCGGCGACCGGACCAATGGCCAGGTTCGCATTTCGGCGGCGCGTTTATACCATAAATAGCCGGCTGAAGGCCAGTCCTTCGTGCTTCCTTGTGCCTGTGGAAGCTGCCCCTTAAAATAGAGTCTTCGCCCCGCCTGCCATCCTATAGAGGCCGCACCGGCCATGCCGGCGTACCATGCGCGGCTTGTCTCAGGCGACGCCACTCAATTATCAGGAAGTCCAATGACTGTAACTATCAAGACGCCGGAAGAAATCGAGAAAATGCGGGTGGCCGGTCGCCTCGCAGCCGAAGTGCTGGAGCTGCTGGACGAACACGTCAGGCCCGGCGTAACCACCGAAGATCTCGATCGCATCGCTCACGAACATATCGTTAATGTCCAACAGGCGATTCCGGCTCCGCTGAACTACAAGGGTTTCCCCAAGTCCATCTGCACCTCGGTCAACCACGTGGTCTGCCATGGTATTCCCACTGAGAAAAAAGTGCTCAAGGACGGCGACATCATCAACATCGACGTCACGGTTCTCAAGGACGGCTACCACGGCGACACCAGCAAGATGTGGATCGTCGGCAAACCCAAGCCCGGCAGCGAGCGCCTGATTCGCATCACCCAGGAATGCATGTATATGGGCATCGAGCTGGTCAAACCCGGCGCCCGGCTGGGAGACATCGGCCATGTCATCCAGGAGCATGCCGAAAAACACCGCTATTCCGTTGTGCGGGATTTCTGCGGCCATGGCATCGGCAAGGTGTTCCATGAAGAGCCCCAGGTAATGCACTACGGTCGCCCCGGCACCGGTATGGAGCTGAAAGAAGGCATGACCTTCACCATCGAGCCCATGATCAACCAGGGCACCTACCACACCAGGGTGCTGGGCGACGGCTGGACGGCCATTACCAAGGACCGCAAACTCACGGCCCAATGGGAGCACACCGTTCTGGTAACCGCCGATGGTTACGAGGTGCTGACCCGACGCAAGGAAGAGTCTTTCTGAGTGGAAACCCGGGGCCTCATCGAGCAGATCGCCAACGACCCCTCACCGGTGAGGGCCGCCCGGACTTATCTCAGGGAAGCCTACGATGCCGACGCTGATGCCTTTCGCCGCGGGGTGGACGTGCGGGAACTGGTCCGTTCCCGGGCGGAGACCGTCGACCAGGTGCTTAAAACCGTCTGGAACCGCTACGAGCTCTCCAACTCACCCGACGTGGCCCTGCTGGCGGTCGGCGGTTATGGCCGCGGTGAGCTGCACCCCCACTCCGATATCGATCTGCTGATTCTCACCCGTGGCGACATGCCCCGCCAATGGCAGGAAGATCTGGAAGCCTTCGTCACCCTGCTGTGGGACCTGAAGCTCGATATCGGCCACAGCGTACGCAGCCTGGAGGAGTCCCGGCAGGCCGCCAGCGAAGACGTCACCATACTTACCAACCTGCTGGAAACCCGCACCATCGCCGGCGCCGAGGAATTACGGACCGAGCTGACCCGCATGGCCTATTCGGACGACGTGTGCAGCGACCGGAACTACTTTATCGCCAAGCGGGAAGAACAACTCGCCCGGCACCGCAAATACAGCAACACCGAGTACAATCTTGAGCCCAATTTAAAGGGCGTGCCCGGCGGCCTTCGGGATATCCAGAATATTGGCTGGATCACCAAGCGCCATTTCGGCCTCGACAGCATTTCGGACCTGACCCGCTTCAGCGTCCTGACCCAGGAAGAGCACGACATCCTGCGCAAGGGTGAGACCTTCCTCTGGCGACTGCGCTACGGCCTGCAACTGATCGCCGAACGCAACGAAAACCGCCTGCTGTTCGACCACCAAAGGGCGCTGGCCGAGATGCTGGGCTACGCAGACAAGGGCCGCAAGCTCGGCGTAGAGCAGATGATGCAGGCGTACTACCGCACCGTCCTGGCCCTGTCAGAGATCACCGACGTTATCCTGCAATACTACGACGAAGCCATCCTGCAACAGGACCAGAAAGCGAAAATCCAGCCCCTGAACCGCCGCTTCCGCATTCGCGACCAGTACATCGAAGCCATCAACACCCAGGTGTTCGCCTACGCACCCTACGCCATCATGGAAATCTTCCTGCTGATGGCCCAGCACCCGTCCATCAAGGGTATCCGCGCCTCCACCATCCGCGCGTTACGGGCGCACCGGC
>CAZHAY010000034.1:0-19249 GCA_964530545.1 uncultured Marinobacter sp.
CGTTGAAGACGCCGAAGAATGCCGCCTCAAGGTCGACCACCCCATTAAGGTGATCGAAGGCCCTTTAATGGACGGTATGAACGTGGTGGGTGACCTGTTTGGGGACGGCAAAATGTTCCTGCCCCAGGTGGTGAAAAGTGCCCGGGTCATGAAACAGGCCGTGGCCCACCTGATTCCGTTTATCGAAGCCATGAAGACCGGGGAACAGCAGGCCAAGGGAAAAATCCTCATGGCCACGGTAAAGGGCGACGTACACGATATCGGTAAGAACATTGTCGGGGTGGTGCTGCAGTGCAATAACTACGAGGTGATTGATCTTGGGGTTATGGTGCCCTGTGAGAAGATCCTTGAGACCGCCCGCGAGGAAAACGTCGATATTATCGGCCTGTCGGGGCTGATCACCCCGTCCCTGGACGAAATGGTGCATGTGGCCAAGGAAATGCAGCGCCTGGACTTCAACATCCCACTGATGATCGGCGGTGCAACGACCTCCAAGGCTCACACGGCGGTGAAGATCGAGCCTCAGTTCAAGAACGATATCACCGTTTACGTGCCGGACGCGTCCCGCTGCGTAAACGTGGCCTCTACTCTGCTCAGCCGGACCGCAAAACCGGAATACATTGAAAATATCCGCAAGGAATACGACGAGATCCGCGAGCGCCGCAAAAAACGGGGGGACCGTACCAAGCTGGTTTCCCTGAGCGAAGCCCGTGCCCGGGCACCGGAGATCGACTTTGCCAGCCAGCCCCCCGTTCGCCCCTCGTTCCTCGGGGTCAAGGCGTTTGAAGACTATGACCTGAAAGAACTGCTGGATTACATCGACTGGACGCCCTTCTTTATCTCCTGGGACGTATCCGGTAAATATCCAGCGATTCTGGACGACCCCAAGCGTGGCGAAGTTGCCCGGAGCCTGTTCAACGACGCCCAGGCTATCCTGAAACGCATGATTGAAGAGAAGCGGGTTCGTGCCCAGGGCGTGATCGGCTTCTGGCCGGCCCGTCGTAGGGGTGATGATATCGTCGTCTATAAGGATGAATCCTGCAGCGATGAGTTCACGGTACTCCATCACCTGCGGCAGCAGGATGAGAAAAAGCCCGGACAGCCCATGCAGACGCTTTCGGACTTTGTCAGCGATGACCCGGATGTTTGCGACTACATCGGCGGGTTCGCCGTCACTACCGGTATCGGTGCCGAAGAGTTCTCGCTGGAATTCAAGGACGCTAACGACGACTACAACGCGATTATGGTCAAGGCCCTGGCAGACCGGCTGGCTGAGGCCTTCGCTGAGCGGATGCACGAGCGCGTACGTAAAGAGTTCTGGGGCTATCAGCCGGCAGAGTCACTGGAAAACGACGACCTGATCCGTGAGAAGTACCAGGGCATCCGCCCGGCACCTGGCTATCCGGCCTGCCCGGACCATACCGAAAAAGCCACGCTGTTCGAGTTGCTGCAGGCAACGGAAAACGCCGGTATCGAGCTGACGGAGCATTTTGCCATGTTCCCGACGGCCGCGGTTTCCGGCTGGTACTTTGCCCACCCTGAGGCCAAATACTTCGCCGTGGGCAAGATAGGTAAGGATCAGGTTGCCGACTATGCAGAACGCAAAGGCCTGAGCAGGGCAGAGGCCGAACGCTGGCTCGCCCCAAGCCTGGCGTACGACCCGGCGGAGTAAACTGGCGCTGGCTCAACTTGTATGCGTATCCGAAACCGCGTTATAACTGTGATAACTACGGCGGTAGACGATACGCAACAAGTCATCCGGAACGGGAGTTCTCATGTCAGAGCCGATGTCAGAGCAGTCTTCCAACAATGATAAACCTGCCCGGCGCAAAGGCCCGAGTCTGCGGAAAGTTCTGCAAAGTATTCTGGCGGGCGCGTTTGGTGTACAGTCCGCCCGGCGCCGGGAAGAAGACTTTAGCAGTAGTAGCCCCCTGCCCTATATTATTGGCGGGTTGCTGTTTACCCTGATTTTTATCGGAACGCTGGCCCTGATCGTCCACTGGGTGTTGTCAGGCTGATCCGGTCAGCATCAGCCTGCTTCAAACGGCAAGCCTCTGACGCCCTTCAGTGCCCTGCGACCCAGGTCACCGCAAACGCCACCACAAGCAGGATAAGCATGGTGATGGCAATGGCATCGACCTGGCTGTCTTTCAGGCTGTGCTTCTTCATGAATGATCTCCGCTGCTGCAATTATTGGTTTTGTTAAGCACGAAAGCCGGTTGAGGCAACCGGCCTTACTAATCTAGGTGAGCCATAGGGCCACGTCCACCCAGGGAACGCTTGTCGGCCGGATTTGTTAACCCGCCGTCCTTTTTACTTCTCAATTTACTTCTCCGGCGGCCGCATCCTTATCGCTCTAATCGATTACCATATCTTAAAATAATCGTTTTAAGAATAAAGGCATAGTGCTATTCTCTCCGCAACCACACTGGTTGATCCAGATCATGTCGACCAGCCGCACCAGGCGTATCAGGATTGCTCCAATATGTACGTTTATGATGAACATGACCGGCAGATGCTGGTCGAACGTGTTGCCCAGTTCCGGGATCAGACTACCCGTGCCCTCTCAGGCGAACTGAGTGAAGAAGAGTTTCTGCCTCTGCGACTGCAGAACGGGCTGTATGTACAACGCCTCGCACCTATGCTGCGGATCTGTGTGCCCTACGGCATGCTGCGCTCAGAGCAGCTTCGCCGCCTGGCCCGGATCACCAGGGATTACGACAAGGGCTACGCCCACTTCACTACCCGCCAGAACGTGCAGTTAAACTGGCCGGCGCTGGAAGACGTACCGGATATTCTTGCCGAGCTGGCAGAAGTGGAAATGCACGCGAATCAGACCAGCGGCAACTGCATACGTAACACCACAACGGACCAGTTTGCCGGCGTACAGGCAGATGAGATCGCTGACCCGCGTCCTTACTGCGAGATTATCCGGCAGTGGTCCACTTACCACCCGGAGTTTGCCTATCTGCCCCGTAAGTTCAAGGTAGCCGTCAACGCCTCCGAGCATACCGATCGTGCTGCCATCCAGATTCACGACATCGGCCTGCAGATGGTACGCAATGACGCTGGCGAGCTGGGCTTCCGGGTTCACGTGGGCGGCGGTCTTGGCCGCACGCCGATGGTCGGGCCGGTGATTCGGGAGTTTATTCCGGAACTGGACCTGCTGACCTATCTCGAATCCATTTTACGGGTTTATAACCGGTACGGTCGGCGGGATAACAAGTACAAGGCCCGGATAAAGATCCTGGTAAAAGCATTGACACCGGAAGGATTTGCCGAGCGGGTCGAGGCCGAGTGGGAGCATATGAAGGACTCCCCTACACGCCTCACGCGGGAAGCCATCGACCGGATGAAAGGCTTCTTTACCGAGCCTGCCTACGAATCACTGGAAGATAATCCGGCCGGGCTGCAGGCCGCTCGCAACGAAAGCAAACCCTTTGATAACTGGGTCCGCCGTAACGTGGACACTCACCGGCAGCCGGGCTACGCCATTGTCACGCTGTCCATCAAGAAAACCGGAACACCGCCGGGTAACGTCACGGACCGCCAGCTGGAGCAGATCGCTGACCTGGCTGACCAGTACAGTTTCGGTGAAGCACGTGTCACCCATGAGCAGAACGCCGTTCTTGCCGACGTGCGTCAGGATCAGTTGTTCGAACTTTGGCAGGCGATCCGCCCGATGGGTTTTGCCACCGCCAACCTGAACACCCTGACGGATATTATCTGCTGCCCCGGTGGCGATTACTGTGCCCTGGCCAATGCCAAGTCCATCCCCGTAGCCGAGTCCATCCAGCGTCGCTTTGACGACCTGGATTATCTCTACGATCTGGGCCGCATTGACCTGAACATCTCCGGCTGCATGAACGCCTGCGGCCACCACCACGTGGGTCATATCGGCGTGTTGGGGGTCGACAAGAAGGGCGAGGAGTACTACCAGATCAGCCTTGGGGGTGCGTCACAGCATGACGCTGCCATCGGAAAGATCCTGGGGCCGTCCTTCGCGTGTGACGTCATGCCAGAGGTCATCGAAAAGATAATCGGCGTCTACGTCAGCCACCGCACCGACGAAGAAGAATTTCTGGACACCTATCGCCGCATCGGCATTGATCCCTTCAAGGAGCGTGTTTATGCGTAACATTATCAGACAGGACGGCTCGATCGCGGAAGATACCTGGCAGGTAGTGGCGTTGCCCGATGATGGTGAGTCCCTTACGGTTCCAGAGGGACGCTGTCTGTTACCGGCAGAGTTATGGCTGGCCGGCCGGGAACGTTTTTCGGGTAACGCGGATATTGGTCTCTGGCTGGACAGTCATGAAGAGCCCGAGCTGATCGCTGACCACGTTCAGGGTTTATCCATGATCGCCATTAACTTTCCGAAGTTCAGCGATGGCCGGGGCTACTCATCCGCCCGGCTACTCCGCGAGCGCTTTGGGTATCAGGGCGAACTCCGGGCCATCGGGGATGTACTGCTGGATCAGTTGCAGTTTATGAAGCGCTGTGGGTTCGACAGCTACGCCCTGCGGCCGGACAAGGACATTACCAAAGCAGCACGGTGCCTGAGTTTCTTCAGCAACGCCTATCAGGGTGCGACGGATAATGCCGAACCCCTGTTCCGTCGTCGGGGTGAGTTCCCCCTGGCCACCGCCTGATCCATCTAAAAAAAAACGCTGACCGGGAAACCCGTCAGCGTTTTTTTGTTTGCGGCAATGCAGTACCCGGTGAGATTACCGGCTGTGGTCCAGCACGATTTTCCCGACCGACTCTCCTTTCAGGAAAGCCTTCAGCGCGCCATCAAGTTCACTACGACCGATATCCCGGGCACTGGCTTCCGTTTTCGGGCAGACCCAGCTGGTCGCCAGCTTGTGCCAGACCTGTCGCTTCTGATCCAGTGGAATCTCTACGGAATCGACCCCCAACAGATTGATACCCCGAAGAATAAACGGCATGACAGTGGTTTCAACAGTGGGTCCGGCCACCAGGCCGCAACAGGCGACCGAACCGCCCGGCGCAATCTGCTTCAGCAATTCGGCCAGCGGCACGCCACCGACCGTGTCAACCGCGTTGCCGTAGACGGGTTTCAACATGGGTCTGGTCGACGCCTCAAGGGCCTCACGGCTTTTAACTTCTGCTGCTCCCAGGGCTTTGAGCGCGTCAATCTGATCCTTCTTGCCCGAAACGGCTGTAACCGTGAAACCAAGACCGGCCAGTATCTCCACGGCAACGGTTCCGACGGCGCCGCTGGCACCCGTGACCACAACCGGCCCCTGCTCGGGAGAGGCACCCATTCGCAACAGTTTGTCGACGCAAAGGCCAGCCGTCAGCCCTGCAGTACCGTAGATCATGGCCCGACGGGCATCCCAGCCGCTGGGCATTTCGATACACCAGTCAGCCGGTACGCGAATATACTCGCCAAAGCCTCCGGGTGTTTCCATGCCCAGATCGTAACCCGTAACAATCACCTGCTGCCCCTTCCCGGGGGTGCCGCCGGATTCCACAACTTCGCCGGCGGCGTCGATGCCAGGTGTATGGGGGAAAGTCCGGGTAACACCCTTGTTGCCGGACGCTGACAGCGCGTCCTTGTAGTTCAGGGACGAGTGAGTGACCCTGATCAGCACCTCGTTCGCAGGCAGGTCGGCCACACGGCAGGTTTCTTCCGATCCCACGTATTTGCCGTCTTTCTCATAGACGCGCCATGCCCGGTATTCGGTGTCGTTACCCATCATCATCCTCCTGGGGGTTACAGTTATTATTGGATTTTCTGGTTGCGGAAAGTGCTAAGAACGCGCCACACACTGTGCTCCAGCGCTGCGCTGGTGGCCAAACCAAACTTTTCCGGCAGGCTGCGTTTTCGCTGAAAGCCCACAGCCACCACCTCGGAGCGCTCGCAGGCTTCAATCAGGTATTCATCGGACGTCTTGATCTCGTCAATCAGCTTCACTTCCAGCGCTCTGGCGCCGAACCAGATGTCGCCGTTGGACACTTCGTCGATGTTCAGCTCGGGCCGGCGTTCGCTGACGTAACCCTTGAACAGATCATGGGTGTCTTCCAGGTCTTCGAGGAACTTCTGCCGTCCTTTATCCGTATTCTCACCAAAGATGGTCAGGGTGCGCTTGTGCTCACCTGCCGTCAGAACCTCATAGTCTACATCATGCTTTTTCAGAACCCGGTGGAAATTGGGCAGCTGCGCGACCACGCCAATAGAGCCCAGCACCGCGAAGGGCGAGGCAAGAATGCGATCGGCAACACAGGCCATCATATAGCCGCCGCTGGCAGCGACTTTATCCACGCAGGCCGTCAGCCGGATGCCTTTGCTGCGAATGCGATCCAGTTGCGCGGCTGCCAGGCCATAGGCGTGGACCAGCCCACCGCCGCTTTCCAGCCGGACCACCACTTCGTCCTTCTCCGGGTCCGCTACCGCTAATACTGCCGAAACCGACTGGCGGAGGGAGTCTGTGTCCGAGGCACGGATATCGCCGTCGAAGTCGATCACAAAGGTGCGCCGGGGCTTGTCCTCGTCGCTGTGAACGGCTTTTTTCCTGTTGGCTTTGCGGGCCGCTTTTTCGGCCTTCTGATGAGCCTTCTTCCAGGCCTTGCGCTGGCCAGGCTCAAGCATCCTGCTTTCGACCGACTCCCGCAGGCGCCGGTATTTTTCGTTCAGTCGACGAACCGTCAATTGACCTTCATCGTCACTGTGGCCCCGACTACGATGGACAGCAGCAGCACCGAGCCCGATAACCATCAATACAGCAACCGCCAGGGTCACTACCTTGGCCAGAAACAGGCCGTACTCTGTGACAAATTCCAATGCATTCTCCATGAGGTTCGTGGCCGGAAGCGTTCGCCCTGTCGCCACATTGTTCAGGCGGAAACCTGATTGTAACCGAGGGCATGCGGGGTACAACCTCCGGCTGTGAAAACTTATCAAACGATCGTTTGATTTCTCCTTGACACTGCCCGGTGTGCCCCCTAAAGTCGAGTGAACTGGCTTGCGGAGAGGCCCGACAGTCCTCGCTATCAGGAAACGCCTGCCGGTTCATTATCGGGGTGCGGTCTCCTCACCTGCTGAACAAGTTACCATCAAAGGGAAAAATAATGTCTGTAGCCCAGGTATTTGAGAAATTCGAGCAAAACTTCAACTCAGAAGCCGCGGAAGGCATGGACCTGGTCTTCCAGTTCAATATTGAAGATGATCAGAACCACCACGTGATCGTAAAAGACGGCACCTGTAAGGTCGTCCAGGGCGACCACGAGGATCCCTCCGTTACCCTGATCATGGATTCCGCCACGCTGAAGGGCATAGCATCCGGCGAAACCGACGGTATGCAGGCCTTCATGTCCGGTCAGCTCCGCGCTGAAGGCGACATGATGCTGGCCACCAAACTGGGGCAACTGTTCTCCATGGGTTCCTGAACAGGCTCGTTGTCCCAACAAAAAAGGCACCTGATGGGTGCCTTTTTTATTGGGCGTAGCCCGCCCTGAAGATCGTTTACCTTGTCCGGCGTTAGGTGTCCGGCGGCAACTACAACCCGCCGTCGTCCAGCGAAGCTTCCGCCAGGCGCAGCAGATCGGGGTTACGGTTGTCCCGGGTTCCGATCGTTTCGATGTAGTATTCCAGTGACGTCAATGCATCCGCCAGCGATTCCAGAATTGCCATTCCCGGGGGTTCTTTCACATCCAGCAGACGGGTCTGGATTGAGCGCGCAATACGCTCCATCACGTCTGCGGCATCCGGATCACCGATCATCTGCAGCCCGCCCCAGATGCTGTGCAGGGTGTTAGGCAGATTAGCCAGATGGAGCTTGTCGTAGTCGGACTCCACAAACGCGGTGATCGCCCGCTTGGCAAGAGTCAGCGCGCTACGAGCCTCATCCCCCACCACAATGGCGGCTTCGTGGAGATAGAGGGAGCCTTCCCGGGCCTCGGGCCGGGCAATAGCCAGCGCGTCGGTTTCCGAGGTAATGCCCCTGCTGACCATCTGCTGAACGGCACCTTCGATACTGAGTACGGAATCCGCCAGTGCGTAGAGTTCACTGTCGCCCGGAAGTGCACCGGCCCGCTCCCAGGTATCCAGCCGGTCGGCCTCATTACGGGCCATATCCGCGAGGCGGTTGAGATCCAGCATGCTCAGTGTATTCGCAAGACGACGCAGCGCTTCCGCGATGGTGGAAAGCTCGCTGAGGTCAGGTTCAATGCCCCGCTCAATGATATCAAGCCGGTCCTTGAGCTGGTTAAGTTCATCCTGCAGCGCTTCGGACAAGGATTTGAGGACATCCGCACCAGGGCCGTACAGGCGCTTGCGATGGGCCTCCAGCATGGACTCCGGGTAATCCGACGGGGCCAGATTCCAGGCCGACAGGATGCGCTGGACCTCTTCGTTGGCGGATCCGCTGCGGTAAAGCAGATAAATCAGGTCACGGATAATGGCTTCGTCCAGTGTTCGCCGGGCCGCAGTCCTACCGACATAGACCATATCCCGGCCATACCGTTCAATGCGCATCAGCAGACGCTTGCGAGCCTGGTTAAAACCCATGGCGCGGTCGGTCATGGTATCAGCGACCACCGCCAGCAGACACCACAACTGTTTCAGCTGACCATCGCCACACAGACGCGCAAAGCCCCGCGCTGCCCTGGCGATCAGTTTCTTGCTGACAACCTCATTCCGTTCCCGGATCACCCCGACCAGCGCCACCTGGAACATCAGGCGCATACGGCGGGCGTAGGCTTCAAACTCTGCATCGGAAAGGTCCAGCGGCTGGGCGATAACGCCAGCGCAGAAATCCGGACGCTGGGTGGTGTCCAGTTCAAAAAACACGGACTCAGGATGGGGTGTTTCGCCCCGGGCCACCCGGAGTTCGTTGATTACCGGCAGCATCAGCTCGGGGTGGTCTTCCCGCTGTTGGTGGTAATACTCGACGTAGCGGCGAAGTATAAAAAGCGCGGTACTGAGGGTGGTCAGGAGAATGTTTTTATCGTCACTGGCACCAACGGGTACATCATTGGCCACCGCGACGGCTTCCTTGCACAGCAGGGTGCCACCCCGCAGCTCCACCAGCACAAAGATGCCCCGGAGCTGGTTCAGATAGTCGACACAGTTCTGGAGGTCTTCACCACTCTCGCGGTTCTCCTGGAATCGCTCGAGGCTGGTTTCCGCATGGCGGATGGTCTGTTCGATCTCGCTCTTTACCAGATCGAATGACTGGGACTTCGTCGCAAGTGACGACTGAATCATAAACTGACGCTTCCTGTCTCAGCTTTGCCTGCGCAGCGTATTGCCGTAATACAAGGACTGTTCAATAGTTATAACACAAAAACCTGCCTGCTCAAGGGCATGCCGAGTGAACCTTCGAGATATCCTAAGCAGTTCTCAGTTCTGTATACAAACCGTTGCCTTCCGACGTGACGCCTTGATTTTAAAGGTTCCGCCAGAGTGCTGAGCCCGCAGTTTTCTCGACCAGGTCCAGAAACGTCTCGTGGGCCTCAGCCTCTTCAGCAGACGCCCGCACCACGTTCAGAGGCGGTCGCTCTGCAGGTATGCGGCGGATAATCTGACTGCCCTCTTCCTCGCCACTGGCGTCCAGTGACAGCGCCGTCTGACCGCCCGTAAGCAGCAGAAAAACATCCGCCAGGATTTCGGCGTCCAGCAACGCCCCGTGCAGCTCCCGGTTGCTGTTATCGACGCCGTAGCGCTTACAGAGCGCGTCCAGGCTGTTCTTCTGACCTGGGTGCTTGCGCCGGGCAACAGCAAGCGTATCGAGCACCGTGCAGTGGTCAGCAACCTTGCGCAGCGGCTTGATACGGGCAAACTCGGCATTAATAAAGCCCACGTCAAACGCGGCGTTATGAATCACCAGTTCCGCACCGTCAATAAAATCGAGAAAGTCCTGGGCAACTTCGTGGAAGCGGGGCTTATCGGTCAGAAACTCGTTGGTTATGCCATGCACCGCCATCGCTTCTGCCTCAACTTCCCGGTCGGGATTGATGTAGACGTGGTAATGGCGGCCGGTAAGTTGCCGCTCCATCAGCTCAACACAGCCGATCTCGATGATGCGGTGCCCTTCGTTGGGGTCAATACCGGTGGTTTCGGTATCGAGAACAATCTGTCTCATCAGGTGACTGCCTTTTTCATATCGGACGCGGCCTTTTCAATGCCCAGATTTGCCAGTTCGTCAGCCCGCTCATTATCGGGTACGCCGGAATGCCCCTTGACCCAGTGCCAGGTAACGTCATGCCGGGCAGCCTGCTCGTCCAGGGCGCGCCACAGGTCTTCGTTCTTGACGGGCTTGCGGGCGGCGGTTTTCCAACCGTTCTTTTTCCAGCCTGCCATCCACTCGGTAATGCCTTTGCGGACATATTGGGAGTCGGTGTACAGGTCGACCTGACACGGGCGCGTTAATGCCCGCAGGCCTTCGATGGCGGCTCTCAGCTCCATCCGGTTGTTGGTGGTGTTTACCTCACCACCGCACAGCTCTTTTGACCGCTCGCCGTAACGCAGGAGTACGCCCCAGCCGCCAGGACCGGGGTTGCCCTTGCAGGCGCCGTCCGTATACAGAATGACACTTTTACTCATTTTTTGACCCGCTGTCAGCATCCCTCGGCGTTATCCACAGGCGTTTCCCGAAGCCGGGCCTGTCGTGAGGCGCCGAGTGTACCGGCTGATGACAAAGGAATCACCTGGGCCGCCCGCCAGGAACGACGACGGGCAAGCGGAGCACAGACCCGCTTGGTGGCGCAGATGCAGTAATAGGCGCCTAGCGGCAGCATTCCCTGGGTCCCGAGATATTCGAGCATGCTGTCGCGTTCGAGCAGGCGCCGGTTCTGAACCGGCAGCCGGAAGAAATAGGTGCCAGAGCTTTCAATCGTGCAGTCAAGCAAGGTCAGCCAGTCTTCCATCCGGGAACGAAGCAGGAAACGCCCGCCCCAGGGGCCTCGTTTCCGCCGGCTCAGGAGGTTCCGTACACCCCAGGTGCTGAGCGGGTTAAATCCTAGCACCAGCAGCTGGCCACCGCCCCGCAACACCCGGGTGGATTCTCGCAGGACCTGATGGGGCCAGGCTGAGAAATCCGCGCTGTGATGAAGGATAACGAGATCGATAGAGGCCGTGGGTAACGGTAGCTCATCCGGATCGCACACCACGGTCCCTTCCGGCAGGTTCGGGTGCCAATAGGGAGTCGCCACGATATGCTGGGTATAGTCCGTATCCGACGCCATTAGGAGACGATGGCTCAAGGCGATATGCAGTTGCCGGGCACCGCCGAGCCCCTGGACGTGCGTATTGATACAGGCGCGCTGATCTCTCAGCAGAGCCTGACCCAGTGGCAGACGAAACCATCGGTCCATATTACGGTGGGATGTCCGATAGTCCGGCGAGCGCCGCCGGCGTTGCAGTCTCGCCAGCCAGGGTTGGCGACTTTGCTCTGCCATATTGATTCTCCATCAGCCTGCGACTGCCCGGGCCCCATTGGGCATGGTTCCGCAGATGCTCTATGATAGCAGTGTCACGTCCACACCTGAACCGAGGGCCTTATGCTGAGCATTACACCGATACGGGCATTCTCCGACAACTACATCTGGTGCCTGGCCGACAAGGAGTCTGGCAAAGCACTGATTGTTGACCCGGGGCAAGCTGAGCCGGTGGCCCAGTTTCTGGAGCAGCAGGGCCTGACGCTGGACACCATTCTGGTCACCCACCACCACCCGGACCACACCGGCGGCATCAGCGAACTGCAGAAGCGTTTTCAGCCAGAACGGATTATTGCGCCGGCAGACTCACCCTATTCCGGGGGCACGAACACGGTTCATGCCGGTGATGAAGTGGTCTGGCAGACTCTGACCTTTGAGGTTCTCGCGACCCCGGGCCATACCCTGGATCATATCGCGTACTTTTCATCCGACGACGTGGCTGGCCATCCGGTACTGTTCTGTGGCGATACCCTCTTCGCCTGTGGCTGCGGGCGGCTGTTTGAAGGCACCGCCGGCCAGATGGTTGAGTCCCTGGCCGGGTTGCGCAGCCTGCCGGACGACACCCTGGTGTACTGTGCACACGAATACACCCTCGCCAACCTGCGCTTTGCCCGGAACTGGTTACCGGATGACCCCGCCCTTGCCTCCTTCGAAGCCCACTGCCAGACACTTCGGGATGAGGACAAGCCCACCGTGCCGGTTCTGCTCGGCGATGAAAGGCAACGTAATCCCTTCCTGCGGTGGGACGACCCGGCGGTGATTCGGGTAGCCCGTTCCTACGGTGACATTCAGGGAATTGTTACTAACAGTGACAGCGGTGTGTTTGCGGCAGTACGTCACGGCAAAGACCACTTCTGATCCGGTAGACTGGCAGTCCCGGCTTGGGCTCAGTGCGCGGCCGGGGTTGGCCGTTGCGCTCCCGTAACAAGGGTTCACATTGACCCGGGCAACCGGCACACATAGAATCGCCAACGTTTCCAAGAACCCGATAACGCCGCTCGGAAGCCAGGGACTATTGCGGGAGTCTGCCACGACTATCCCGCCACGCAGACTTCCAGGCCCCTTCCGAGCCCTGGATAGTCGATTATGATGGCAAGACGTACCACTACCTTTACCCTTCTTACGCTGTTACTTACCGGCTGCACATCAACGCCGGCGTGGTTTGGCCAGCACGACGAAGCCGTACTCGATACCCACCAGCAAACGGTCGCCGCCGGCGACGAAGCACTTAAGGACTCCGTGGAGGGCCGTCCCGGTGACGGCACTACCGCTCTGGATGACTCGATAGAGCCGTCCCTCAAAAGGGCAGCAGAAAGGGCAAGATCCCGCCTGGACTCGGGTCAGCTGGCCGATGGCGAACCAACCGACGAAACACGGGACCTCTGGTCACGGCTGCGTAACGGGTTCGCCATGGACCACGACCAGGGTGATGAGCGGGTACAGCAACAGCTGGAATGGTTTACCCGACATCCCGCCTATATCGGACGGGTTGTCGACCGGGGTCGCCGGTACCTGCATTACATTATCGAAGAGACCGAACGCCGTGGCCTGCCCATGGAATACGCCCTGCTGCCGATTGTAGAAAGCGCGTTTGATCCGTTTGCGTATTCCCACGGACGCGCTTCCGGGCTCTGGCAGTTTATTCCCGGTACCGGCCGCCACTTTGGCCTGGACCAGAGCTGGTGGCATGACGACCGTCGTGATGTGATTGCCTCCACCAACGCTGCCCTGACCTACCTGGACCAGCTGGCCAAACGCTTTAACGATGACCCGACTCTCGCGCTGGCCGCCTATAACAGCGGCGGCGGGACCGTTAACCGGGCGATCCGCCGTAATACACAGAGCGGCCAGCCCACCGACTACTGGTCGCTGCAGCTCCCCCAGGAAACCCGCCATTACGTGCCCAAGCTGATTGCTCTCGCCCGCATCTTTGATGACCCGGCGGCCTACGGCATCACCCTGCCTCCGCTGGAAGACGAGCCCTACTTCGAGGTTGTGGAGACCGGTGGCCAGATCGACCTGGCCCATGCCGCAGAGCTGGCCGGCGTTGATGTGGATGAGATCTATCTGCTGAACCCGTCCTACAATCGCTGGGCCACCCGGCCAGATGGCCCGCATCGTCTGCTGGTACCGATCGCGAGCGCCAGCCAGTTCCGTCAGGGTATTGCGGCCATGGATCCCGGCAGCCGTGTGTCCTGGACGAACTATCAGGTCAGATCCGGCGACAACCTCGGCGCCATTGCCCGTCAGCACGGCACCACGCCATCGGTACTGAAGGAAGTGAACAAGCTCAACAGCGATCTGATCCGTGTTGGCCAGCAACTGCTGATACCCTCCGCCCGGGCCGACCAGAACAGCTACAGTCTGAGCCAGAGCCAGCGCATCAGCCGCAAGCAGGAAACCGCCGGCAAGAACACCGATGGTGCTCGGGTAGAACATGTCGTCGCACGGGGCGATACCTTCTGGGACATTGCCCGGGAGCACGGTGTCAGCGTACGCCAGGTGGCGGCCTGGAACGGCATGGCACCTGGGGATCCGCTGGTTCCCGGTCGCAAGCTGGTGATCTGGTCAAAAAACGCCAGCGCTGGACAGGCAAGCACCGTGGCCTCGAATAACCGTTCCGGCATGGTCCGCAAGGTGGGCTACCGGGTTCGCCAGGGCGATTCGCTGGCGGCCATTGCCAATCGGTTCGCGGTCAACGTTCGTGATATCGCCGCCTGGAATGATCTGAACACTTCCCGCTATCTCCATCCCGGGCAGAGTCTGGTACTTTACGTCGATGTACGGAACAGTCCCTGATTTCTCCGGTCGAAGGGTATCGAGACAGATCCGGAAAAAGGATTTTGCAAGTTCCAGAGGCTGCCTGAAGGGCAGCCTTTATCACTGACAACGGGTACAGAAACATTATGGCCAGCCCAAGGATTTTTCGTGTTTCCTCGTGCGTTCTGCTTCTGGGCACCCTAAGCCTGGGCATCGGCACTGCTTCTGCCGAAGCCGATCCAGACACCGTAGAACCCGTGCATGGTCTGGCCATGCATGGCGAACCTGCCTACGCCCCTGATTTCGAACACTTCAGTTACGTTAATCCGGAAGCCCCCAAGGGCGGCCGTCTCCGTCTCGCCGTTCGGGCCAACGGTTACGACAATTTTAACCCCTTCGTTATCCGCGGTGTCGCGGCCGCCGGTATCAGCGGTTACCTCTACGATACCCTGCTGGCGACATCCGATGATGAACCCTTCAGTGCGTACGGGCTGGTAGCGGAAAGCATCGAGACTCCGGAGGACCGCCGGTACGTCATTTTCAACCTGCGCCCGGAAGCCCGTTTTCACGATGGCCATCCGATCACGGCGGAAGACGTTGCGTTTTCGTTTGAGACATTGATGGAAGACGGCCACCCCTTCTATCGCAGCTACTACGGTGGCGTCACCGATGTCACCGTCGAATCCGGGCATCGGATCCGCTTCGACTTCGGTGATGCGGATAACCATGAATTACCGCTGATCCTGGGTCAGTTGCCGATTCTGCCCGCCCACTACTGGGAAGAGCGGGAGTTCGGCGGTACAGGCCTGACCCCGCCGCTGGGCAGCGGACCCTATCGCATCGGCGACTTCGAAGGCGGCCGGTATATCACGTTTGAACGGGTTGAGGACTACTGGGCCCGGGACCTGCCGGTACGCAAGGGCCGCTTCAACTTTGATCGTCTGCGGTACGATTACTTCTCCGATGAAACCGTGTCCCTGGAAGCCTTCAAGGCCGGCGACTACGATTTCCGGATCGAAACCTCCGCCAAGAACTGGGCCACTGCCTACACCGGTGACCGCTTCAATACCGGCCAGATCATTACCGAGGCCATAGAGCACGAGCGGCCCGCGGGCATGCAGGCCTTCGTTTTCAATACCCGTCGCGGTCAGTTTTCCGACCCGCGAGTGCGCCAGGCCATCGCCTACGCCTTTGATTTCGACTGGGCCAACCGCAACCTCTTCTATGATCAATACACCCGTACCGGGAGCTATTTCGAGAACAGTGAGCTGGCTTCGTCGGGGCTGCCAGAAGGGCGTGAACTTGAAATCCTGAAACCGTTCCAGAACGAGCTGCCCAAAGCGGTCTTTACGGAGGCTTACGCCCCGCCCTCCACCGGCGGCGACCAGACCCTCAGGGATAACCTGCGCAAGGCGCTGACGTTGCTACAGGATGCCGGCTATCGCATCCAGGACGGCACCATGGTTCATGGCGAGTCCGGACAGCCCCTGGCTTTTGAGTTCCTGCTTCATCAGAAAAACTTCGAACGGATTGTCCTGCCCTTCAAGAACAATCTTGAGCGCCTGGGCATGAAGGTGACGGTAAGGCTGGTGGACACCAACCAGTATGTTGAGCGGGTGCAGAGCTTTGACTTTGACATCATTACGCACGTGATCGCCCAATCCGACTCACCCGGCAATGAACAGCGGGACTTCTGGCATTCCTCCGTTGCCGATATCAAGGGGTCCCGTAACTACGCCGGGGTCAGTGATCCGGTGGTTGATGCGCTGGTCGATCTGGTGATTCAGGCCCCTGACCGGGAAGAGCTGGTATATCGTACGCGGGCACTGGACCGGGTACTTCTGCACAGCCACTATGTGGTGCCCCAGTGGCACCTGTCCACGGACCGTATTGCCTACTGGTCCTTCCTGGAACGGCCCCAGGAAACCCCCAAAAACGGGATCGATATTAATAGCTGGTGGTATGGCAACTGACCCTATGACGCGCTGTATCTCTAACCCCCGTCTCCGGAGTCGCTAGTTACCATGGGCAGCTATATCCTCCGGCGACTGGCGTTGATCGTCCCGACCCTGTTCGGGATCATGCTGCTGAACTTCGTGATTATCCAGGCCGCCCCTGGTGGCCCGGTGGAGCAGTTGATTGCCGAGATGCAGGGCCATGGTGGCAGCGCCCTGACACGGGCTGGCGGTGGCGGTGGGGTTGAGGTTTCCTCTGGCGGCGACTCCCGGGCGTCACAGGGAATTCACCCGGAGCTGCTGGCTGAAATCGAGGCCATGTACGGTTTTGACAAGCCCGCTCACGAGCGTTTTTTCCAGATGGTGTCGGACTACGCCCGTTTCGACTTTGGCGATTCTTTCTACCGGGACCGGACGGTTGTTGAGCTGATTATCGACAAGTTGCCGGTGTCCATCTCCCTGGGTCTCTGGTCGACCCTGGTGATCTACCTGATTTCCATCCCGCTGGGTATTCGCAAGGCGGTCCGGGACGGCTCCCGCTTTGATGTCTGGAGCAGTTCCCTGATTGTCGTGGGTTATGCCATACCTGGCTTCCTGTTCGCCATTCTGCTGATTGTACTGTTCGCAGGCGGGAGCTATTTCGATATCTTCCCCAACAGCGGCCTCACCTCCAGCAACTTTGACCAGTTAACCTGGGCCGGCAAGATCAAGGATTACTTTATGCACCTGGTGCTGCCGGTCACGGCCAACGTGATCGGCGGATTCGCTACCCTCACCCTGTTGACCAAAAACTCCTTTCTGGACGAGATCGGAAAACACTATGTGGTCACCGCCAAAGCCAAGGGCCTGAGTGAGCGCCAGGTGCTCTATGGCCATGTTTTCCGCAATGCCATGCTGATCGTGATCGCCAGTATGCCCGGGGTACTGATCAGCCTGTTCTTTACCGGTTCCCTGCTCATCGAAGTCATTTTTTCCCTGGATGGGCTGGGCCTGCTGGGGTTTGAAGCGGCCCTTAACCGGGACTACCCCGTCATTTTCGGTACGCTCTACATCTTCACCCTGATGGGACTGTTACTGAAGCTGGTGAGTGACCTCACCTATGTGGCGGTAGACCCGCGCATCGATTTCGAAAGCAGGGAGGGCTGACGTTGTCGCCGATTCAGCAGCGCCGACTGGCCAACTTTCGCCGAAACCGCCGCGGCTACTGGTCCCTCTGGATCTTTCTGGTTCTGTTCGGGCTATCCCTCGGGGCGGAGCTGATTGCGAATGACAGGCCGTTGATCGTCTCCTACAAGGACGATTTCTACTTTCCGGTCGTGCAGTCCATCCCTGAGGAAACCTTCGGTGGCTTTCTTCCGTCAGAGGCCAACTACCGGGAGCCGTTTATCCGGGAGGAAATTAACGACCACGGATGGATGATCTGGCCGCCCATCCGGTTCAGTTACAAGACCGTCCATTACGGGCTGGACCAGCCATCACCGGCGCCACCTTCGCGGGAAAACTGGCTGGGTACGGATGATCAGGCCCGGGATGTCGCCGCCCGGGTTATCTACGGTTTTCGCATTTCCGTACTCTTTGGTCTGATTCTGACGGTCCTGAGCTGTATTGTCGGTGTGATTGTCGGCGCATTGCAGGGCTACTACGGCGGCAAGGTTGACCTGCTGGGCCAGCGGTTTATCGAGATCTGGTCCGGCCTGCCGGTGCTTTACCTGCTGATTATCCTGTCCGCCATCCTGCAACCCAACTTCTGGTGGCTGCTGGGCATCATGCTGTTGTTCAGCTGGATGGGACTGGTGGATGTGGTGCGTGCCGAGTTCCTTCGCGCCCGGAACCTGGAGTACGTCAAGGCGGCACGGGCCCTTGGCCTGGGCAATCGCAAGATCATGTTCCGCCATATCCTGCCCAATGCCATGGTGGCGACCCTCACCTTCCTGCCATTTATTCTGACCGGTGCCATCACCATGCTCACGTCCCTGGATTTCCTGGGCTTCGGCCTGCCACCGGGCTCGCCGTCGCTGGGGGAACTGATCTATCAGGGCAAGGAAAATCTGCACGCGCCCTGGCTGGGCATGTCGGCGTTTTTCAGCCTGGCCCTGATGCTCACCCTGCTGGTCTTTGTCGGCGAGGCGGTTCGTGATGCGTTTGACCCGAGGAAGAGCTGACATGAGCGGTGTACTGCGTTTTGAGGATTTCACCCTCAGCTTTGGCGCTAACCCGCCGGTGGTACGTGATCTTTCTTTTGACGTAGGCGAAGGCGAAACCATTGCGCTGGTTGGGGAAAGCGGTTCCGGGAAATCGGTGTCCGCACTGTCGGTACTGCGCCTGCTGGATGAGCGCCTGGTCCGCTACCCGCAGGGGTCCATCCTTTACCGCGGCGAGGATCTGCTACAGGTCCGGGAGCGCCGGATGCGCCAGATTCGCGGAAGATCCATCAGCATGATCTTCCAGGAACCGATGACGTCCCTGAACCCCCTCCATACCGTTGAAAAACAGATCAGCGAAACCCTGGCACTGCACAAGGGTCTGCGGGGTGAGAAGGCCCGGGCGCGGGTTGTCGAACTGCTGGAACTGGTGGGTATTCCCGAACCCCGGAAACGGCTTAACAGCTACCCCCACCAGCTTTCCGGAGGCCAGAAGCAACGGGTCATGATCGCCATGGCGCTGGCCAATGAGCCGGACCTGCTGATTGCCGACGAGCCCACGACAGCCCTGGACGTCACCGTCCAGAAACAGGTGCTGGAGCTGCTTAAATCCCTTCAACAGCGCTTTGGCATGGCCATACTGTTGATAACCCACGACCTGTCCATTGTCCGCCATTATGCTCAGCGAGTGGTAGTCATGGAGGCCGGAGCCATGGTGGAACAGGGCCTCACGGCAGACGTTTTTTCATCACCGTCACATCCTTATACCCGCCGGCTGCTGGACTCGGAGCCTCCCGAACGGCCAGAGACTTCTGTTTCGGAAAACGAGGAAGTTCTGCAGGTAGAAAACCTCAATGTGCGCTTTCCCGTTGGCCGTTCGTTATTCGGGCGAACGCGTCGGTGGTTTCATGCGGTGGAAGATGTCAGTTT
>CAZHAY010000034.1:19349-25025 GCA_964530545.1 uncultured Marinobacter sp.
GTACAGAAGCAGGTAATCGAGCTGCTTCAGCAACTACAGGCACGGTATCGCCTGAGCTATCTCTTTATCAGCCATGACCTGGCGGTAGTGCGGGCCCTGAGCCACCAGTTACTGGTTCTCCGGGGCGGCAAGGTGGTCGAGAGTGGACCGGCCGATGACATTTTCCAGGCCCCCGCAACCGACTATACCCGGGAGCTGCTGACGGCTGCCCTGTTCTACCGGGCACCGGATCCAGAGCCGGCTGCCGGGGTACGACCAAAGGATCGTTAGGCATCATCCTGGCCATCAGGGATAATGCCGGCATCATTCACCATAGGGAGCACACAACCATGGGAATTCTTAGTGGAAAGCGCGCACTGATTGTCGGTGTCGCGAGCAAGCACTCCATCGCCTACGGCATTGCCGAGGCCTTTCACGAGCAGGGCGCCGAGCTGGCGTTCACCTACCAGAACGAAAAGCTCAAGTCCCGGGTTGAGAGCTTTGCTGAAGGCTGGGGCAGCACCCTGACGTTCCCCTGCGACGTAGCCTCCGATGAAGAGATTGATCAGGTCTACGCCGACCTGAAAAAGCACTGGGACTCCATCGATATCATTGTCCATGCGGTAGGGTTTGCCCCTGCCCATGAGCTTGATGGTAACTACGTGGACGTCACCACCCGGGAGGGTTTCCGGATTGCCCACGATATCAGCTCCTACAGCTTTGTTGCCCTCGGCAAGGGCGCCCGTAACGCCGGCCTGCTCAACGAACGCAGCTCACTGCTGACCCTGACGTATCTGGGCTCAGAAAAAGTGCTGCCGAACTATAACGTGATGGGCATGGCCAAGGCATCGCTGGAAGCCAGCGTCCGCTACATGGCGGTTGCCCTGGGTGGCGATGGCATCCGCGTCAACGCGATCTCGGCAGGCCCCATCCGGACCCTGGCTGCGTCCGGTATCAAGGCATTCCGCCGGATGCTGAACGAGAACGCAGGCCGGGCGCCGCTCAAGCGCAACGTGTCCCAGAAAGAAGTGGGTAATGCGGCCGCGTTCCTTGGCTCGGACCTGGCCAGTGGTGTGACCGGCGAAGTGATGTACGTGGATTGCGGGTTCAACATCACCGGCATGGGTAAGCTGGAAGACTGATCCAGGATTCAGCCCGGGCACCCCCGGGCTGTCACCCTTGCTCTGCGGCCATCAGTCGCGCCATGGTATCCAGCCAGGCCAGATAGTGTTCGTCCCCGGTATCCAGAATTCTCAAACCGGACTGCCACTGGGCCGATGACTCCTCCTTCCGGCACCAGATCACTTCCACAGTCAGTTCAAAACAGAGCGCCTCTCCCGCAAGTTCCAGCCATGCAGGCAACAAAGCCCCCTGCGGCAAGGGATCGGGCGTGGTCAGACGCATGCCACCAGCGGACACATCCGAACTTTCAGAGTAGACCCTCATCGACTGTCCACCTGGCTCCGGACCGGCGGCTTCCAGCTCGAGCGTTACCTTTACCCGCCCCGTCAGCCGGTACTCAGTGCGCTGGTCCTGCTCATGGCCCGGGTTCCTGAGCTCAAAGGTATAGCGGTTTCCTGTCATAGGGCTCCCGTCTCCCGAGTCGCGGCGACTCACTTATTTGCCCACTCGTATACGGCCGACAACGCGGCTGAGGGTTTCATCAAACTCGGCGGCCGCACCCAATACACGGGCGGTGCCGGCGAGCACATGTTCCGCCAGTTCGTCAGTAAGCAGTTCCGTACGGTTAAGCCCCAGGCGATCGACGAAGATCAGTTTCCGGCGGGCATTGAGCCGAACCGCCAGTTTCAGGCGCTGCTCTTCGCCCCGGTTTTCCGGGCTCTGCATGGCAATCCAGCTGCCGGGGCCAAGCTGGTCAATCTCTGCCTGGGCCATTTCCAGAGCTCTGGCACGCTCTGCGGCCTGGCGCTCTGCCGCTGCCTTTCGTGCCTGCTTCTGCGCCAGCTCCTGTTCGCGTTCGGCAGCGATCCGTCGCTGTGCCTCCTCCTGCTGACGTCTCCGCTCCGCCGCGGCCTTCTGTAGCCGAAGCTGTTCGGCTCGGGCCTGGGCCTGACGCGCCGCTTCCTGACGCTTCCCTCGCTGGGATAACAGGACGCGATTTAGCGCGGATACGGTCTCGTCCAGTACCTCGCTGAAATGGATCAGCTCCGGTAATCGCCGGATTGAGCCCGATACCAGACCCTGCTGGAAATCCCCCCAGGGCGTAAGGCCCAAACGGACGCCGAAACCATTGGTCCACAGAACCTCAGAGGTTTCCGGCAGGCAGGCAAGAAAAAAGCGCCGTTGCTCGTCATCACCCTCGCCCGTGACATACCATTGGCCCTGGCACTGGTCCGGCTCATCGTCATTTTCGGCCTCTGGCTCCAACCAGCGAAGGTCAAAGGTCAGCCGGGCGAGCGCATCCTGCGTCGGGACAACCTCGGGGGCTTCACCACGCAGAGACGCAACCAGTACCTGCTCGATTCCCGCAAGGGCATCCGGCGGCAAGGGGTTGGGCCAGACCCGGTGCCAGACATCCGAAAGCCGGTCAGTGAGCTGCTCACCCACCTGGTACAGGCGCTCAAGATCCTGACTGGCCAGCTCAGGGTCACCAACCCACACCAGCCATTCCAGCAGACGGTTGGCGTGGCGCCAGTCTTCGCTTTCCCGGCCGTCCTGCCATCCGATCTGCCGTAACAGGGGCTTCCAGTGCCGTACCACAAAATTCAGAACGGGCTCTGGCAGATGACGCCCGTTCAGCGCACGCCCTATGGTCGCCCGCGCCAGCTGATCCCCCCGTCGCTGACGGGCCGCACCGGTTTCCGTCTCAAGCAATCGCTGATGAAGCCGGCCCGACCGTTCCCGGCGACGCTCAGCATCCGTGTACCACTGCTGACAGAAGTCTGAAAATGCTGTCAGGGACCCGGTATCAAAGAACGCGGTGATAATGCCAACCAGTTCCGCCAGCCGGTCCAGTAGTGCCCGGGATGAGCGTCCGCCAGAGTCACTCCAGCCGCGCCAGTCCTCCAGGCTGTCCAGCCAGGGGACCAGTGGACCAAGAAAGGTTTCAGGCTGGTCCGTTGCCAGCTGCCAGGCCAACGGATACCGCAAACGCGCCAGCTGAGCGACCAGTACCGGATGCAGGCCCGAGGACCGCAGATACACATCCATAATACGGTCAGCAAGATAGGCGGCATTCACCTGACGGGTTGACCATGGCTGGTCGAGGCTTTTTAGCAGGTCACAGACGTTCTGGTCATGCTGTGCTGACCATTGGGCCTGCAACAGATCCCGCCAGGGTGCCGCAACCGTGATTTTGCCGATGGGGTACGGCAGGCCAGGCACACGGATTTCCCGGACCAGTCCGCGAATGGCATCCGGCAGTGCCGGAGATGACGTGCGCTCAGACATGGCAGGTGATATCAGAGTCAGACACTGTAGGATTCCGATACGGGTATGGCGTCACATTGCAGCACGGTATTGTCCGAAGGTCCAGCAGTGACGCCGATCTGCGGCGGTTCTCACATTGCATTGACCCGGCAAATGGCGCAGTATATCGATCCGTCAAATAATCACCCGCAGAGGCCGGCGGCGCACAGCCCGCAAGGCTTCGAGAGAGAACACCAGGAACACAACCGTATGTCCGGCAAGCAATTGGAAAACCTGAATGTGATCAGCAACGACCCGCTGATCACTCCGGAGGCACTGAAACAGAAAATGCCTCTGACTGACAAGGCCGCGGCCACTGTCACTACCGGTCGCCAGACCATCTATGACATTCTCGATCGCAAGGACCACCGCCTGTTTGTGGTGATTGGTCCCTGTTCGGTTCATGATGTGGACGCCGCCATGGACTATGCCCGGCGGCTGCGCGCGCTGGCCGACGAGGTGAGTGACACCCTGTTTATCGTCATGCGGGTATATTTCGAAAAGCCCCGTACTACCGTGGGCTGGAAAGGCCTGATCAACGACCCCCACCTGAACGATTCCTTCGATATCGAACAGGGACTCCATATCGGTCGTCGCCTACTGCTGGATATTGCCGAACTCGGACTGCCTACCGCCACCGAAGCACTGGACCCCACCCTGCCCCAGTATCTGCAGGACAGCATTTCCTGGTCTGCCATTGGCGCCCGGACCACCGAGTCCCAGACGCACCGGGAAATGAGCAGTGGCCTGTCCATGGCGATCGGATTCAAAAATGGCACCGATGGCAGCCTGGATGTGGCCATCAATGCGCTGAAATCCGTCTCCCACCCCCACTCGTTCCTGGGTGTTGACCAGCAGGGCAAAGGCGCCATTATCCGCACCCGCGGCAACCGGTATGGCCACGTTGTTCTTCGTGGCGGTGGCGGTAAGCCAAACTACGACTCGGTCAGTGTAACCCTGTGCGAACAGGAGCTGGAGAAGGCGGGCGTTCGGAAGTCCATTATGGTGGATTGCAGCCACGCGAACTCCAGCAAGGACCCGGCCATTCAGCCGCTGGTCATGCAGGATGTGGCCCATCAGATTGCAGAGGGTAACCAGTCCATTCAGAGCCTGATGGTGGAGAGCAACCTGAACTGGGGCAATCAGCCGATCCCGGAGAATCTGGCGGACCTGAAATACGGCGTGTCGGTGACCGACGCCTGTATTGACTGGGAAACTACCGAGAAATCTCTCCGTGAAATGCGCGACAAGCTCAAGGATATTCTGCCCCAGCGACTGGGCTAGATCGCTGAAACGACGGGGGCGAATGCAGTCAGCAACCGCTCCCGTCGGCCTGAACCGCTGCCATCCAGTCCAGTCGATGCCTCAGCTTCACCACGTCGCCAATAATGATCAGCGTGGGTGCAGGCACCTCCCGTTGCTGTACCTCGGCCACGATATCGCTGAGTGAACCGGAGACAACCTCCTGCTCCGGCGTCGTCCCCCGGGACACTAACGCAACCGGCATATCCGGTGACATGCCATGGGCAACCAGCTCCCGCACAATGATCGGCAGCCCGACCAGGCCCATATAGAACACCAGCGTCTGATTGTTCTGCACGAAATCGTGCCAGGGCAGATCACAGGTGTCGTTTTTCAGATGGCCGGTCACAAAGCGAACCGACTGGGCATGGTCCCGATGGGTCAGCGGGATACCGGCATAGGCGGCGCAGCCTGATGCCGCGGTGATACCAGGCACCACCTGAAAGCGCACCCCGGCGTCGGCCAGGGTTTCGATCTCTTCACCGCCCCGTCCGAAGATAAACGGATCGCCCCCTTTAAGCCGTACGACCCGGCGCCCGGCCTTTGCCAGCTCCACCAGTCGGCGGTTGATCTCTGCCTGGGGCACACTGTGATCGGAGCGCTGCTTACCCACATGGATCATGTCAACCTGATCGGGAATCATATCCAGAATAGGCTGGGAAACCAGGCGGTCATACAGCACAACATCTGCGGACTGCAAGATCCGCCAGGCCTTGAGGGTGAGCAGTTCCGGATCACCAGGGCCGGCCCCCACCAGAAACACTTCACCCGCCGATGAGTTGGGGTTGCGGGTAACCGGGTTAACCCGATAACGGGCTGGCAGGCGAACGCCATCCTTGCCTTTCAGCGGTGCATTTCGAGGGCGGTCTGCACCATTCGGGCGCCGGCTTGCAGTTTTATGGTCCGGGTCTGTCATTGAATCCTGTCGAGGCCTCGCATATAGGGGCGCAATACTTCCGGTACCTC
>CAZHAY010000035.1:0-16320 GCA_964530545.1 uncultured Marinobacter sp.
TCTTTGACGCCCCCTGAACTCGGTCTATACTGAAAATTGCTGTGGACAGACAGCGGTATTAAGTGAAAGTGTTACAACGCTCTGCCTTCCAGACGTTCGGTTACTCCTTCTCTAAGTACAACTGCCCCATCCCAGCACAACTGTGTCGGTTACTTATAGTCTGGCTGTCATATTCATGCTGTTGGCTATAAAGAGCGGCACCTATGAAAGTCCCGTGAGGGCACAACGTTAGGAAACACAGGAAAGATCAATGTCTGATACAAAAACCGGCCACGTAAAGTGGTTCAATGAGTCCAAGGGTTTCGGTTTTATCGCCCAGGACGGTGGCAGTGACGTTTTCGTTCACTATAGCGCAATCAACTCAGGCGGGTTCCGCACCCTGGCCGAAGGCCAGCAGGTTCAGTTCACCGTGACCCAGGGACCGAAAGGACCCCAGGCGGAAAACGTAACCCCGATGTAATGTTATGAATTCCGTCCATTGCCCCTCACGGGCTTTGGATAACAGAAAAGCCGGCGTTTGCCGGCTTTTCTGTGTCCGGGACCTGGCAGATGCCAGTCCCGGCGTATCAGACGGATCTTCAAGCGGTCGCAGGAGCTACCGACCGGGGCACACCGACATGGTTGCCCACCGCCGACAGCAATGCCTGCAGGGTTGCTGAGGTGGTATCTTCCGCCAGCGCCGCGGCACTGTAGATTTCACCATCGGCGACAATCCGAATGCAGGCCATGGCGTTGGCGTCCGTGCCCTCTCCCAGGGCAAATTCATCGTAGGCCTCTACCGCCACCGAAATGCCATAGGTTTTCTGCAGCGCTGCGGCCACCGCCTCAACCGCGCCCAATCCGTGACCTTTCAGCTCCGTGGCCGGATCACCAAACCTGACGGTTGCGGTCACACCGTCGTCATCACGCCGCAGGTCATAAGTGCTCAGGCGCCAGGCGCTGTTGACGGCCAGGTAGCGGTCTTCGAACAGGCGATGAATGGTGTGGGAGTCGATCTCACCACCGTGGGTTTCCGCCTCTTTCTGGACGCACTGACTGAACTCGATCTGTAACCAGCGCGGCAGGCTGATCTGATAATCACGCTCCAGCACGTGGGCGACACCGCCCTTACCGGACTGGCTGTTGATGCGCACCACTTCTTCATAGCGCCGCCCCAGGTCCTTCGGATCAATCGGAAGATAGGCGACGTTCCACTTGTCACCCTCGTTGCGATAAGCCAGACATTTGCGGATCGCGTCCTGGTGACTGCCGGAAAAGGCGGTAAACACCAGCTCGCCCGCATACGGATGCCGGGGATGAGTGGAAATCTCGGTACAGGCCTCTACCACGTCGGTAATCTCGGCCATATTGGACAGATCCACTGTGGGGTCGATGCCCTGGCTGTACAGATTCATCGCCATGGTGACCAGATCCATATTACCCGTGCGCTCACCGTTACCCATCAGGGTGCCTTCTACCCGGTCAGCACCGGCCATGACCGCCAGCTCCGCCGCGGCAACACCGCAACCTCGGTCATTGTGGGTGTGTACGCTGATAACGATATGCTCACGGCGCTGGATATGGTCACAGACCCACTCCACCTGGTCGGCAAAGACGTTCGGCGTGGCCATTTCGACGGTGGCGGGCAGGTTGATAATGACCCTTTGGCCCTGGTCCGGGCGCCATACGTCGGTCACGGCATCGATCACTTCCACCGCATAGTCCATCTCAGTACCAGTAAAGCTCTCCGGTGAATACTGGAAGGTCCAGTCGGTGTCCGGGAAACGGGCTGCGTGTTCCTGAACCAGCCGGGCACCGTTGACCGCGATCTGCTTGATTCCTTCCCGATCCATACCAAACACCTGCTCACGCTGCACGGTGGAGGTGGAATTATAGACATGAACAACCGCCCGCTTTGCTCCTTCCAGGGCCTCGTAGGTCCTTTCAATCAGCTCGGGCCGGGCCTGGGTCAGAACCTGAATGCGAACATCGTCCGGAATACGGTTTTCCTCAATCAGTTTGCGGCAGAAATCGAAGTCCGGCTGACTGGCGGCGGGGAACCCGATTTCAATCTCCTTGAAGCCCACTTTCACCAGCAGATCAAATAACCGCTGCTTCTGGGCCACCGTCATCGGCTTCACCAACGCCTGATTACCATCCCGCAGGTCCACCGCGCACCACAGGGGCGCTTTCTCGATAACCTGATCCGGCCAGCGCCGGTCGGTTTTGCGCACGGGTTGGAAAGGAATGTACTTGGTGTGGTCGAAAGCCATGGGTCTGCCCTTTTACTGACGAAGGATTCACTAGGATGTGGGTATGATAACCCAGAAGCCCCGAAATATGATTGCTTTTTTAGCCCGAATTAGGGCAATCTCGGCAATAAACGTTTAAAACACCACTGCAGGACGGCACACAATGCCACGAAACGAACAGGAAATGCATAAACTGGATCGCACCGACCGGCGCATTCTTGAAGCCTTGCAACAGAACGGGGCCCTGAACAACCAGCAGTTGGCGGAAGTCGTCGGTCTGTCGCCCTCGCCCTGCCTCCGGCGCGTTCGGGCCCTGGAAGAGGCGGGCATCATTCTGGACCGGGTGACGGTGCTGGATCATAAAAAACTCGGATTCTCCCTTACCGCCGTAATCCTGATCGGGATGGACCGACACACGCCGGAACGCCTCGGCACCTTCGAGCAGCAGGTGGCTGAATATCCCGAAGTGCAGGAATGCTTTCTGCTCACCGGGCAGAGTGCGGATTACATGCTCAAGGTCGTCGTCCCGGATATGGACCACTACCACGAATTCCTGCTCAACAAGATAACCCGGATACCGGGGGTGAGCGGGGTTCACTCAAGCTTCGTGCTGCGACGGGTGGTTTCTACCACTGCCCTGCCCTTAAAGTATCTGGAGAGCGACGGTTAACGATCCAGGCGCTTCTTTTCTACCGCGGGGCACGTACAATAACGGCTTTGCGTTCATCCATCTTCTTTTACGGAAACCATAATGCGAGCAAGCCGTTATCTGATTGCCACCCTCAAGGAAAACCCATCCGATGCCGAAATTATCAGTCATCAGCTGATGCTGAGGGCCGGCATGATCCGCCGGCTGGCGGCTGGCCTTTACACCTGGCTACCGATGGGGTTGCGGGTATTGCGCAAAGTGGAACGCATCGTGCGGGAAGAAATGGACCGCAGCGGTGCCCAGGAAGTGCTTATGCCTGCCGTACAGCCGGCGGAACTGTGGCAGGAATCCGGGCGCTGGCAGGAATATGGTGGCGAGCTGCTGCGTTTGAAAGACCGTCATGACCGGGACTTCTGCTTTGGCCCGACCCACGAGGAAGTCATCACCGATCTGATCCGTAACGAACTGAAAAGCTACAAGGAGCTGCCGGCCAACTTCTATCAGATCCAGACCAAGTTCCGGGATGAGCGCCGGCCCCGCTTTGGCGTCATGCGCGCTCGGGAATTCCTGATGAAAGACGCCTACTCGTTCCACGTCAATAGCGAATCACTGGACGAGACCTACGAGGTCATGCACCGCACCTACTGCGCCATTTTCGATCGCCTGGGCCTGAATTACCGGCCGGTGGAGGCCGACTCCGGTGCGATTGGCGGCAACGCGTCCCATGAGTTCCATGTGCTGGCTTCGTCCGGCGAAGACGAAATCGCGTTCAGCACCGGCAGTAACTACGCGGCCAACCTGGAGAAAGCGGAAGCGCTGGCCCCGGCGGGCGAACGCCCGGCACCGTCCGACATCCTGACAGAAGTGGCGACTCCGGGTCAGACCACCATCGCTGCCATTGCCGACTTCCTCAAGGTTCCCGCCGAGAAGACGGTCAAGACCCTGGTGGTAAAAGCCGCGGCGCCGGAGGGCGAAGACGGCGGCCTGGTGGCACTGATTCTGCGGGGTGACCATACCCTGAATGAGATCAAGGCAGAAAACCTGGATGGCATTGCAGAACCCCTCACCATGGCGACAGATGAAGAGATCCAGCGCATTATCGGTTGCCCTCCAGGCTCCATCGGTCCGGTGAATCTCCCGGTACCGATCATCGTTGATCGTTCCGCCGCCCATCTCGCGGACTTTGTCTGCGGTGCCAACCGGGAGGGCTACCACCTCACCGGTGTCAACTGGGAACGGGATCTGCCCCGGGGCCCCGTGGAAGATCTGCGCAACGTTGTAGAGGGCGATCCCAGCCCGGACGGCAAGGGCACCCTTGAGATCCGCCGCGGCATTGAAGTCGGCCATATTTTCAAACTGGGCAACAAATACAGCACAGCGCTGGGTGCTACGGTCCTGGATGAGCAGGGCAAAACCAAAGTTCTGGAAATGGGCTGTTACGGCATCGGGGTTTCACGGATCGTCGCTGCCGCCATTGAGCAGAATCACGATGACCGGGGCATTATCTGGCCGGCGGCCATCGCTCCCTTTGAAGTCGCCGTAGTGACCCTCAATGGTCAAAAGTCTGCAGCGGTTCAGGAAGCTGGCGAGAAGCTCTATGAAGAGCTGACGGCCGCCGGCTTCGACGTTCTGCTGGACGACCGTAACGAACGCCCAGGGGTAAAGTTTGCGGACCTGGAGCTGATGGGGCTGCCCCATCGGGTTGTGGTATCCGACCGGGGCCTGCAAGCTGGCACCCTGGAATACAAAGGACGTCAGGACGCGGACCGGCAGGACCTTCCCGTGGCGGAGATTGTCGACTTTCTGCTGAACACCTCGCCCCGCCAGAGCTGACGGGACTGTTCGCCGCCCGGGTCAACTTGGGCCGGGGCGGCGGCAACCTCAGTGTGGGCCGGGGTTGTCCAGCCCAAAGCTGGCCGGTACGACGCCGGGCTCCACTTCCAGGGTGACTTCGAAACGCGCCTGTACATCATCACGGATGCGGCGGGCCAGTTCCAGAATATCCCTGCCGGTACCGCCAGAGTGGTTGACCAGCACCAGCGCCTGCTGGTGGTGAACGCCAACCGTCCGGTTCCGGTATCCCTTCCAGCCACACTGGTCAATCAGCCAGCCTGCTGCCAGCTTGATGCCGTCCTGAACAGGATATGAGACCATGTCTGGCCACCGGTCTTTCAAGGTCAACCAATGGTCCTGGGAAACCACCGGATTCTTGAAGAAACTGCCGGTGTTGGGCAATTGCCCGGGATCCGGCAGTTTACGGCGACGCACGGTCATTACCGCTTCGGCCACCTCAACGGGTGACTCCGGCAGCTTACCCTCAAACCACCGGGCGAGTTCCCCGTAGCCCAGCACGAAATCCCGGCTACGGCTCAGGCGAAGGCGGATTTCAAGAATCAGGTAACGGTCGGGCTCGTGCTTAAACAGGCTGTCCCGATACGCGAACCGGCAGTCATTCCCTTCCAGCACCACCTGGCGATGGGCCTGACGGTCCCACGCCACCAGACTGACCAGCACATCAGAGAGCTCAACCCCATAGGCGCCAATGTTCTGAACCGGGGCCGCACCGGCCGTTCCAGGTATCAGAGCCAGGTTCTCAATGCCGCGGTAGCCGGCGCTGGCCGCATAAAGTACGGCCTGATGCCAGTTCTCACCGGCGGCGAGCACCAGCGTGGCCTCATCGCCATCAACAGACTCCCAGTGCCGGCCTTTCAGCGCCATATGGAGCACCAGGCCCGGGAAATCACCGCAGAACACCAGGTTACTGCCGCCGCCAACCACCTGTATCGGCACGCCTTCGGCGCGGGCCCTGGAAAGCGCCATCAGGGCATCCCCCGGGCTATGGGCACTGACCAGATACCGGGCCGTAGCCGGTGTGGCCATGGTACCGAAAGCCTGCAGATCGGCGTTCTCGATCAGGTGGCTGAGAGACATCAGTTCAGGCGCTTCTGAATGTCCGCGAGCAGACCTTCACTGGCCTGATGGATCAGGTCCAGTACGTGGTCGAAGCCGTCGTCATCGCCATAGTAGGGATCCGGCACTTCGGTCTCCGTACCTCCGGGCCGAAACTCAAGGAACAGACGCGGCTCGGTGCCGCCCTGCTGATGCCAGATGTCACGGATATCGGCGAGGTTCTGCCGGTCCATCGTGAGGACGTAATCAAACTCGTCCAGGTCCTGGGGCTGGAACTGACGAGCCCGTAACTGCCCGATATCGATACCGCGACCGGCTGCGGCTTTACAGGCGCGCTCATCCGGAGGCAGGCCCACGTGCCAGTCACCGGTACCGCAGGAGTCCACCTCTACCCGGTCGGACAGACCATGCTGTTCCACATGGTGGCGAAAAACCCCTTCAGCCGTAGGTGACCGGCAGATATTGCCCAGACAAACGAACAGCACGCGGATGGGACCGCTCATTCTACTTTCTCCTATCAAGTCGGTATCAGCTCAGGACGCCAGGGTCAGCCACTGGCGGACCCGCTCCAGGTCCTCGACGGTATCAACGCCCGAAGGCGGCGTCTCAAGGGCCTCGCTGACATGAATACGAGCACCCTGATACAGGGCTCTTAACTGCTCCAGGCTTTCGGTAACCTCGGTCGGCGCCGGCGGCCAGGTGACGAATCGATGCAGCAGGCTCGCCCGGTAGCCATAGATGCCAATATGGCGCCAGGCCCGATAGTCTTCCGGGAGTGTTTCCGGAACCTTGCCCGTCTGCCACTCAGCCCGCAACCAGGGGATGGGGGCCCGGCTGAAATAGTGGGCATAACCTTCGTGGTCTGTTACCACTTTCACCACATTCGGATTGAACAGCTCGGCCGGGTCAGTGATGCGCTCGCACAGGGTGGATATGGAAGCGTCCTGATAACGTTCCAGCGCCTCAGCGACCTGATCAATCAGAGCTGGCGGTATCAGCGGCTCGTCCCCCTGAACGTTAATAATGCGGGCATCCTCCGGCAGGGCCAGATGCTTCGCCACTTCCTGTAGCCGGTCCGTGCCACTGGCGTGATCGGGCGACGTCATGACAACCTCTGCACCGAACCTGCGGCAGGTCTGCTCTATACGCTGGTCGTCCGTGGCGATCAGTACCCGCTCTGCACTGCTCTGGCAGGCACGCTCGTACACATGGCGGATCATGGGCGCGCCGCCGATGTCCAGCAGCGGCTTTCCGGGCAGGCGTGTGGAGGCATAACGGGCCGGGATAACAACAATAAAAGACACGTCGTTATGCCAGTGGCCGGTCGACGCGTTCTTCAGCACCCAGGGTTCGCGCCTCGCTGGCGAGCATGACTGGAATGCCTTCACGGATCGGGAACGCCATGCCATCGGCGTAGCAGACCATTTCGTTGCGCTCGCGATCCAGCTTGAGGTCGCCTTTGCAGACCGGGCAGGCCAGCATGGCAATCAGTTTCTTGTCCATGTCATGTCTCTCGCATCAAGGAAGCATTCAGGCCGCGGATGGACAGCTTATGTTCCAGGGTCTCATCCACGGCACGGGCAAAAGAGTCTGTCAGTTCGGGCGCCACATCCAGTACCCAGCAGTGTTCAGTTGCGAATGGCCTTATCTTTACAGCGTCTTTCGCCGTCATCAATACCGGCCGCTCATCGCCGGTGGCGATATCTTTCTCAGTATATCGATGATGATCGGGAAACGCCCGGGGCTCTACCCTGGCACCGAGCTCGGTCAGCTGGTTGAAAAAACGGGCCGGGTTGCCAATGCCAGCCACGGCAATGCATGAACGCCCCCGCAGCCAGGCACTGGCCTCCCTGACCTCCCCGGTCAGCAGATGCCGTACGCCGGCGGGTTGCAGACTCATGGTAAACGACCGCGGATGATCCGGAACCCTGGGTCCGGCCGGCCCGTTGACGACGACCAGATCCACTTCCTGTAACCGCTCCACGGGCTCACGTAGCGGACCTGCAGGAATAACTGCCCCGTTACCTACGCCCCGGGCGCCATCAAATACGGCAATCTCCACATCCCGGCTCAGTGCGTAGTGCTGCAGCCCGTCATCACACAACAGGAGGTTGCCGAGGCTTCTGGCCAGCACAAGCCGGGCGGATTCCAGCCGCTTCGGATGTACGATCACCGGACATCCGGTCTGAGCTGCCAGCATGACCGGCTCGTCCCCTGCCAGGGCTGGATCGGTATCGGCGCTGACCAGCAGGGGCTTTTCTCCGGCACCCTTGCCGCCGTAGCCGCGGGAAAGAATCACCGGACGCCAGCCCTGCTTCGCGAAATGGGCCGCCAGCCAGGCAGTAAGCGGGGATTTGCCGGTGCCGCCAGCGGTGATATTACCCACCACGACCACCGGCACCGGCAGCACCGGGGCTGCGGCGGATAGCCGCTTACGCCGGCGGGCGGCAACTGCCTGGTAGAGTCTGCTCAGAGGCATCAGTGGCCATAGTGGCCTCCCCGCCCCGTACCAAAGCCGGTCGGTAAGGTCCGTCATCCGTTTTCGCTGAACTGCATCTGATGGAGTTGGGCGTAGGCCCCGCCAGCCGCGAGCAGTTCGCCATGGTTTCCGGACTCGATAATCCGACCCCCGTCCATAACCAGTATCCGGTCGGCCTTTTCGATGGTCGACAGCCGATGGGCAATGACCAGCGTGGTACGGCCTTTCATCACAACCTCCAGCGCCTGCTGGATATGTCGTTCAGACTCCGTATCCAGGGCCGATGTAGCTTCGTCCAGAACCAGAATCGGTGCGTCCTTTAACAGTGCCCGGGCGATGGCCAGGCGCTGGCGCTGGCCGCCCGACAGCATAACGCCGTTGTCGCCCACCATGGTTTCAAGGCCGTCCGGCATGCGCTCAATAAACTCCATGGCATGGGCCTTACGTGCCGCCTCGATAATCTCCTCGCGGGAACAGTTACGCAGATCCCCGTAGGCAATATTGGCCGCAATGGTATCGTTGAACAGCACCACGTTCTGGGTGACCAGCGCAATCTGGGCTCGCAAAGCACGCAGAGTGAAGTCGGTAACCGGGCGCCCGTCGATGCAGATTTCCCCCTGGGAGTAATCGTAGAACCGGGGCAGCAGGCTCACCAGGGTCGACTTTCCGCTGCCAGAGCGGCCGACCAGCGCCACACTCTGACCGGCGGGAATGTCCAGGTTGATGTCATGAAGCACATCGTCCAGATTATCCTGATAACGGAAACGAATGTTTTTGAACTGAACGTGGCCCTCGACCCGCTCCGGCACGTACTCACCCCCATCCCGTTCGGGCTCCTCGTCCATGGTCCCGAAGACGTCGAGGGCCGCAGCAATACCTTTCTGAATCTTGCTGTGCACCGAGGTTACCTGACGGATCGGCTTGGCCATGGTGGCCGCCGCCGTGATGAAGGCAACCAGTTGCCCGGTGCTCATGCCACCGCGGATTTCAGGCGACAGCATCACCCAGACCAGTGCTGCAATGGCCAGAGCCACCAGTACCTGAACCACCGGCGTGGCGATCGCCTGGGTCGAGGCCATCTTCAGACCCTGCTTCATAGCGCGGTCGGCGACATTACCAAACCGGCCGCGCTCATACTCTTCGCCGCCAAAGGTCCGTACCACCCGGTAGCCGGTGATGGACTCCGAAGATACATGAGTAACATCCCCCATGGAGCTCTGGATCCGCTGGCTGATCTTGCGAAAACGCTTGCTGGCATAACTCACGACCAGAGCGATCAGCGGCCCGATGGCCACAAAGACCAGTGTCAGCTTCCAGTTGGTGTAGATCATAAACGCCAGCAGACCGATGATGGTCAGGCCTTCCCGCAACAGGATGGTTATCGCGCTGGTGGACGCATCCGCCACCTGCTCTACGTTATACGTAAGCTTGGACACCAGACGTCCGGATGCGTTGTTGTCGAAATAACGGGAAGGCAGGGCCAGCATCCGGTCAAAGACTTCTTTACGGAGTGCATTGACCACATGGCGACCGACGTAGGCGATGAAATACTCCCCCATAAAGGTGCCTACGCCGCGGAAGGCAAACACACCGACAATCATTCCGGTCAGTATCATGCGGCTCTGGGCGCTGGGGTTTTCGATGGCTTCGATGATGTATTCCATGGCTGCCGCCATACCGGTCGAGGCAGCGGCATAGATGATGTTACCCACCACCGCCAGCGAGAACGCAGCCCAGAACGGTTTAACGTACTTCAGCAGACGACGGTATGTCTGCCAGTTAGAAGCTTCAGCTTGATTCATTAGCCTGCCAGATGGTTGTCGAAACGGATGTGCGCCCGGCCCGCGTGGACCAGGGGCGCACATCAATCATCCGATGTGGGGTCCGTGGTAAAACTGATCCGGTTAAAACCCAGCTTGCCGGCAACATCCATGGCCCGGATAACAAACTCATGGGCGGTACGGGCGTCAGCGGTGATCACGAACGGCAGTGTATGACTGCCCCCGGCCACATCCTGGATCGCCTGTTCCAGGGTATTGCGCCGATTATTGATCAGCGTGCGCCCGTTCACAATGTAATGCCCTTCCGCGTTTACCACCAGTTCGATCTGCTCAACTTCTGTGGTAATGGACGTGCCGTCGGCCGTCGGCAACTGAATATCCAGGTGAGCCTCGTCAGGAAGCCTTGTGGACACCATCAGGAAGATCAGCAACAGGAAAACCACGTCAATCAGAGGCGTGAGATCCACGCCCACTTCGTGGCTACGCTGGCGTTGGAATTTCACGGGTGTCAGGCTCCCTCGACGTCAATTTCCCGATCGCCGTGGACCACTTCCACCAGGCGGACCGCTTCCTGCTCCATGCCTACAACCAGCGCATCGACCCGACGGATCAGGTACCGATGAGCAATCAGCGCAGGAATGGCAACCGTCAACCCCGCTGCGGTTGTGATCAACGCTTCAGAGATACCACCGGACAGCGTAGAGATATTGGCCGCCCCCGCACCCTGCATCCGGGAGAATACCTTGATCATGCCAATAACCGTTCCCAGCAGGCCGAGTAACGGAGAAATGGTGGCAATGGTCCCCAGCGGATTCAGAAAACGCTCCAGCTCATGGATGACCTGGGTAGCTTCCTGCTCAATACTTTCTTTCATGACCTCCCGGCCATGCTTGGCGTTCATCAGTCCACTGGCCAGAACCCGCCCGGTGGGTGAAGAGGCCTGTAATACCTTGAGCTTACGGCCGTTGAGCTCCCGGGCTTTGATCCAGCGCCAGAGTTCCGCGATGACATCCGGTGGTGCAACGCGGGACGGACGCAAGGTCCAGAGACGCTCCAGTATGATGGCCAGCGCCACGATGGAGCACAACACGATGGGCACCATGACGATGCCACCCGCTTTCAGAAGCTCAAACACGCACACTCTCCCCTGATCTGTTACAAGCGGCGCTACTTTAGCATAGCCATGGAATCAGACCACAGCCGAACGCTACGTATGGGAAGGATTACTCACTACGGGTTCGGGCAACCTCTTCCGACGGACGTATCCAGAAGGGTGCCTTGTCCCGCCAGGGAAGGACGTCGATACCGTCGTTGGTGAGGGTCAGTCGCAGCGCACCCGTAGTCGCGGTATTAAACATCGTGCTGCCGGCGGATTCGAAGCGCGCCACAACATCCGGATGAGGATGGCCGTAGCGGTGGCGATAGCCGGCGGTAAAAACGACCAGGTCTGGCGCCAGCGCTTTGACAAAACCGGCACCGGATGAGGTTTTACTCCCATGGTGCGCGGCGAGCAGCACCAGGCTCCCCTCCCGGTCCGCCAGTTGCGGTATATCCGCCAGCAACTGACGCTCGACCCGGGCGGAGATGTCACCTGGCAAAAGCACCTGGTGACCGCCATAGTCCAGTATAACGACGCAGGAATGGTCGTTGGAGTCGTTACGGGCGAGGGCCGCGCCAGCCTGCCAGAACCGCACTGCTACCTGCCCTACCGTCAGCGCCGGGTAATCGCGGCATGAGTCAGCCTGTTCTCTGAGACTTATCGGCAATCGTTCCGGCTCACCGGCAATGATGCGCCCGGGCTGGAAGTGAGCCAGAAATGGCTCCAGACCACCCGCATGGTCGGAATCCCCGTGACTGACAACCAGAATGTCCACGGTATGAATCCCGGCCCGGGCCAGGGAAGGCACCAGCACATCTTCGACCGCATTGTAGCCAGTCGCCGACTCGGGGCCGGTATCGTAGAGCAGCGTCTGTCCCTTATGCTCAACGAGCACGGATGTCCCCTGCCCCACATCCCAGACCCATACCCGTGGCGCAGAGCGCCAGGCGGTTTCGCCGGTATTACTGTCGCCCAGCAATATCATCGCGGCTACCAGCATGCAGGCCACTGCAAAACGCCTGTCTGGCAGCCAGAGCGCCATCAGTGTCGCTACCGCCACAGCGCCCGCAGTCCAGAATGGCAACCGCCCGCCGGGTAGCTCTATGCCTGCCAGCGTGGCCAGCACCCACCATAAAATGCCCAACGCCCCATCCAGTACAGACAACACCGGCTCAGGCAATGTACCGCCCAGGAACGCCATGAGCGCACCGGCCACCATAAGCAGCGGCATGATCACCAGCGATAGCCAGGGAATGGCGAAGATGTTCGCGGCCAGCCCGGCCCACGCCGCGGTCTGGTCGAGCGTGGACAGCATCGGCCAGAGGCCGGCAAACACAGCCAGCTGCGCTACCACCAACCCTTTTACCGGACCAGGCCTGCCCTGCGACCGACTGAATACGAGGATAAGCACCGCAACGGCGCCGAATGACAGCCAGAAACCCTGATCCAGCGGACCGAACGGGTCTGTCAGCAACACCAGCCCCAGGCCAATCAACCACCCCTGCCAGACCCCGGACAAGCGCCCGCCCAGCACCAGCCAGCCCGCAATCGCAACCATCGCAAGCGCGCGCCGGGTCGGTACGGTGAAGCCAGAAAGGAGCGCGTACCCAAGCGCCGTCACTGTGACACCCCACCACAGCCAGAGACGTTGCCGGCGCGATGAGATCTGCCCCGGCAAATGAGCGAGCAGCCAACGTAGCAGCAACCCAACCAGACCGGCCACCATACCAAGATGCAGTCCGGAAATGGCGACCAGATGAATGGTTCCGGTAGCCGCCAGAACATCCCACTGTTCATTTTCCAGTTGGCCGCGGTAACCCAGCAGGAGAGACAGCGCCAGCGGCTTTTGGTCCATGCCGTGCAAAGCGGTATCGGCGAAACTGACCAGGCCCTGCCGCCAGCGATGGTAGCGACAGGTCGCGCCGCAGTAACCCTCAGGGTTCGCTTCTACCGCACGAACTGATCCGGTGGCGCCGAAACCCTGCCGGAACAGCCAGCTTTCATACCGGAAACCGCCGGGGTTGACGGCGCCATGGGGGCGCTTCAGAACCACCGTAACCGTCAGTGGACTGGGTACGGCCAGTGACGCGTGGTCGCCATACCAGGCTAACCGCAGGCGATGGGGGATCCCCGCCGGCCGCTCCGAAGTCAGACATAAGCTGAAGCGAACACTGCTCCAGGCACCAGGTTCAGGAACGGAACAGAGATAGCCCGACACCGTGACCGGCTCCCCTTCAAGTGCGGGATCAAGGCGATCGGCCAGGCGCCATTGCGCAAACAGCGCCGCCCAGATCAGGCCGGCCAGAAGGCAAAGCACCCATGTTCGCGATAAGACAGGAAAAAACCGGGGTCTGACGCAAAGTACGAGTATGGAGAACCCCGCACCCACCAGCACAGGGAGTGGCACAAAAAGCCCTGAGTAAAGTATGATGACGCCACAGGCAAAGGCGGCGATCCCTGTCCCCATTGGTCAGACCGTCCCTATCGCACAAGGCTTAACTGAACCTTGTTGTCCAATCACGTAGGCGCAGACAGCCCCGATTGTGGTTTCGGGTCGCCCTGGTAGACAGGCTGTTCGTTAATATGCCTAAAAAGTTCATGAAACGTTACATACCGTCCGCGGAGAAGATGAGCTCGATTGAGTCACTGCGCTTCCTCGGGGATATCATTCATGAGCCTAACCTCTGGCACATCAACCGCCACAGCGTCGCCCGCGCCTTCCTTGTCGGGCTGTTCTTTGCGTTTATCCCCATGCCGTTCCAGATGGTGGCAGCAGCCTTTGGGGCACTGCTGATCAACGCCAACCTGCCACTTTCCGTTGCCCTGGTGTGGATCACCAATCCACTTACCATGCCTCCCGTCTTCTACTTCAACTACCGGGTCGGATCACTGTTACTGGGCAGGCCAGTAACCGCTTTTGAGTTTCAGTTGTCATGGCAATGGCTCAGCGAACGAATTGTTGATATTGGCGTACCTTTGTACGTCGGCTCCATCGCGGTCGCTACGGCAATGTCATGTCTCAGCTATCTGACGATCCAGTATCTCTGGCGCCGTAAAGTCCGCAAGGACTGGCGCCAGCGCCGCCGGACACTATGATTCAAGCGGATGCAGACGGCCGTGTTCCAGCTTGAGCACCCGCCCCAGGCTCCGTGCCATGCTCATATCATGAGTCACTACCACGAACGCAATGCCAAGACGGTCGCGGAGCGCTTCAATCAATCGCTGGACGCTCTGCCCCGTTTGCTCATCCAGGTTTCCGGTCGGTTCATCCATCAGAACGCACTCTGGCTCATTGACCAGGGCCCGGGCGATAGCGACTCGCTGACGCTCCCCCCCTGACAACTCCCCCGGCTTGTGATCCAGCCTTTCAGCCAGGCCCACCTGCGCCAGCATCGCATCTGCTTTGCCCCGCGCCTGACGCACAGACATGCCACCCAGGGTGCAGGCAAGCATAACGTTCTCCCGGGCAGAAAACTCCGGCAGCAGATGATGGAACTGGTAGACAAACCCCAGATGGCGGTTGCGGAAACGCGCCCTGCGGGCTTCGCTCATGCGGTGAATCTGCTCTCCACAGATACGGATCTCGCCTGTCGACGGTTTATCCAGCCCGCCCAGCAAGTTCAGCAGGGTTGTCTTGCCAGCGCCACTGCTGCCCACAATCGCCACGGTTTCACCCGCATTCACGGTCAGCGAAATATCAGAGAAAATGGTCAGGCTGACCGGGCCCTCGTTATAGGTGCGGGTCAGTCGTTCACATTGAATCACGGGCCGTGAGTCGGCTTGCATGTTCACTCCCTCACTCATAACGGAGCGCCTCCGCCGGATCAATACGGGATGCGCGCCACGCCGGATACAGGGTCGCGAGCAGACTCATGATCAGGCCAGCGCTGCTGATGATGGCCACATCGGGCCACTGCAGGTCCGATGGCAGGTAACTGATGAAATAGACATCGGCATTGAGGAACTGATGATTCAGCAGGCGCTCCAGTCCGCTGATAAGGTCGCTGATATACAGCGCGCCGAGAATACCCAGCCCTGTCCCCACCAGGGTTCCAAACACACCGATAATCGCCCCCTGGATCATGAAGATTCTCATGATGCGCCCGGGCGTGGCGCCCATGGTCCGCAGAATCGCGATATCCGCCGTTTTGTCCGTTACCACCATCACCAGGGTCGACACGATGTTGAACGCTGCAACCGCGACGATAAACATCAGCAACAGTCCGATAATGGTTTTCTCCATCTGAATGGCGCTGAAGAGGCTGCCGTGGGTCCGGGTCCAGTCGGAGATAAAATAACGGCCGCCCAGGCTGAGAGCGGCTTCTTCTACTACCCGGGGCGCGGCAAAGAGGTCATCCACCAGCAGCCGAACCCCTTCCGCCAGCCCGCCGGTGCGCATCAGTTTGGCGGCATCATCCATATGAATCAGCGTGTAGTTGCCATCTAGCTCAGCACCGGTGCTGAAAATTCCCGCTACCGTAAAACGTTTAAGCCGGGGCATAACGCCTGCCGGGCTCACGGACGCTTCCGGTAACACCACCGTCAGCTTATCTCCCAGGTGCAGGCGCAGACTCACCGCCAGGGGCCGACCGATGATAATGCCGAACTCCCCGGCCGCCAGATCCTGCAGGCTGCCTTCGATCATCTGGCTGGAGATGATGGAGACGCTCTCTTCCTGCTCCGGAAGGATGCCCTGAATCAGCACGCCGCGAACATTGCCGCCGCCGGTCACCATGCCCTGACCCTCAATAAAGGGGGCCGCGGCCAATACCCGGGGGTGCTCGCTCACCCGCTGATCCACCGCCTCCCAGTCAGCGAGGTAGGGGTCGCCCTTGACGACCGCGTGGGGCACCATGCCCAGGACTTTCTCCTTGAGCTCCCGGTCAAAGCCGTTCATTACCGAAAGCACGATAATCAGTACCGCCACCCCCAGCATCAGACCGATCATGGAGGTGAGAGAGATAAAGGAGATAAAGTGATTCCGTCTTTTGGCCGCGGTGTACCGCAGGCCGATATAGAACGAAAGAGGTCGGAACATACAGGTCGCCTGTCTTGCTTTCGGGAAGCTGCTAAACTCTTCAAAAAACGGGTATTCTGCCGGAAACCCGGCGGCGGCGCGAGTCCGCCGTTCCTCGGAACAGGCCCGTGTCATGCCCCTGACCCTAAACCCC
>CAZHAY010000035.1:16420-24957 GCA_964530545.1 uncultured Marinobacter sp.
GCCCTGCTCAAAACCATGAACAGCAGGATTGATACGTTGGCGCGCATTATCGCCCTTGCGCAAAATCCCTTGCAACCGGAATACTTGCGTACCGTAACCCTGAGTGAAGGCGGGGTAAGCTTTGACGCTCCCCGGGGAGAACTGGCCATGGGAACGATACTCGCCCTCCGGCTCACACTCCCGCCGGAACTCTGTCAGCCAAGGGCACGGGCAGAAGTTGTGGCCGTAACGCCGCCGGACGAAAGCACCCCGCCGGATCTGGAACAGATACATACGACCTTCATCGAATTATCCGAAGCCGACCGCCAGCAGATTGCGAAGCACGTCATGGGCTGGCAGATTCGCCAGAGACAGAGCGGGCGTCCGTCGCAATAATAGGCTCAAACGTTACCGAAGTTTCAGGAGAACTGACCATGATCAAACTGATGTCTGTCGCATTCGCTGCAGGTCTGGCCGTTTTCACCCTGGCCGGCTTGCCACAGCCGGCTCAGGCAGACCAGGTCAAGGTACCCATCATGTCCCAGGGTGATCGGGACGCTATGGCCCTGCCTCGCACCGGCCTGTCCCGGGCCACCGTGCGGCAGAAGTTCGGTGATCCTGCCAGTATGTCGGGCCCTGTTGGTGAACCCCCGATTTCCCAATGGCACTATGATGGCTTCGTGGTGTACTTCGAGTACGACCACGTCATCCACGCCGTCGCCCGACATAATCGCTGATTCGGAAGCTCCCGGGCTGTGAGGTCCGGCGTCAAACCGGTAGAATGCGGCCCGTCCCGTGGAAATCGCCCATGGCGGTATTCCTGATTCCGAATCACTGACAGGATGGTTGCTACCTTGACCTCGACACGCGCGATGCCTGCCGAATGGGCGCCACAGAGCGCCGTCATGCTTACCTGGCCTCACCCCGGTACCGACTGGTTCCACACCCTGGCCGAAGCGGAGCCGGTGTTTCTGGCCATTGCCAGGGCCGTACTGCGTTTTCAGCACTTGCTGATCAGTTGCGAACAGGTTTTCCGTACTGAAAAACTGGACCGGGAACTGAACCAGTGGGCGCGGGATAACAACCTGCCGGGGCGGGCCCATTGCATCTCCGCCCCCGCCAACGATACCTGGGCCCGGGACCATGGACCGCTTGCCGTGACCACCCCCGACGGCGTTCGCCTGCTGGACTTCCGCTTCAACGCCTGGGGCGGCAAATTCCCCTGGGAAAAAGACGACGCCCTGAACCGTCATCTCGCCGAAGGCGGCGGTTTTGGTGAAACACCACTGGACCAGGTGGACTTTGTGCTGGAAGGCGGATCGTTGGAATCCGATGGCGAAGGGACATTACTGGTCACCAGCGAATGCCTGATGACCCCCACCCGCAATCCACGCTACGATCGCGGTACCATCGAGGGGTTGCTGGGAGAAACCCTGGGCGCGAAACGGGTACTCTGGCTCAACCATGGCTATCTGGCCGGGGACGATACCGACAGCCATATTGATACCCTGGCGCGTTTCGCAGCTCCGGACCATATCTGTTACGTTCGTTGCGACGACCCGGATGACGAGCATTATCCGGCACTGACCGCCATGGAAGAAGAGCTTCGTCAATTCCGGCGACTCGACGGCATGCCCTACAAACTGACGCCGCTGCCCTGGCCCGAAGCGATCCATGACGAGGATGGCCAGCGTCTGCCAGCCACCTACGCCAACTTCCTGATCATCAACGGCGCGGTTCTGGTACCGGTTTACGATGTGCCCCAGGATCAGGCAGCGCTGTCCACCTTCGGGGAACTCTTTCCGGATCGTGAAATCATACCGATTCACTGCCGCCCGCTGATCCACCAGCACGGCAGTCTCCATTGCGTGACCATGCAGCTGCCTGCAGGAGTCGTACAGTTATGAGTTCGAACAACCTGCGGGTCGCCGCCATCCAGCAAGCCGGCGATCCGGACAAGCGAGTCAGCCTTGCCACCAGCGAACGACTGATCCGGCAAGCCGCAGCCGACGGTGCGCAACTCATCGTACTTCAGGAGCTGCACGCAACCCTGTACTTCTGCCAGTCAGAAGATACGGCGGTGTTCGACCTCGCGGAACCCATACCCGGCCCTACGACAGAACGGCTTGCAGCACTGGCTCGTGAACTTGGTGTCGTGCTGGTCGGGTCGATCTTTGAGCGACGCATGAACGGCGTTTACCACAATACCGCCGTGGTGTTTGAGGCTGACGGATCAGTTGCCGGCCTCTACCGGAAAATGCACATTCCCGATGACCCCGGGTTTTACGAAAAATTCTACTTCACCCCGGGAGACGCCGCCTTTAACGATGGGCGAAGCGGGTTTACCCCCATTGAGACCTCCGTAGGCCGGCTTGGCCTGCTGGTCTGCTGGGATCAGTGGTATCCGGAAGCCGCCCGCCTGATGGCACTGGCCGGTGCCGAAGTGCTTATTTACCCCACTGCCATCGGTTGGGATGTGACCGACGAACCGGACGAACAGGCTCGACAGCTCGACGCCTGGGTCACGGTCCAGCGGGGCCACGCCATCGCCAATAATCTTCCGGTCATCGCGCCAAACCGCATCGGAACCGAACCTGACCCCACGGGTCAGGGGGACGGCGTGCTGTTCTGGGGCAACAGCTTTATCTGCGGACCCCAGGGGGAATTCCTGGCACGGGCGAATGAACGCGAGGAAGCCGTACTAATGGCTGATATTGACCGGCAGCGCACTGATGCCATCCGGCGCATCTGGCCCTATTTCAGGGACCGGCGCATCGACGCGTACGGCGACCTGCTCAAACGGGTTCGTGACTGAACCGGAACCGGAATCTCCATGAAAAAACTGATCGATGCTGCCGTCACCGAGCTCAACCAGATCGTACTTGGCAAAGAGCCCCAGATCCGGCTGGCGCTGTGTGGCCTGCTGGCCAGGGGCCACCTGCTGATCGAAGACATCCCCGGCATGGGCAAGACGACCCTGTCCCATGCCCTGGCCAGCATTATGGGCCTGACCTATCAGCGCATACAGTTCACCAACGACTTGTTGCCGGCAGATGTGCTGGGGTTTTCCATGTACGACCGGGAAGCCGGTGCGCTGGTATTCCATCCGGGGCCGATCTTCGCCCAGCTGGTGCTGGCTGATGAGGTGAACCGGGCCTCGCCGAGGACCCAGAGCGCCCTGCTTGAGGCCATGGAAGAACGGCAGGTATCCATTGAGGGAGAAACCCGCCCGCTGCCCTGGCCGTTCTTCGTTATCGCAACCCAGAACCCGGTGGAACAGGGAGGCACCTATCCATTACCGGAATCCCAGCTGGACCGCTTCCTGATGCGCCTGCGACTGGGCTATCCGGACCCGCGGGCCGAGCGTGAACTGCTGGAAGGCGAAGACCGGCGGCAGATGACCGAACGCCTGCGCACCATGTTTACCGCCGACGATCTTCGGACCCTGCAGCAGGGCGTTGAACGGATCAGCACCAGCCCGGCGCTGCTGGATTACGTCCAGGGCCTGCTGGAAGCAAGCCGGCGCATGCCCGGACTGCTATACGGGTTGTCGCCAAGAGCCGGCCTCGGGCTGGTTCGCGCTGCCCGGGCCTGGGCCCTAATGGATGGCCGTCACCACGTGTTACCCGATGATGTCCAGGCGGTGTTTCCGGCGATCGCCAGCCACCGGCTGGAACAGGGCGACAGCGGCAAAGGCGAGGTCCGGGTACGCCAGTTGCTGGAGCAGGTACCGGTCATAGGCAGGGGATAAATCCGGCCTGGTTACGTTCTGATAGAGCGAATCAATGGCTCGAATTGCAGTAATTCAATTCGCCTACAGCGAGGCAACTGATAGGCTATTGGCCCGAACTTGCCTGTGGTTACCGCGTCCTCTGACGCACGGTCCGCTCCTTGATAGACAGGGACACGCCCCGATACTCATAATCACAGTAATGCGGCAACAGTCTGTGGGTTGCCCCAACTCCAAGAGATGAGCAATGACTAACAGCAAACATTCCCGACTGATCATCCTCGGCTCAGGCCCGGCTGGTTACACCGCCGCCGTTTACGCCGCCCGAGCCAACCTGAATCCGACACTGATTACCGGCCTTGAAGTCGGCGGCCAGCTTACCACCACCACCGATGTAGATAACTGGCCCGGCGATAACGATGGTGTACAGGGACCTGAGCTGATGCAGCGCATGCTGAAGCATGCCGAGCGCTTCGATACCAATGTCGTCTACGACACCATCAATGAAGCGGACCTGCGCAATCGCCCCTTTCGCCTGAAGGGCGACAGTGGTGAGTACACCTGTGACGCACTGGTTATCGCCACCGGCGCATCGGCCATGTATCTGGGCCTGGAATCCGAAGAGAAATTCAAAGGCCAGGGAGTTTCAGCCTGTGCCACCTGCGACGGGTTCTTTTACCGAAAACAGAAGGTTGCCGTTATTGGTGGCGGCAACACCGCTGTGGAAGAGGCGCTTTATCTCTCGAACATTGCCGATGAGGTAACGCTTGTCCATCGACGTGACAAGTTACGTGCCGAAAAGATCCTGCAGGACAAACTGTTTGAAAAAGCCCGCAACGGCAACGTCAACATCGTCTGGAACCATACCCTGGACGAAGTGCTTGGCGACAATACCGGCGTCACCGGTATGCGTATTCGCAGCACCGAAGACAACAGCACCCGGGACCTGGACCTGGCCGGTGTATTTATCGCCATCGGCCATCGCCCCAATACCGACCTTTTTGAAGGCCAGCTGGATATGGAAGGCGGCTACATCCGGATTCGCAGCGGCCTTGAAGGCATGGCCACAGAAACCAGTGTGCCTGGGGTGTTCGCCGCTGGCGACGTTGCCGATCACGTGTACCGACAGGCTGTAACCTCCGCCGGTTTCGGCTGTATGGCCGCCCTTGATGCTGAAAAGTTTCTCGATCAGTTGTCCTGACCCGAGGTCAGTCCCCGCCCCGGTGCGGGGTGATCATCCGGGGGCGCTAACATGAGCGCCCTGCCCTGGCTGGACCCGGAGTACCTGTGGTTCCCTCCGGCAGAACACGCCCTTGATGATCCGGACGGCCTGCTAGCGTTGGGAGGCGACCTGTCTCCCGACCGGCTGCTGTATGCCTATCGCCACGGGATTTTCCCCTGGTACAGCGAGGAGCAGCCTATTCTCTGGTGGTCACCGGACCCCCGGTGTGTACTGTTTCCTGACGACATCCATATATCCCGGAGTCTCCGCCGGACCCTGAACCGCCAGTATTTCGAGATCACCACAGACCGGGCGTTCCGGCGGGTGATACGCCTGTGTGGCAGCACGCGGCCGGAAGGCACCTGGATAACCCAGGACATGGAACAGGCCTATATCGACCTGCACCGACAGGGGTACGCCCACTCAATCGAAGCCTGGAACCCGGCTGGCGAGCTGGTAGGCGGCCTTTATGGCATCGCAATTGGTCGCTGTTTTTTTGGCGAATCCATGTTCTCGCTGGAGCCCGATGCCTCCAAGACCATACTCGTGCACCTGTGCGGCCAGCTGACCCAGAGCGGCTATCGAATGATGGACTGTCAGGTGGAAAGCCCTCATCTCTTACGGATGGGCGCGCGCACTATCCGGCGCTCCGATTTTTTATCTATACTGCAGGAGAACATCGACCAGTCACCGCATCAGGTACAGTGGCAACTGGACTGGACCTGGCGGGGCACTAGCCCGGAGTCTTCTCCATGAGCAGCCTCAGAACGCTGGTATTTTTCGCCACACCGGCCCACAGCTGCAGTTACCTGCCAGGCCGTGACGCGACTACCATGTTTGTAGACCCGCGAGCAAAAGTGAGCAAACGGCTCTACTCCCAACTGACAACACTGGGCTTTCGCCGCAGCGGCTCTCACTATTACCGCCCTCATTGCGAACACTGTAACGCCTGTGTGCCGGTCCGTCTCGACGCCCGGGCCTTTCAGGCCAACCGTTCCCAGCGCCGGACCTGGAAACGTAACCAGGATATCCGGTTCCGGCTGGTCCCTGCCCAGTTTACCGAGCGGTACTACCAGCTTTACGCCCACTACATCAATGAGCGGCATGAGGATGGCGATATGTACCCGCCATCCAGGGACCAGTTCCTGTCGTTTCTGATCGAGGGCGCGACCGACAGCTGGTTTCTGGAAATGTCCGAAGGCGACGAACTGCTTGGACTGGCAGTCATCGACATGCTGGATGACGGACTCTCGGCCATCTACACCATGTTCCACCCGGAGCACGAGCACCGCGGGCTTGGCACCCTGGCTGTCTTGTGGCAGGTGGAGGAAGCCCGCAAGCGGGGACTCCCCTGGGTGTACCTGGGATACTGGATTGCCGAGAGCCCGAAAATGAACTATAAAACCCGGTTCCAGCCGATTGAAGCCCTTCTGGACGGCACCTGGCAGGCCTTTACCCCGGAAGCTCAATCCGACTGAAGCCACACCGGCAGCGAATTTCTGCTTACCTTGATTTTCTGCAGAATGCCCCAATTTTTGCCAATGGCGCACGAATCAGGCAGAATTGGCGCCACTCCGGACTTACGGATACCCAATCAAAAGAGGTTCTTACTGAATGGCGAAATCAGATGTCGTTGAAATGGAAGGGGTAATTGTTGACACCCTTCCGAACACCATGTTCCGTGTCGAACTGAGCAACGGTCACGTTGTTACTGCTCACATCTCCGGCAAGATGCGCAAAAACTACATTCGCATCCTGACCGGTGACAAGGTCAAGGTTGAGCTCACTCCCTATGACCTGAGCAAGGGCCGCATCGTTTACCGCGCCCGTTAAGACCGTTGTCGCGATGTTCTTCGCGATCTGACATCTGCATACAGGAAAGCCCCGCCGAGGCGGGGCTTTCTTTGTTGCGCTGTACCCCCAGTCAGAAACTAGATCGCTTCTGCCGGCTCGTTCTCATACTCGAACACCAGTTCGTCGTCCTTGAGGTGGACATGCACCTCACCGCCGTTGTCAGACAAGGAACCGAACAGGATCTGCTCCGCTAACGGACGCTTGATCTTGTCCTGGATCAGCCGTGCCATCGGACGAGCTCCCATCTTCGGGTCATACCCCTTCTCGGCGAGCCACAACTTGGCTTCGTCGTCCACGTGCAGGACAACGTGCTTCTCGTCCAGCTGGGCCTGAAGCTCGGTCAGGAACTTGTCGACCACATGGGTAATGGTTTCCGGCGTCAGACCACCGAACTGAATGATGGAATCCAGCCGGTTACGGAACTCGGGCGTAAACATCCGGTTGATTACCTCCATGCCATCGGTGCTGTGGTCCTGCTCCTGGAAACCGATCGAGCGGCGGCTGATGTCTTCCGCACCCGCGTTGGTTGTCATCACCAGAATCACATGGCGGAAGTCAGCCTTGCGGCCGTTATTGTCGGTCAGGGTGCCGTGGTCCATCACCTGCAACAACAGGTTGAACACTTCCGGGTGCGCCTTCTCGATCTCGTCAAGCAGCAGCACACAGTGCGGGTGTTTGTTGACCGCTTCCGTCAGCAGACCGCCCTGGTCAAAGCCCACATAGCCCGGCGGCGCACCGATCAGACGTGAGACGGTATGGCGTTCCATGTATTCCGACATATCGAAGCGCACCAGCTCGATGCCCAACACCTTCGCCAACTGTCGGGTGACTTCGGTCTTACCCACACCGGTGGGACCGGCGAACAGGAAGGCACCATCCGGTTTCTCCGGGGCCTTGAGGCCGGCCCGGGCCAGTTTGATGGCGTTAGCCAGGGAGTCGATGGCGGTATCCTGACCGAATACGGTCATCTTCAGGTCCCGCTCCAGATTGCGCAGCAGGTTCTTGTCGCTGCTGGACACATTCTTCGGCGGGATCCGGGCGATGGTAGCGACCACGTCTTCAATGGCCGATACGCCAATCACCTTGCGACGCTTGGCTTCCGGCAGCAGCCGCTGACGGGCGCCCGCTTCGTCGATCACATCGATGGCCTTGTCCGGCAGGTGACGGTCCGTGATGTAGCGATCCGCCAGCTCGGCAGCTACCCGTAACGCCTTGTCGGTGTATTTCAGGTCGTGGTGTTTCTCAAAGTGAGGCTTGAGCCCCTTGAGGATCTGATAGGTGTCCTCAACGCTGGGCTCGTTCACATCAATTTTCTGGAAACGACGGGCCAGCGCGCTGTCTTTCTCGAAGATACCCCGGAATTCCGAGAAGGTCGTCGAGCCGATACAGCGGATTTCACCCGAGCTCAGCATGGGCTTGAGCAGGTTTGAGGCATCCATGACACCGCCGGACGCAGAGCCCGCGCCGATGATGGTGTGGATCTCATCAATAAACAGAATCGCCCGCTTTTCTTTCTTAAGCTCAGCCAACAGGCCTTTCAGGCGTTTCTCGAAATCACCGCGATACTTGGTGCCGGCGAGCAATGCGCCCAGATCCAGGGAATAGACGACCGCGTCGGAAATAATCTCCGGTACCTGGCCATCCACAATGCGACGGGCAAGCCCTTCGGCGATGGCGGTCTTGCCAACGCCGGCCTCACCCACCAGCAAGGGATTGTTCTTGCGACGGCGAACGAGAATCTGGGCGACCCGC
>CAZHAY010000036.1:0-11422 GCA_964530545.1 uncultured Marinobacter sp.
AGCGTTCGACACTTACGACTCGCCGCTGATCCGACAGGCGTTGGTAGATGCGGATATCGTCGCCGTAGTTTTCTCCCAGACTTGTGAGGAACCAGCTTCCACCCGTCACCCGCGGCGGTAAATAGGGCACCAGCTTGGCTTCTGGTTCACTTTTTCGACTCTGTGCGAGCGATACCCAGGTCCCGGGGCCTGCGCGCCACATACGTTGGCTTAAAGTCTCCGGGAGATTGAGTTCCAGAGGGAGGACGGCCCCGTTCTCCGGGGATGATTCCGCCAGAGCCAGAGTCCATTCATGGCTGGTGGCTGACCTTGAGTGCGCGAGGCTGATGCCCAGCGGTCCAATCAGAAACGCCACGACGACAGTACCGAAGGCCTTGGGGAGCACTGGTGGTGGTTCTCCCAGGTCATTCGTTTCCCGCCGGCGCACCGGCGCCAGCCACAAGGCCGGAATCACAAACGCCGCATAAATTGCCCAGCCGAAAGTTTCATGATCGGCCACCAGGCTGCTTTCCATATTGCTCTGGTAAGCAATGATGACCAATGCTGTGATCCGCACCCAGTTCACCACCAGCGCCAATACAATGCCCGTTGTGACGGCAGCAACCCAGCCTTTCCAGCGGAAGTCATTCAGTATGGCCACCATCATGGCGATCAGGATGGAAATCGCAAAATAACGGATGCCGGAGCAGCCATCAGCTATCACCAGCCGGCCGTAGGGCAAGGTGATATTGGCCCCCTCAATCAGGGCCGTTACCCCCATGTTGGAAACCAGCTTGGTCACAACCGCGGTGGCCAGAATGACCAGGTAGGGCACCAGGTCGGCCCAGATTGGGAGCGATAGTCCAAAGAGCAGCACATAGGGTAAAAACCGGAGAGTAGCTCCCCAGCCGAGCAGAGCCCAACACAAAGCCAAAAGCCCCGCTGGCAGCATGAGATAGGTAAGGGTGTCGATCCGGACGAGCTCCATAAGCGCCCATAATCCGACGACGACAATAAGCGTCAGGCTGCCAATAACCGGAAACCGCTGTTTTGACCTGATTGTGGCAGGCGTTGGCGGATGGATCAGCAATAGCCCGATAAAGATAAGAAAAGTCGGCAGGCCGTGGGCGAGTACCTGCTCCCACTTCAACCACTCCGTAGTCAGGCGGAACCAGGTCGGCCAGAACAGCGCGATAGCGATGGCGATAACGATCAGGTAGGGGCGCGCAACGGGGAACTGGTCCAGTGTCTTCCTTAACATGGTTAACCAACTGCTTGTCTGGGTGGCGTATCGATTATTTTGCGTGACTTTCCAGTCTCGCCGGTAATGCTACTTTACTGTATCGGAAAATGACTGTGTATGCTGCCTGAATTAGTGCTCCGGGTTCACGGAACGATAGAAAGTCACCGCAAACTCGTCTTCTTGTGTAAATTAACTCGACGCATGAAAAAGCCGGGCTAAAAGCCCGGCTAATGTGGCCAGAGAGCGCTTAGATCTTGCGGCGACGCGCTGCGCCCAGGCCAAGCAGGCCAAGGCTCAGAAGTGCCAGTGTGCCAGGCTCAGGAACGGGGGCCGCGCTCACGTTCAGCCTCGCCAGGAGATCGATGGAGTTCGTGCTGCCTTCCCCGGTGAGAAACTCGGACAGGTTCTCGCCAGCGAAGCCAATCAGCTCCAGTGAATAGATGTTATCGCCCAGCTGGAATTCTGAACTGCTGACAAAGGCATCTTCCAGGATTACCTGATCGTCAACCGGTCCGGTATTTTGCGTGACGGTCCAGATGCATCCCACGAACGGAAGCCACAGAACGCAGCTGTCAACCGGGGCGTTATTCAGGGTTTCATCGTGACTGAACACAAAGGTTCCCGTCGCATTGCCGGAATCTCCGAAACCAGCAAAACCCATATCAATGGTGAGATCTACACCGGTGATCCCGTCGCCTTTGATGGGCTGGTTGATATGAGTGAACGTGCCCAGGGTAAAGGCGGAATCATCCAGGATCGTCGCAGGAAGACCGCCGGGTGCCGCGAACTTGTAGCCGCTCTGGGAATGGCCGGGCAGTCCCCATGTGATGGTGTCTGTGCCCACGCCCTGAACCTTGGTGCCTCCCACCGGGTTCTCGAAGCGCCCTTCCACAGACGTTAAGTCGACCGGAAACGCAAGCGCTGAGGTGGATAACGTAAGTGCCGCAACGCCTGCCAATATTTTATTCGTTGTTCTCATGGTAAATCCCTCTGATGGTTTGATCTTTCACGTTTGTTAATAAGCACTAGTCGTGCCAGATCTATAACTAACTGATAGATAAAAGGAAAATGAAAGGGTGAGACAGGACGTGTAAAGATAATGGACAGGAGTTAATGCGAGGGCGTTGCGAGCGTATGATTCGTCGACATTCTTATGAAAAATAAGAAAGCCGGGACAAGCCCGGCTTAATACTGCTTCACAAGGTCAGGCTTTGCGACGACGCGCAGCGCCCAGTCCTACCAGACCCAGACCCAGCAGGGCCAGAGTGCCGGGCTCAGGTACCGGGAGCACTGACTCAACCATTACGACCAGGTCGTTAAAGTCTTTGTCAGAGTTGGCATAGAGGGTGTCTTCCCAAGCCAGGATGAACTCATTGTCGGTCCAGACACCGCTTTTGAAGCCGGGAATGGTAACAACGTCTGAGTTATTGCCCCGGTAGGCAACCATCTGGTCAGAGCCATCTTCGTTCATGCTGCTGTCAGAGTAGAACGTCGGTCCAGAGGCAGTGCCCAGGTAGTAACCAAAGTCGCCACTGGTAAAGTCGATGCCGGTGTCAATGTTGTTTACGCCAACGGAGCCGTCCGCCAGAATGGAGAACGTAACCTGGCTGTTGAAGCCGTCGCCGGGCTCGGATGCGCCAGAGAAGAGCTCAACATAGCGGGTCGGATCGTTACGATCGTAAACGCCAAAAGTGTTTGAGTCGGCGTTACCGGCGATCTCAAGAATAAACGTTGAGACACTGCCGCCTGAAGCCGTCAGGTTCCAGTAGCTGTCCTCGCCATCGCTCAGCTGGTTGGTGTTCACATCAATTGAAGAAACCCCGCCCTCGGTGATGGCGTTCAGCTGGTCCTGAAGACCGCTGCCTGGGCCATCGTATCCGTACGGTGCGATGTAGACGGGTGCAGCAGCAGCAGATACTGCCCAGCCGCCGAGAATCGCTGCAGCCAAAAGTTTTTTGTAATCCATGAGTCTTTCTCCATTAATTGTTTCGTTGCTTCCATTGCGGCCCGGCTATCTCAAAACCCTCTGAGACCCGTGGCTTTCCGTCCCATCCTCGCGGGTGGTTTGGCTGAAACCGGTGACAAACCGGTATTCTCGCCTTATATCTAAGCGATATTCGTGCCAATTATTTTTATCTTTGATTTACAATGGGTTGAGAGGGCCCAGTGCGAGTTGATGTAAATAAATTCGACAGAGGAAGAGGGTCAAAAATGCCCTCGGAAAAGAAGTCGGGAGGAGAGACGTAAAGGAAAGCCGACGGGGTCATAGAGCGAGGCCCCGTCGGCTTGGTGGGTGCTAGAGGGCTTGCTTGACGGTTTCCAGGTGCTGCTGGATTTCTTCATTATCCGGCGCCAGGGCCAGCGCCTGTTCAAGCACCGGCTTCGCCTCTGCATTTTTACCCGCCAGGTGCAGGAGCCATCCATAAGTGTCCAGGATGGCCGGGTTTTGTGGGGCCATGTCCCGGGCCTGTTCAGCAAGGTCGATGGCCCGCTCCGGGTCCTGTTTCCGCAGGAGCCAGGCCAGGTTGTTCAGGGCGAGCGGGGTCTTCTGCTGGCTCAGAGCGCTTTCGTAGCTGGCGATGGCCGCGTCGTCGTTACCACTGGCCATTTCGTACTCTGCCCGGCTGAGATGGGCAGCGGCATTGCCCGGCATGGCGTGCACCCACGCTTCGGTCAGATCATCGATCCGTTCTGGTGCATGGCGCCGAGCCATATTGACCAGGCTTGGCAGCAACTCGGCAGTGCCCGTCTCCTGCCAGCGCTGGTTCAGGTATTCATAGGCGGCGCTCTCGTCGTCTCTGGCGACGAGCAGGCGGGCCCGGGTCAGATCAATCGCCGGCTGGGTTTGGTGATTGGTTTCCAGCTCATCCAGGGTTGCGGTAGCGTCGTCATACTTGCCTTCCGCGATAGCGATTCTTACGGGGATCAGTGAGACGCCAATGTCTTCCGGTCGCATCGACGCGGCTTCGCCAGCCTTGGCCCTTGCTGTGGCCCAGTCTTTGTCATTTGCGGCCTGTTCCGCTTCCGCTACCAGTAGCTGCAACTTTACGGTACGGGCTTCCTTGGTATGTTGATCTTCGGGAATCTGACTGAGCAGGCTGCTGGCGTCCGTAAGTCGCCCCTGCTGTACGCGAATTTGTGCCGCCAGGATGTGGCTGTTGGTCTCCAACTCGTCGTGTTCCCGGGCGATTTCACCCAGCCAGTTTACAACTTCATCCGGCGTATGGCTCCGGCTGAAGCTGCGCCCTGCGGCCTGTAGCAGATTCAGGTTGTCAGGTTGCTGCCGGGCGGCCCGCAGCAACGTATCGGTGGCGGCCTGATGGTCACCGTCGCTCTGATAAATCGTGGCGAGCGCGGCCAGTGCGGGAAGGTTTTCGGGCATCGCCTTAACCTGATCTTCCAGGCGCTGGCGTGCAGTGTCGGTTTCGCCCAGCCGGTGTTCAGCCATTGCCGCCAGGGTGACGGCCTGGGGTTCGTCAGCAAAGCCGTTGATCAGCGATTCGGCTACCTCTTTGGCTTCCGTGCTGCGCCCGGTATTCAACAGCAGGGCCAGGTAGTACTGCGTTACCGACCAGTCTGTTGGTGTTTCCGTAAAGGCGACCCGCATCTGGGCTAACGCCTGCTCGGTCTGACCTTCCTCTTGATAGTGGCGGGCCAGGGCCAGGCGCAGGCGGGAGCGTGAGCGATCCAGTTCCAGTGCTTTGCTCAGGCTGGCAACGCCGGTATTGGTGTGGTCAGGCAGTGACAGGGCCAGAATGCCGTGCATGGCCAACAGCTCAACATCATTGGGTCTTGCCTCGATCGCTCTGCCCAGGGTGGCAAGGGCTTCTTCCCGTTTGCCGCTGTCAATCTGTGCGATGGTTGCGGCCCTGAGAAAAGCTGTCGGCGTGGTTTCCGCGTCGATATTGCCCGTGAGCAGCGCTTCGGCGTCATCGGTCCGGCCTTCCTGCAGGTTCAGTGTGCCCAGCATCAGCGCAATACGTTCATTGTCCGGGTTCTGTTGCAGCAGCTCTTCCAGAGTGGTGCGGGCGGTTGCCAGATCACCGCGCTGAATGGCCTCAATGGCAGACTCGGCCCGCTCACGGGTGTCGGAGCTTGTGTTCTCGGCAAGTATCTTGTTATAGACCTGGGCCTCGGTCATGCGCCCCTGTTCGGTCAGACTGCGGGATAGAAGGGTAAGGATATTGCGGCGTACCGGTAGAAAGATATCCGACGAAGGCACTGAGGCTGTAGCATCCGTCAGCACCCGGGTGCTCTCGTCAATGCGCCCCATGCGGTAGTGAGCCAGGCCGGTCAGGTACAGGACATCAGCGTTATTGCCGTTCTGTTCGGTCCACTGGGTCAGGGTGGTAACCGCTGCATCGGCCTCGCCGGACGCCAGCAGGGATTTGGCCAGGGCGATCACAACCTGTGGATCGGAGGGGTGGCGGTCATGTAATTGCCGGAACTGGCCGAGTGCCTGTTCGGTATTGCCCGCCAGGCGCTGGCTCTCTGCCATCAGGTAATCGTATTTTTTCTGCTCCGCTTCGCTGCTGGGCTGGAAGCCTTCCAGCGCTTCACGGGTGGACAGGTGTTTGCCCTGGAGCGCATAGCCCCGTGCAAGCGGCAGAGCGATCTGAGGGGAATAATCCTCTTGCCAGGACTCCAGTAAATCCGTTGCCTGTTCTCCGGCGCCGATGTTGTTATAGATGTTGGCCAGCACCAGTACATGATCCACATTGCCAGGATCTTTCTGCACCGCGTTCCGGACTTCCAGCATCGCTGAACGGTACTGACCCTGGTCAGCGTAGGTTTCCGCCCGGGTGATATGCCCGGCGGCCTCTGAGCTGGACTCATCAGAACTGCTGCAACCCGCCGCCAGTAAAACCAGTGAGGCAGTGGTCGCTGCTGCGAGGAACCGTAGTGCAGTATTCATGATTTCGATCCTTCGAACAGGCTAGTGGTTTTTAATCGTATCCTAGCGTCAATGTTACTTCTTGAATAGGAAGTTTATGGAGAGGGCTGGGTGGCCTGCGTGGTGTACGCGGTTGTCCATGGAGCCTCGCCATCCGTGGCTGATCCTGAACTTCGAGAATAGCAGTAGCAGGCGGTTATTATCGCGACAGGTTGCTCAATTTCGGGTTGGGCTGTTTCGCTCTGCGCATAATGACCGCAATTTTGCCGATGGTCTGGACCAGTTCCGCCCCCGCCTGACTGCAGAGTTCGCTGATGGCCTCGGCACGGGCGTCGCGATCATTGGTCGCAACTTTTACCTTGATCAGTTCGTGGTCACTGAGCGCACGGTCCAGCTCCTGCATCAGGCCTTCCGTCAGGCCCTTGTCGCCAATAATGATGACGGGCTTCAGATTGTGGGCGATTGCGCGGTATTCGCGGCGCTGGGCAGCGGAAAGGCTCATGATGAAATCTCTCGATCAGGCTATTAATAGGCTATGCAATAGATAGTCGCGCTTGTGCGGCGGGCGACGGGAGCATTTATGCCCGTCAGGCCGTATAATCGCGGCATCATAACAGAGTAGTCCGTCCGGTGGATGGGCGATTGCACCTACAATGAACCGGGAGGCAAATTGGCGCGCTCGAAATCCAGTGACCGCTGGCTGAAGGAACATTTTGACGATGTCTGGGTCAGGAAGTCCAAGCAGGAGGGTTATCGGTCACGGGCCAGCTATAAGTTGATTGAGCTGGACCAGAAAGACCGGCTGTTCCGGGCGGGTCAGGTCGTGGTCGATCTGGGAGCAGCGCCTGGTGGGTGGACCCAGGTCGCGGTGGAGAAGGTTGGCGACAGTGGCCTGGTCATTGCCAGCGATATTCTGCCGATGGATCCCATTGCCGGAGTTGAGTTCGTGCAGGGGGATTTCACCGAGCAGTCGGTATTTGATGAGTTGATGGCAGTGCTGAATGATCGCCCGGTCGATCTTGTGATTTCAGATATGGCCCCCAACATGAGTGGTAACCCTGCGGCTGATATTCCGAGGGCCATGGCGCTGGTGGAACTGGCGTTGGATATGGCCACACAGGTACTGTGCCCCGGGGGCGTGTTTGTGGCCAAGGTATTTCAGGGAGAAGGTTTTGACGCGTTGCTGGCGGACATGAGACGCTCATTCTCGTCGGTAGTCAGCCGCAAGCCAGAGTCATCCCGTGCGCGGTCCCGTGAAGTGTACCAGGTGTGCAAGGGTTTTCGCGGATGACCGCTTCTGGTGATGACACGTACAATTGGTGTAAGGTAACCGATAACAGGCCGCTGAGGCTCAGGTCCCGGCTGCCCTGCAATTCACAGGTGACGATCCTTGAACGATATGGCTAAAAATCTGGTTTTATGGCTGATAATTGCAGCCGTTCTGCTGATGGTGTTCCAGAACTTTACTCCGACGACCACCGGTCAGCAGGTCAATTACACCCAATTCGTCCAGATGGTGGAGCAGGGCCAGGTGCGCCAGGTGACCATTGACGGGCTTAATATTCTGGGTCAGCGCAGCGATGGCTCCCGATTCGAGACGGTGCGCCCGCCGATTCCGGATAATCGCCTGATGGATGACCTGTTCAGCAACAATGTTGAAATCATCGGTAAGGAGCCGGAGCGCCAGAGTCTCTGGACCCAGTTGCTGGTTGCGGCATTCCCCATACTGATCATCATCGCGCTGTTCGTATTCTTTATGCGGCAGATGCAGGGCGGTGGGGGCGGCAAAGGCCCCATGTCGTTCGGTAAGTCCAAGGCCCGCCTGATGAGCGAGGACCAGATCAAGACCACCTTCGGTGATGTCGCCGGCTGTGATGAGGCGAAGGAGGATGTGAAAGAGCTGGTGGACTTCCTGCGGGATCCCAGCAAGTTCCAGCGCCTTGGCGGTCGGATTCCCAAGGGCGTTTTGATGGTCGGTCCTCCTGGTACCGGTAAAACACTGCTGGCCAAGGCCATTGCCGGTGAGGCCAAAGTGCCGTTCTTCACCATTTCCGGTTCAGACTTTGTTGAAATGTTCGTCGGTGTCGGTGCCTCACGGGTACGGGATATGTTCGAACAGGCCAAGAAGCAGAGCCCCTGTATTATCTTTATCGACGAGATTGACGCGGTGGGTCGTCACCGTGGCGCGGGCATGGGCGGTGGTCACGATGAGCGTGAGCAGACCCTGAACCAGTTGCTGGTCGAAATGGACGGCTTTGAGGGCAACGAGGGCGTTATCGTTATCGCGGCCACGAACCGTCCGGACGTTCTTGACCCGGCGCTGCTGCGCCCGGGCCGGTTTGACCGTCAGGTGGTGGTTAGCCTGCCAGACATCATCGGTCGCGAGCAGATTCTGAAAGTTCACCTTAAAAAAGTGCCCCTGGCTGATGGAATCGAGCCCGCGGTGATTGCCCGTGGTACGCCCGGCTTCTCCGGTGCTGACCTGGCCAACCTGGTGAACGAGGCCGCCCTGTTTGCGGCACGTCGTAACCAGCGCCTGGTCACCATGGAAGAACTGGAGCTGGCCAAAGACAAGATCATGATGGGCGCCGAGCGCAAATCCATGGTCATGAATGAAAAGGAAAAGCTCAACACGGCCTACCACGAGTCTGGCCACGCCATTGTCGGCCGGCTGATGCCGGAGCACGACCCGGTGTACAAGGTGAGCATTATTCCCCGTGGCCGGGCCCTGGGTGTCACCATGTTCCTGCCGGAAGAGGACAAGTACAGTCACTCCAAACGCTACCTGATCAGTTCGATCTGTAGCCTGTTTGGTGGCCGTATCGCAGAGGAGCTGACGCTCGGTTTTGAAGGGGTCACCACGGGCGCGACCAACGATATCGAGCGGGCAACACAGTTGGCCCGCAACATGGTTACCAAGTGGGGCCTGTCTGAAAAGCTTGGTCCGCTGCAGTACGATACCGAAACCGAAGAGCCCTTCCTCGGTCGCAGTGCTGGCCAGAGCCATACGGTCTACTCGCCGGAGACAGCCCAGCGAATTGACGAAGAGGTGCGTAATATTATTGATACCTGCTATGAGAAGGCGAAGCAGATCCTGATCGAGAACCGGGACAAGCTGGACCTGATGGCAGAAGCTCTGATGAAGTACGAAACCATCGACCGCTTCCAGATCGACGACATCATGGAAGGGCGCGCTCCGCGTCCGCCCAAGAACTGGGGCGACGGCTCTGGCGGTGGCGTAACCATCGACCAGCCAGAAACCGGTACCCTTTCCGACGACGACGGTCGCGACCGCGGGGCTGCTGGTCAGCCTGCTGGCGAGCATTGATCGCTAGTTAGACTCTCAGGTGTATTAAGCGCCGCCCCTTGCCGGGCGGCGCTTTTGTTATTGGGTAGAGGTGACTCTGGCATGCGCTCCATGAGCCGTGGTTCTTCTTTTTAATAGGCAGATTAATTATGCAGATGACGTTTGCGGGGCGCGAGCTGGATATGGGCAGGTGCCATGTCATGGGCATCATCAACGTTACGCCTGACTCGTTTTCCGACGGTGGCCGCTATAACTCCGTAGATCTGGCAGTGCAGCGTGCCCGTGAGATGGTCTCCGCCGGAGCTGCGTTTCTGGATGTGGGCGGCGAGTCCACCCGTCCCGGCGCCGCGCCGGTGTCTGAACAGGAAGAGCTGGATCGGGTGTGCCCGGTTGTCGAGGCTATTGCGAAGGAGCTGGATGTCGTCATTTCGGTGGATACCAGTACGCCGTCAGTCATTCGTGAATCCGCCCGGCAGGGTGCTGGCCTGATCAATGATATCCGTGCGCTGGAGCGGGAAGGGGCGCTGGAAGCGGCCGTGGCAAGTGGGCTTCCTGTGTGCCTGATGCATATGAAAGGTGATCCGGGAACCATGCAGCAAAACCCGGAGTACCGCCATGTCCTGCGGGACGTTGCCACCTATCTGATGGACCGGGTCCGGACCGCCGAGGCGGCCGGCATCCCGCCGGAAAAGATCCTGCTGGACCCCGGATTCGGGTTCGGCAAAACCCTGGAGCATAACCTGCGCCTGCTGGCAGCTCTGGAGCAGCTGCGAGTGCTCGGCTACCCTCTGCTGATAGGCATGTCCCGTAAAACCATGCTGGGTCAGATCACAGGCCGGGACGTCGGCGAACGCTTGCCCGCCAGCCTCGCAGTCGCCACAATATCCGCCCTGAAAGGCGCATCGGTGATACGGGTACACGATGTGCGCGAGACTGTGGATGCGGTGAGCGTGGTTGAGGCAATGCAAGCGCAGGGTTGCTGAGAGAATTTCGTGACCGAAAATTTTTTTGTTTTGGCTCTTTTCCGTGTTCTTCCGTGGATTCCGTGGCCAGACAGGTATTAGTTAAGGAGCAGGCGGACAATGACAGACAAGAGCGCAGCGTTAACGCGTCGGTATTTTGGAACAGACGGTATTCGCGGCCGCGTGGGCGATGCGCCTATCACGCCGGATTTTATGCTGCGTCTGGGCTGGGCCGCCGGGCAGGCGTTCAAGCGGGAAGGGCAGCGTAACAGCGTTATTATCGGCAAGGATACCCGCCTTTCCGGCTACATGTTCGAGTCTGCTCTTGAAGCGGGGCTCTCCGCAGCCGGCGTTGATGTCAAACTCGTCGGCCCCATGCCGACCCCGGCCATTGCCTATCTGACCCGCACCTTCCGGGCCTGTGCAGGTATTGTTATCAGCGCTTCTCACAACCCCCATTACGACAACGGCATCAAGTTCTTCTCCGGAGAGGGCACCAAGCTCGGCGATCATCTGGAGGCCGAAATTGAGCGCCGGCTTGAGCAGCCCGTTACGGTCTGTGAATCTGCCGACCTGGGCAAGGCGTTTCGGGTGGAAGATGCGCCGGGCCGTTACGTGGAATTCTGCAAGAGCTCCGTGCCCAATGAATTTGTGCTTGATGACATGCACATCGTGCTGGACTGCGCTCATGGGGCCACTTATCACGTCGCCCCAAAAGTCTTCCGCGAACTGGGCGCAACGGTCTCCGTTATTGGCGCTGATCCCGACGGGCTGAATATCAACCTGGGGGTAGGCTCGACGCACCTTGAGGGTCTTAAAGAAGCCGTCAGGGACCGCCAGGCGGACCTGGGCATTGCGTTCGATGGTGATGGCGACCGAGTGCTGATGGTCGATCGTGACGGCACGGAAGTGGATGGGGATGAGCTGATCTACGTCATCGCCGCCCAGCGCAAGAAGGCCGGAACCCTTCAGGGCGGTGTTGTCGGTACCCTGATGACCAATCTGGGGGTCGAGCTGGCCCTGCAAAATCTGGGCAT
>CAZHAY010000036.1:11522-16575 GCA_964530545.1 uncultured Marinobacter sp.
CGAGCGTTTCGACCCTATGGCCCGCACTGACATTGCCGAGGCTGTGCGCAAGGCCGAGGATCACCTGGGGGCCGCAGGCCGCATCCTGCTGCGCGCCTCCGGTACTGAGCCGTTGATCCGGGTGATGGCAGAAGGGGAGGACGCATCGTCTATCCAGCAGGTGGCCGAGGAACTGGCAGAGGTGGTTGGTCGCTCCCGGGCATAAAAAGGTCTCCTGCGCGCATTACCCTTCGGTAAAGGCCCGCAAAAAGCCTCCACTTGTGCAGTTCTGAACGCTCCTGTATAGTGCGCGCTCGTTTCTGGACGCCCCCGGGGCAACGCCTGAGGACGGAAGGCATGCGCAGGAAGATTGTTGCAGCAAACTGGAAGATGAATGGCTCGCTGGAGCTGGTTCACCATCTGGTGCCAGCCGTCCGGGACGCCGTGGCAGCGCTTGATAATGGCCCTGAGGTTGTTATTATGCCTCCCTCGCTCTACCTCAGTGAGGTCAGGGCGCAGCTGGAAGGGTCCGGCATTGCGACCGGCGCGCAGAATATCGCTCGCTGGCAAAGCGGTGCCTATACCGGCGAGGTTGCGGCTTCGATGGCCGCAGACGCGGGTTGTCAGTATGCGCTGGTCGGGCATTCCGAGCGTCGTGAACTGTTCGGCGAGAGCGATGAAGTTATTGCAGCCAAGGTAATGCGCGCTCTTGAGAGCCAGTTGCAGGCCATGGTGTGCGTTGGCGAAACGCTGGATCAGCGAGACGCGGGCGAGGCCGAGGCGATTGTCTGTGCGCAGATCGAGCGGGCGCTGATTGAAGTGTCTGCCAACCAGGCCAGCCGTCTTGTCATCGCTTACGAGCCTGTATGGGCCATCGGCACCGGTAAAACCGCAACCGCCGAAGACGCCCAGGCCATGCACAAGGCGATACGCGGAAAACTGATTGAGCTTGGATTGCCAGGAAATTCGATCCCGGTCCTTTACGGCGGCAGTGTAAAACCGGATAATGCGGCCGCGTTGTTTGCAAAGCCGGATATTGACGGCGGACTGATTGGCGGAGCATCGCTGATTGCTGAAGATTTTATCGCGATTTGTCAGGCGATTACCGAGTAAGACCTGACAGAATCATACAGGTTCTGCAGCCTTTGAGGCTGTTACAGAGTAACGAGAGCAGATATGGACTGGATAGAAACACTGGTTGTCGTCGTGCACGTTGTGATTGCCGTCGCGCTGGTGGGATTGGTTCTGATCCAGCAGGGCAAAGGTGCGGATGCCGGAGCTGCCTTTGGTGGCGGCGCATCGCAGACGGTATTTGGTAGTCAGGGGAGTGGCAGCTTCCTGACCCGGGTTACCAGTATCATGGCCCTGGTGTTTTTCGTGACAAGTTTTTCGCTGGCGATTTTCGCCAAGCAGCGGGCCGAAGTGGCCGGCCAGGCGGGCATTCCCATGGTTCAGCAGATTGAGCGTGGGTCTTCGTCTGAGGGTGCTGCCGGCGGGGCTCCGAGTCTCAGCGAGGAAGAGAGCGGCAATGGCAGCGCCATTCCCGAGCTTGAGTAAGTTTTTGCCGAAGTGGTGGAACTGGTAGACACGCTATCTTGAGGGGGTAGTGGCGAAAGCCGTGCCGGTTCGATTCCGGCCTTCGGCACCATATGCAGAAACGGCTTGGTGTAGCTCTTACCCAGGCCGTTTTTTTTGGTCAGTCCTTGACCATGATCGTCGGGATCCTTATACTCCGGCGATTATTGAAGCGACTTGGCGCGGGTTGAAGTTCTGTGCCAGGTTGCGGTGACAGGCCAGGTGTCTGTCGGCGGTCCAGCCATTAGGTTCTGGTTCGCGATTACTTGCAACAAAAGGCCCCACAGGCAGGTAGTTCCGGAGTGTGTCATGGTCCGGGCTGTCTGAACATTCGGGGCCTTTTGATTAAAAGGGCCTGGCGCGTCGGGCCCTGATGCATGAAAAGGGCTGCCAGACAGCCCTTTTTTTGTTTTTGTCGCCTGATAACCGGCCGCTGCCATTGCCAGCGGCGCACCAAGGGAGTCGCACTGGATTTGACTGCGAAACTGAACAAGCTTGAAGAGATCCTGCGTCCGGTGGTTGAGGGGCTGGGTTACGAATACTGGGGGATTGAATTCCGCTCTTACGCCCGCAACACCTTACTGCGTCTCTTTATTGATGACCCGGATAAGGGCATCAGTGTTGATGACTGCGAAAAGGTCAGCCGCCAGGTGAGCGCGGTAATGGATGTGGAAGACCCTATCCAGAACGAGTACACCCTGGAGGTTTCATCGCCGGGGATGGATCGCCCGTTATTTACTCTTGAGCAGTTCGAGGCCTGGGCTGGGTATCAGGTCAGTATCCGTTTACGCATGGCTTTCGAGGGCCGGCGCAGGTTCCAGGGCATTCTGAAAGGTACGGAAGCCGGTGACGTCGTGGTTGTAGTGGACGACCACGAGTACCTGCTGCCGTTTGAAAGTATTGATAAAGCCAACATTGTGCCGGTTTTCGAGTGAGGCCGGATGACTGCAAGTCGAAGAATTGTAAGGGCAGGGCATTTCAATGAGTAAAGAAATCCTGATGGTGGTTGAGGCTGTCTCCAACGAGAAAGGCGTCGAGAAGGACGTCATTTTCGAGGCCATCGAACTGGCACTGGCAACCGCAGCAAAGAAACGGTTTGACGATGAAGAGGCGGACATTCGCGTCTCCATCGATCGTCGCACCGGTGAGTATGAAACGTTCCGTCGCTGGCTGGTGGTGGACAATGACGCCGTTCCGGCCCTGGGTACCGAGCTGACCATGCAGGAGGCGGAAGACATTGATACCGACCTCAGGCCCGGCGATATGCACGAGGAAAAGGTCGAATCCGAGAGTTTTGGCCGCATTGGTGCCCAGGCTGCCAAGCAGATCATTTTCCAGAAAGTTCGTGAAGCTGAGCGCATGCGCATCGTTGACAGCTACCGTGACCGCGTCGGCGAGCTTATCTCCGGCACCGTCAAGAAGGTGACACGGGATAACGTCATTATCGATCTGGGCAATAACGCCGAGGCTCTGTTGCCCCGGGACCAGCTGATTCCCCGTGAGACCTTCCGTATGGGGGACCGGGTTCGCTCCCTGCTGCAGGACATTCGCACGGACCACCGCGGCCCGCAATTGATGCTCAGCCGTACCGATCCACAGATGCTGATCGAACTGTTCCGCATTGAAGTGCCGGAAATCGCTGAAGAGCTGATCGAGATCCGGGGCGCCGCCCGGGATCCGGGTTCGCGGGCCAAGATCGCGGTCAAGACCAACGACCGCCGTATTGATCCGGTGGGTGCCTGTGTGGGTATGCGCGGCTCCCGGGTTCAGGCCGTTTCCAACGAACTGGCGGGTGAGCGGGTTGATATTGTGCTGTATGACGACAACCCCGCCCAACTGGTCATTAACGCCATGGCGCCGGCGGAAGTCGCGTCCATCGTCATGGATGAAGACAGTCATACCATGGACGTTGCCGTGGCAGAGGATAACCTCGCACAAGCCATTGGTCGCAACGGCCAGAATGTCCGGCTGGCCAGTGAGCTGACCGGCTGGGCGCTGAACGTGATGACAGAGGAAGAGGCCGGCGAACGGCAGGAGCAGGAATTCAACCGCCTGCTCGGTCATTTCATCGAATATCTGGATGTTGACGAGGAGTTTGCCGGCGTATTGATTGAGGAAGGATTTACTTCCATTGAAGAAGTCGCCTATGTGCCGATGGAGGAAATGCTCGCCATCGAAGGCTTTGACGAAGAGACCGTGGCCGAGCTCCGCCACCGGGCCAAAGATGCCCTGCTGAATACGGAGTTGGCCAAAGAAGAGGCCCTCGAAGGCAGCGAGCCGACCGATGAGCTTCTGGCGATGGACGGTATGGATCGCACCCTGGCGTTTCGGCTTGCCGCCAAAGGCGTGTGCACAATGGAAGATCTGGCAGAGCAGTCAATTGATGACCTGCTCGAAGTTGATGGTATGGATGAAGAGCGTGCGGGACAGTTGATTATGACCGCGCGTGCCCCCTGGTTCGAAGACCAGGCTTAATCGGGAGGAGGACCAGTATGGCAGAAGTAACCGTTAAACAGCTGGCCGAAGATGTAGGCGCTCCCGTGGATCGTTTGCTGCGTCAGATTGTAGAAGCCGGCCTCAAGGCCCGCTCGGAGAATGATTCTGTGACCAGTGATGAGAAACAGCAGTTGCTGGCCTATTTGCGCAAGAACCACGGTGAGGCTGAGGCAGAGCCTAAAAAGATTACCCTGAAACGAAAAACCACCACCACTCTCAAGACCGGTGGCGGTGCCCGTGGCGGTAAAACCGTCAATGTAGAAGTGCGCAAGCGTCGCACTTATGTGAAGCGCGCCGAGTTGCAGCCGGAGCCCGAGCCGGAACAGCCCGCTGTTCCAGTGGCCGGGGAAAAGCCGGAAGTCGGCGAGCAACCGGTAGCACAACAGACGCCGGCAGAAGAGAGAAAACCAGAGGTTGCTGAAGCTCCGGCCAGCGAAAGCGCACCGGAGACCACGCCAGCGGCCGATGAACAGGCGGAAGTGGTAACCGGCAAGGCGGTGGAGCCTGAGGCGCCCGTCGCGGAGGCCGATATTCCGATGCCGCCGCCTGACCCTGAAACCGCCAAGGACAAAGAGCGCAAAGCGAAGAAGAAGAAAACTCGTGAGCGCCCCGACGAGGTGGATGACGGCAAACCCAAGAAGAAGTCCGCAGGTCATCGCGGTCCCCGTAGCCGTCCGGTGGATGAGCCTATCGTCATTTCCGACGATGAAGAGGACACCACGCTGCGCAAGCCGCTGCGGGCGAAAAAGAAACCCAAAGAGAAAAGGCACGGCTTCGAGAAGCCAACCAAACCAATGGTCAGAGAAGTTGAAATTCCGGAAACGATTACCGTTGGTGATCTTGCCCAGCGCATGGCAGTGAAATCTGCTGATGTAATCAAGACTCTGATGGGCATGGGCGTTATGGCCACCATCAACCAGGCGCTGGACCAGGAGGCCGCCATGCTGGTCACTGAAGAGCTGGGCCACAAGCCCAGAGCGGTCAGTGCGGACGCGTTTGAGGA
>CAZHAY010000036.1:16675-23528 GCA_964530545.1 uncultured Marinobacter sp.
TCACTGAAGAGCTGGGCCACAAGCCCAGAGCGGTCAGTGCGGACGCGTTTGAGGAGGAAGTCATCAGCGCAATCGCCGCCGGCAGCGAAGGTGAAAAAACCCGCCGGGCGCCGGTAGTGAGCGTCATGGGTCACGTTGACCATGGTAAGACGTCGCTGCTGGACTACATCCGTCGGACCCGGGTTGCGGCCGGTGAGTCTGGTGGTATTACCCAGCACATTGGTGCCTACCACGTGGAAACCGATCACGGCATGGTGTCGTTCCTGGATACGCCGGGTCACGCTGCGTTTACTGCGATGCGCGCCCGCGGTGCCCAGTGTACCGATATCGTTATCCTGGTCGTGGCGGCGGACGACGGTGTGATGCCCCAGACCAAAGAAGCCATTGATCACGCTCGCTCCGCCGAAGTGCCGATTGTTGTCGCGATCACCAAGATGGATAAGCCGGAGGCCGATCCGGATCGCATCAAGAACGAACTGGTCGCACTGGAAGTGGTCCCGGAAGAGTGGGGCGGCGATACCCAGTTTGTGCCCGTGTCCGCCAAGCAGGGCGATGGTATCGATGCGCTGCTGGAAGCGGTTCTGCTGCAGGCTGAAATGCTGGAGCTGGAAGCCGTCAAGGACGCGCCAGCCAAGGGTGTGGTCGTGGAGTCCTCTCTTGAGCGCGGTCGTGGCTCGGTCGCAACGGTGCTGGTTCAGAACGGCACCCTGAATCAGGGCGATATGGTCGTTGCCGGAGGCTGGTTCGGTAAAGTGCGCGCCATGACCAACGAGGCCGGCAAGCAGGTTAAAGAAGCTGGCCCGTCCATTCCGGTAGAGATACTGGGCCTGAACGGCACGCCGGATGCCGGGGATGAGTTCTTCGCGGTCGCCGACGAGCGCAAGGCCAAGGAACTGGCGGAGTTCCGCCAGACCCGGGAGCGCGAACAGCGTCTGCAGCGCCAGCAGGCGGCCAAGCTCGAGAACCTGTTTGAGAACATGGGCAAGGATGAGGTCAGGACCCTTAACGTCGTACTCAAGACCGATGTCCGCGGTTCGCTGGAAGCCATTACCAAGGCGCTGCTCGATATGGGCAACGACGAGGTACAGGTGCGGATCATTTCATCCGGTGTCGGCGGTATCGCAGAAACCGACGTGTCCCTCGCGCTGGCGTCCAACGCGGTTATGTTTGGCTTTAACGTCCGTGCCGACACCTCTGCCAAGCGGCTGGTGGAGCAGGAAGGGGTAGACCTGCGTTACTACTCCGTTATCTACTCCCTGATTGATGACGTGAGAGCGGCCCTGACCGGTATGCTGGCGCCGGAGTTCCGGGAAGACATTGTCGGTATTGCCGAAGTACGGGACGTGTTCCGTTCACCCAGGTTCGGTCAGGTTGCCGGCTGTATGGTGCTCGAAGGCACGGTCTACCGGAGCAAGCCCATTCGCGTACTCCGTGACAACGTGGTGATCTTTGAAGGCGAACTGGAATCCCTGCGCCGCTTCAAGGATGACGTGGCGGAAGTTCGTAGCGGTGTGGAATGTGGTATCGGCGTTAAAGGCTATGACGTCAAAGTGGGCGACCAGATCGAAGTATTTGATCGGGTACGCGTGGAACGTAAGCTGGAATCGACAGGTTCGTAATGCCAAGAGAGTTCAGTCGTCTCGACCGCATCGGTGACCAGATCCAGAAGGAGCTTTCCCACCTCATCATGCGTGAGGTGAAGGATCCCCGGGTGGGTATGGTCACCATTAACTCGGTACGGGTCAGCAAGGATCTCGGTTATGCCGATATCTACGTGTCCGTGCTCAGTACCGAGGAACTGAACGAGGAATCTGCGGAAGTGCAGGACACCCTGAAGGCACTGCGAAGTGCCTCCGGGTTCCTCCGCGGGCAACTCGGCCGAGCCATGAAACTGAGGGTCATTCCCCAGCTTCGCTTCCACTTTGACGCGCTGCAGGGGCAGAGCCGGCGCATCGACCGTCTGATTGATCAGGCCGTGGGTAAAAGCCCAGCGGTCCGTCAGGACGACGGCGACAACGATGATCAGGAGTCCTGACGTTTGGCACGCAGGCGCAAAGGCCGTCCCGTTAACGGCATACTGGTCATTGATAAGCCCCCGGGGGTGACCTCTAACGGTATTCTGCAGGAGGTCAAACGCCTTTATGGCGCGGCCAAGGCAGGGCACACCGGCGCACTGGATCCACTGGCGACGGGTGTGCTGCCCTTGTGCTTTGGTGAAGCCACCAAGTTCTCCCAGTTGATGCTGGACAGTGACAAGGCTTACGTCACCACTGCAAAACTGGGTGTGCGTACCGAAACTGCCGACAGCGACGGTGCGGTGGTTGCCGAACGACCGGTACCCGAGGGTTTGACCGAAGCCGATATTGAAGCTGTACTGAAGGGATTTCGGGGAAACATTACCCAGGTTCCGTCCATGTACTCTGCTCTGAAACATCAGGGGCGGCCGCTGTATGAGTACGCCCGGGAAGGTATCGAGGTAGAGCGACCGGCGCGACCGGTTACGATCTACGAGCTGACATTGCTGGCGGTCCGCCAGGATGAACTGGATCTGGCCGTGAAGTGCACGAAAGGAACTTACATCCGCAATCTTGTGGAAGATATTGGTGAAGCCCTCGGCTGCGGTGCGCATGTGTCGGCCCTGCGCCGGACACTGGCTTCCGGCTTTACCCTGGAGGACGTCCGTCAGGTGCCCGACCTGGAACAGATGCGGGAGCGGGGGGAGTCTCTGGACGGTCTGCTGGTGGCACCGGATGCGGCCCTGACCATGTTCCCGGAACTGGTCCTTGAAGGGGCGAATTTGCAGTCGATATTGAACGGACAACCCGTTAGAATGGCGGGTCATTCCTTGACCGGTCCGGTACGGCTTTACGGCAATGGCCGTTTTGTCGGTCTCGGTGAAGGTCAGCCAGAGGGCGAGGGTACAACCGTGGTTGTGCCTCGGCGTCTGGTTTCAAGCAGCACTTAACCTGCGGGTTGGGGCTGACTAGCCGGGCTGCAGAGATGCGCGGTTCGGCCGGATGTTTTTTGGGCATCGCAGATATAACAGGTGAGTTATGGCACTTTCTACCGAGGAAAAGGCACAGATCGTCACGGACTTCCAGCAAGGCGATGGCGACACAGGTTCCCCTGAAGTTCAGGTGGCCCTGCTGAGCGCGAACATCAACAAGCTGCAAGAGCATTTCAAGGTCAACAAGCAGGATCACCATTCCCGCCGTGGCCTGATTCGCATGGTTAACCAGCGTCGTAAGCTGCTGGACTACCTCCGTCGCAAGAATGCAGACCGTTACCTGGAACTCATCCAGCGTCTGGGCCTGCGTCGCTAAGCGGACGATTGCCGGCTGGTGCCCTAAGGGTGCCAGTCTGTACACCGATGGCAGGATGGGCTCCGGCTCTGATCGCCATCGGCGTATGCTTTCCACTCTAACCGGTACCAGAACCGGTTGTTACGCCATTACCGAAGTATCTCCTGCTGTTATGACCGAAAGCACCGATAGCAGGTTGTTGAAAGGCCCGGCTGTGTCCGGGGTTTTGCAACAGCCTGTTCGCTTTCTGGTAGCAAGGGCTTTGGGACCGCGTCTTCCTGATCTGGTGCATTGGACAAACAGGTAATATCAGGAGCTATTGTGATTCCACAAGCGACCACGAAAACCTTCGAGCTCGGCGGCAAGACCGTCACTCTCGAAACCGGACGTATTGCCCGCCAGGCCACCGGCGCCGTGCTGGTAACCATTGATGATGTTTCCGTACTCGGTACGGTTGTCGGGGCGAAAGAGCCCAAGCCGGGTCAGGGCTTTTTCCCGCTGACCGTCAACTACACTGAGAAGACCTACGCGGTTGGCAAGATTCCGGGCGGATTCTTCAAGCGTGAAGGGCGTCCTTCCGAGAAGGAAACCCTGACCTCCCGTCTGATCGACCGTCCCATTCGTCCGCTGTTCCCGAACGGCTATATGAATGAGGTTCAGGTTGTCCTGACCGTCATGTCTGCCAACAAGACCCAGGACCCGGATATTGCGGCGATGCTGGCGGCCTCCGCCGCGCTGTCGATTTCCGGTATCCCGTTTGATGGCCCGATCGGTGCGTCCCGCGTTGGTTTCACCAATGAGAAGGGCTACTTCCTGAACCCCACCTTTGAGGAGCTGCAAAGCTCTTTGCTGGATATGGTCGTTGCCGGCACCGAAGATGCGGTTCTGATGGTAGAGTCAGAGGCCAAGGGCCTTACTGAAGACCAGATGCTTGGCGGTGTCCTGTACGCCCACCAGGAGATTCAGGTAGCAGTCGAAGCCATCAAGGCCTTTGCCGCGGAAGTGGGTAAACCCCGCTGGGAATGGCAGCCAGAGACCGAAAACACCGAGCTGCTCAATGCGGTCACGTCCGGTTTCGAAAGCGCCATTCTCGAGGCCTATGCCATCCGCGACAAAATGGAGCGCTATGGTCGCCTGAGCGAAATCAAAGCCGACGTGGTTGAAAAGCTGGCCGGTGATGAAGAAGGTCAGCCTTCCGCAGAGGAAGTGAAGAAGTACTTCGGTAAGGTCGAGAAAAACGTGGTCCGGCGGCAGGTCATTGAGGGCAAGCCCCGTATTGATGGTCGTGACAACAAAACCGTGCGCCCGATCTCGATTGAAGTGGGCATACTGCCCAGCGCTCATGGTTCCGCCTTGTTCACCCGTGGCGAAACCCAGGCCATCGTGACGACAACCCTGGGCACTTCCCGGGACATGCAGATCATCGATGCCCTGGAAGGTGAGCGCAAAGACCCGTTCCTGTTCCATTACAACTTCCCTCCTTACTCTGTAGGTGAAGCCGGTCGTATGGGCAGCCCGGGCCGTCGTGAGATTGGTCACGGCCGTCTGGCCAAGCGTGGTGTGGCTGCGGTTATGCCGACCATTGAAGAATTCCCGTACACCATCCGTTCGGTGTCGGAAATCACCGAGTCCAATGGCTCCAGCTCCATGGCTTCTGTGTGTGGCTCTTCGCTGGCCCTGATGGATGCCGGTGTGCCCATCAAGGCACCGGTGGCTGGTATTGCCATGGGTCTGGTGAAAGAAGGCGAGCAGTTTGCCGTGCTGACCGATATCCTGGGTGACGAAGACCACCTGGGCGACATGGACTTTAAAGTAGCCGGTACCGCTGAGGGCATCACTGCCCTGCAGATGGATATCAAGATCAACGGCATTACCGACGAAATCATGGAACTCGCCCTGGAGCAGGCCCATGAAGCTCGTTTGCATATTCTCGGTGAAATGGCCAAGGTTATTTCTGAGTCCCGCACGGAGCTGTCTGACCGGGCGCCGAGCATCACTACCATCAAGATCCATCCGGACAAGATCCGTGACGTGATCGGTAAGGGTGGCTCAACCATTCGCTCCATCTGTGATGAGACCGGTGCTTCTATCGACCTGGACGATGACGGCAACGTCAAGATCTACGCCGATAACCAGGCCGCAGCTCAGGCCGCGGTTAACCGGGTAAAAGAGATCACCGCTGAGATCGAAGTGGGCGCGATCTACAAGGGTAAAGTCGAGCGCATCATGGAATTCGGTGCTTTTGTCAACATCCTGCCTGGCAAGGATGGCCTGGTGCACATCTCCCAGATCTCCGACCGTCGCATCGAGAACGTCACCGATGAACTCAGCGAAGGCCAGGAAGTTGTGGTCAAGGTGCTGGACGTGGACAACCGCGGTCGCGTGAAGCTGTCCATGAAGGAAGTCAAAGAGGGCGAGCAGCCTACTGACTTCAGCTAGATCAGACGCCGGGCGGACCCGCTTCCGCGTCGGTAATCTGATGGAGACATAAAAGCCACTTCGGGGTACCGGAGTGGCTTTTTTTGCGGATCACAGACCCGAAACGGCAGAAACAAAAAAGGCAGCCTGAGAGGCTGCCTTTTTCATGCGTCAGTGGCGCCGATCAGCCGTTACCCTTACGCATCTGATCATACTCGTCCTCAAAGAAGAATTTCTCTTCCCCAAGTGCCGGTTCCAGCTCGTGCAGCCAGGTGGCCGTCTCACTGTATTTGGCAAAGAACGGGCGCTGTACCCAGTCCGGGTTGCGGCCCTGCAGGAAGCGCAGGACGAACACTCTCTCGCCATGAATCTCGGTGATTCCCTGGATTTCTACCTTGCCGGGGCCAGCGCTCATGGAGGGGCCGCGGGCGGTGCGGGCCAGGCCGGAGACCTGTTTGATGGCTTCCCGGTAGATGTTGTAGGCCGTGGCCAGGGGTACCTCAAAGTAGTTCTTGGCACCGGTGTCCCGCTCTACAAACATGTAGTAGGGGATGATGCCCAGCTTCACTTCCGTCTTCCACAGCTTCGCCCAGTCGTCGGCGTTGTCGTTGACGTGCTTGATCAGCGGGCCCTGGGCCCGAATCTCGGCGCCGGTAGCGCGAATTCGGCGAATGGCTTCTTTGGCAATATCCGTGCTGATTTCCTGCCAGTGGTTATAGTGAGCCATCAATGCAACGTGCTTGCCGGCATCGACGAGTCTGGCGAACAGGTCAATCAGCTCGTCTGCGTCACTGTCGGTGACAAAACGGTACGGCCAGAAGGTGAGGGCCTTGGTGCCGATGCGTACGGTCTGAACGTGGTCAAACTCCGGCTGCAACAGCGGCTCCAGATACTGCACCAGGTTCCTTGTCTTCATCACCATGGGGTCGCCACCGGTGACCAGCAGGTCGGTCACTTCGGTGTGCTGCTTCAGGTAGCCATGGAGCTGGTCCGCATCACTGCTGGCCATGCGCAGGTCTTTGTCACCAACAAACTGTGCCCAGCGGAAGCAGAAGGTGCAGTAGGAGTGACAGGTCTGACCCTGGGCCGGGAAGAACAACACGGTTTCGCGATACTTGTGCTGGATGCCTTCC
>CAZHAY010000037.1:0-5820 GCA_964530545.1 uncultured Marinobacter sp.
CTGGTGCGCAGCCAGATTCAGGTGGTACTGCAGGTGAACGGCAAGGTGCGGGGCAAAGCGGACGTCCCGGCCGACATTTCCCGGGAGGACCTGGAGAAACTGGCGCTGGAGCATGAAAACGTCACCCGGTTCACCGAAGACAAGACGGTACGCAAGGTCATCGTGGTACCCGGAAAACTGGTTAACGTGGTCGCCAACTGACGCCCGGAGATGGCAATGGACAAGCTCGCAAAGGTATTCGGCCCGGGCCTGCTGGTGCTGCTGATCAGCGCCTGTGGCTTTCATCTCCGGGGCGCCTCACCGGTACCCTCAGCTCTGGAGCCCCTGTGGGTGGGTTGTCAGTCCGGAGTGCCGGTGGATCTCTGCCAGGCGCTCAAGTCCCAGTTCACCATTGGTGATGTGGCGCTGGTGCAGAGCCGGGAACAGGCGGCACACCTGCTTCTGCTGGGTAACTTCAGCCAGACTCAGCGTACCAGCGCCATCTCGGCCCGGGCCGAGGCGGCAGAATACGAGCTGCGCCAGAGCGTGAATATTGTTCTGCAAACCCGCTCTGGCATACCCCTGCTGACGGATACCCAAGTCAGTGCCTCACAGAGTTACCGCTTCGACGCTACCAGTGTGCTGGCCAAGCGCCGGGAACGGGAAGAGATTGAGCGCCAGTTATACGACAGTCTCGTACGGCAAATCGGCTTCCGGCTGGTACCTTTCGACCAGCACAGAATCGATCAGATAATTGAGGCCCACAAGGCAGAATCAGCCGACGAGGCCCCTGAACAAGAGCCCGACGAAGCGTCACCATGAAGATCAACCCCGGCCAGCTCGGTCAGGCGCTGGAGAAGAAACTTGCGCCAGTGTACCTGGTTTCCGGGGACGAACCCCTGCTGGTACAGGAAGCCTGTGACCAGATCCGCTCCAGGGCCCGGGAGCAGGGTTTCAACGACCGCCAGGTCTATCACGCCGACCAGCACCTGAACTGGGGCACCCTGCGGGATGAGCTGGGTGCCATGTCCCTGTTCGCCGAACGCCGCCGTATTGAAATACGGCTGCCCACGGGAAAGCTCGGCGATGGCCGTGACGTGATTGAACAGGCGCTGATACAGCCCGCCGATGACATTCTGCTACTACTGATCAGTACTCGCCTCGACGCCGCCGAAACTCGCCGCAAGTGGTACAAGCAGCTGCTGAAAACCGGTGTACATGTTACGGTCTGGCCAATTGATGCGGATAAGTTCGCCGGCTGGCTTCAGCAACGGGCCCGTTCCCGGGGTCTGACCCTGACCCAGGGCGGACTTAACCTGTTAACCGAGCGGCTGGAAGGCAACCTGCTGGCGGCCAGTCAGGAACTTGATCGCCTGAGCCTGCTGGCGGCCGATAAAACTATTGATGAAAATGTGGTAGAAGCGGCGGTCCAGCACAGCGCCCGCTTCAGCATTTTTGAAGTGATCTACGACCTGCTGGCAGGCCGTGCGGCCCACGCCCGCAAGGTGATTACCACCTTGCAACAGGAAGGCGACAACCCGCTGGGCCTGCTGGCCGTGCTGGTGCGGGACATCAACATGACACTGGAACTGCAACAGGCCATGAGGCAGCGGGAAAACCCCTCAGCCTTCCTGAAGAAAAACGGCGTGTTTCAGCCCCAGCGGGCCAGAGCCATCGAGCAGGCGGCGCGCCGGCTTCCCGCCAGCGCCCTTCACCAGGCTCTGAACCTCTGCAGCGACGCTGACCGGGCGGCCAAGGGGTATGACGACCTTTCCCCCTGGCACCACCTGTCAGACCTTGCTGTCCTGTTACGACAAACCTGAACCCGATCAGCGACGATCAGAACTCGTTATCGGCATGCTCCATCATGGACTGGCTGCCGCTACGGATGCTCTCTGCCAGGGATACCGTCTGGGGTAGCAGCCGCTGGTAGTAGAAACGGGCGGTTTTCAGCTTACCGGTATAGAAACCTGAGCTGTCTCCGTCTGCCTTTGGTGCCGCCGCAGCGACGATCTTTGCCCACATGTACGCCAGCGCGGTCAGACCAAACAGGTTGGTGTAGTCTGCCGATGCGGCGCCTGGTGCGTTAGGGTCCTTGTCCGCCTGCCGGATTACCTGCTCAGTAGCGTCAGAAAGACGTTCCAGTGCTGCTGCCAGTGGCGCCAGGTATGGTTCCAGGGCGAGGTTGCCCTGTTCGTTCTCGATAAACGCCGCCAGATCCTCGGCGAACAACTCATACAGTTTGCCCTGGCTGCCCACCACCTTGCGCCCCATCAGGTCCAGCGCCTGGATACCATTGGCGCCCTCGTAGATCTGCGTGATGCGCGCATCCCGGACCAGTTGTTCCTGTCCCCACTCCCGGATGTAGCCGTGGCCGCCAAACACCTGCTGGCCGAGGACACACATATCGAAACCCCGGTCGGTCAAAAACGCTTTGGCAACCGGCGTCAGCAGCGCCACGAGACCTTCCGCGCGCTCCCGGTCCGCGTCGATATCGGAGAACTTCGCGACATCCAGCCACTGGCCTACATAGGTTGAAAAAGCCCGGCCACCTTCCACATAGCTCTTCATGGTCAGCAGCATCCGGCGAACGTCTGGATGAACAATCAGCGGGTCCGCCGCCTGCTCTGGGTTACGGGCGCCGGAGGGAGCCCGGCTCTGGAGTCGTTCGAAGGCATATTCCCGGGCATTCTGCAGGGAGGCTTCCGCGGCCGCCAGTCCCTGAATGCCCACACCGAGACGCTCATAGTTCATCATGGTGAACATGGCGGCGAGGCCTTTGTTCTCTTCGCCCACCAGCCAGCCCTGGGCTCCGTCAAAGTTCATGACGCAGGTGGCAGAGCCTTTGATACCCATTTTCTTTTCAATGGAACCACAACTGAAGGCGTTACGCTCACCCAGCGAGCCGTCCTCATTCACCAGAAACTTGGGTACCAGGAACAGGGAAATGCCTTTCGGTCCCTTGGGGGCATCGGGCAGTTTGGCCAGTACGAAATGGATGATGTTCTCCGCCATGTCGTGCTCGCCCCAGGTGATGAAGATCTTGGTTCCGGAAACACTGTAACTACCGTCACCCCGGGGCGTGGCACGGCTGCGCATAATGCCCAGATCCGTACCGCTGTGGGGTTCCGTCAGATCCATGGAGCCGGTCCAGACACCCGAATAGAGGTTCGGCAGGTACTTTTCCTTAAGCTCCGGGCTACCATGGGCGTCCAGTGCCAGGCAGGCGCCGGCGGTCAGCATCGGCGCCAGGCCGAAAGCCATATTGGACGCCTGCAACATTTCCTCGAATTGCACGACCAGGGTTTTCGGCATGCCCATACCGCCGAATTCCGGGTTACCGCCAAGCCCGACCCAGCCTCCTTCCACCATGGTCTGGTAGGCTTCCCGGAACCCATCTGGTGTGGTGACTTCACCGTTGTTCCACTGACAGCCCTGCTCGTCCCCTTCCCTGTTCAGTGGCGCAATCACGTTGCTGGTGACTTTGCCGGCTTCCTCAATAATGGCATCGGCCGTGTCCGGATCCACCCGCTCTGCCAGTCGCGGCATGGAAGCCCATAATGACGGGGCGTCGAACACATCATTCATCACGAACCGGATTTCCTGTAACGGGGCTTTGTAGTCAGCCATCAGCCACTCTCCACTGCAGTCGATAAGGGGGGGTAAAATTATTATGAATTCGAAGTGGTACAGTTTAACCCATTGAGCGTGACGAACCAGTCATGCCGCCCGTCGGCAGCTGTAAAAAAGCCCGCGTCTTTTCAGAGCGCGGGCTGGACTGGCCATAGGCCGAAAATTGTACCGAAAATGGGCATGGCCGACGGTATTAGCGCCGGCCAGAAACCCAGACCTTAGAAGACGAAATGTTCTTCCGGCAGGTCCAGCAGCGTATCAGCGCCGGCAAACATGGTTTCCACGTGGCTACGGGTACGCGGCAACAGGCGCTTGAAGTAGAACCGCGCGGTCAGGACCTTGGCGTTATAGAAGGCTTCCTCCGAGGTTCCTGCAGCCATGTTATCCAGCGCCACCTTGGCGGCACGGGCCCAGAGGTAAGCGAAGACGGCATAGCCGGAATACATCAGGTAATCCACAGCGGCGGCACCGACTTCTTCCCGGTTCTTCATGGCGCTCATGCCCAGCTTCAGGGTAATTTCGCCCCATTCCTTGTTGATCTGCTGGAGCGGCTCAACGAACTCCTTCAACTGTTCGTTGTCGGCGTTTTCCTTGCAGAAAACATGGACCAGCTTGGTGAACTGCTTGAGAGCTTCGCCCTGACTCATGAGGATCTTCCGCCCCAGCAGGTCCAGCGCCTGGATGCCTGTGGTGCCTTCGTAGATCATGCCGATGCGGGCGTCACGGACATTCTGCTCCATGCCCCATTCGGAGATGTAGCCATGGCCACCAAAGACCTGCATGCCCAGGTTTGCCGACTCATAACCGATCTCGGTGAGGAAGGCTTTGGCAATGGGCGTGAGGAAGCCAAGCATGGCATCCGCCGCCTGGCGCTCTTCTTCAGTCTTGCCCCGGGTAACGATATCCGCCTGCTGCGCCGCCATATAGATCAGCGCGCGGGCGCCTTCAGCGACCGACTTCTGGGTCAGCAACATACGGCGCACGTCGGGGTGAACGATAATCGGGTCCGCCGGGCCATCCGGGTTCTTCGGTCCGGACAGGGAACGCATGGCCAGACGCTCTTTGGAATACGCCAGGGAGCCCTGGAAGCCCAGTTCAGCGGCTCCCAGCCCCTGAATAGCGGTACCGATACGGGCTGTGTTCATAAAGGTGAACATGCAGTTCAGGCCCTTGTTTTCAGGACCGATCAGCCAGCCTTTGGCACCGTCAAAGTTCATGACACAGGTGGCGTTACCGTGGATACCCATCTTGTGCTCAATTGAGCCACAGGAAACCGCGTTGCGCTCGCCGGCGGAACCGTCATCGTTGGGCAGGCACTTAGGTACGATAAACAGGGAAATCCCCTTGGTGCCTTCGGGTGCACCCGGCAGACGGGCCAGCACGATATGGACGATGTTGTCGGCCATGTCATGCTCGCCGGCGGAGATAAAGATCTTGGTCCCGGTGATGCTGTAGCTGCCGTCGTCGTTAGGCTCAGCTTTGGCGCGCAGGGTGCCCAGATCGGAGCCGCAATGGGGCTCGGTCAGGCACATGGTGCCGGTCCATTCACCGCTGATCAATTTGGTGAGGTAGGTTTGCTTCTGCTCTTCCGTGCCGTGGGCTTCCACCGTGTTCATGGCGCCGTGGCTCAGCCCCGGGTACATGCCCCAGGACCAGTTGGCAGTGCCTATCATTTCGCTCATGACGATGCCGACGGAACTCGGCAGACCCTGACCACCATATTCGGGGTCAGAAGTCATGGACGGCCAGCCGCCTTCCACGTACTGCTCATAGGCTTCGCGGAAACCGGTCGGTGTTTTCACGCCGTCTTCGCTCCAGGTACAGCCTTCACGGTCACCAACCTGATTCAGCGGGGACAGCACCTGTTCGCAGAACTTTGCGCCTTCCTGAATGATGGCGTCCACCATGTCAGGGGTGGCATCTTCACCACCCTGCAGGGTGGCGTAGTGCTGCTCACTGCCGAGCAGCTCATTCATTACAAATCGGATGTCACGCAGTGGCGCTTTATATTCGGCCATGAAACTCACCTCACTTCGATCGGCTCGCTCTGGGCAGGCCGAATATCAACTGGTTAAGACTGCCGCTGTACAAGGTGCCTGGCAGTCCCGGGTCTGAAGCTTTACCGGTGATTGATTCTGCTAAACCCGGGCGCTTCAAACGGTTGTTTGAAACATACGTTTATCACAGCCACCTTGTCAAGGGTTTCGC
>CAZHAY010000037.1:5920-7314 GCA_964530545.1 uncultured Marinobacter sp.
CGGGACCGGTGTCACTGTTCAGCGATTTAGCAGCCGCATTTTCGCGCGTCCGCCATGCCTGGGCAATATCAAGAGGATAGGCCTGGGGCGTTAACCATCAGATGCGGATATCGAGCAGGGTTCCAAGAGTTTCGTCGGCTGTGCGGACGACCTGTGCGGAGGCTTCCACGCTGCGCTCGTAGAGTTTCAGGTCAACAATGGCATCAGTGAGTCCGGCTCCGGCGTCGGCTGTTCCACGGGGGCCATCAGTGCCACCTCTCGCAATTTTACGGGCTGCGCCTTCTACACCTTGTAGTCCCTCCTGTATGCCGTGAATGCCGGTATTCAGGGTGTTGTTGATGATCATGGGGTGATCTCCGGAATTGCCAGACCCTTATTGAGCCATATACCTGTACATTTTTCAAACAGATTTCAATCGCGGGGTACCACTACGCAGAGTAACCATCGGTTCGCACTAGTTGCGTCGGAAATCAGGGAGTCTGACTATGGTGGAGAAGCAAGGGGACGGTAGGGTCAATCCGTGACACGCTGTGAACCCATCCCTGGGGGCTCTTCAAAAACGTCCCTGTTTTTGAAGGTCACGGATTGACCCTACCGTCCCCTTGCTCCGCGACAACGGAGTTATGCTGGCTGACGAGTACGACTTTCAGTACGTGAGATGTATTGTGTTAACGGGATTCGGCTGTTTCCACCAGTGGGTGGATATCCAGTTGACTGGCCAGCTCTGCAATATTGAGCTCCGACAGCCAGGGGAGCACCCCGAGACACGGGGCATTCAGGTGACTGCGCAGAAACGCCAGGGTTTCATCCTCGCAGCTCATCTGGACTTCATCAGGCCGGTTAGCGACCCAGCCGGCCACGGTCAGGCCGTCGCGACGGATGGCTTCAACGGTGAGCAGCGCATGGTTGATGCAGCCCAGGCGTAGCGGGACCACGACGATGACCCCGATGTTCAGCTCGGCTGGCAATTGTGAATAGAGCTCTCTTTCATTGAGCGGAACCCGCCAGCCACCGGCACCTTCAATCAGCATCAGATCGGCCGGCTTCATCATCAGGCCACGGGTGAAGCCAGTCAGGCGCTGGACGGTGACCTGCCGGCCGGCCTGCTGGGCGGCAACGTGGGGCGCAATGGCTGGTTTGAGAGCGACGGGGTTGACCTGTTCGTAGGGGACTGTTTCCGTCATCTGCTCCATCAGTAGCAGCGCGTCTTCATTTCGAAGGCCATCCGGGGTCTGTTCACAGCCCGACGCTACGGGTTTCATGGCAACCGTTTTCAGGGAAAGACCGGCGGCTTTTCTCAGGATGGCGGCAGAGACGACGCTTTTACCAACTTCGGTGTCGGTGCCGGTAACAAAATAGGTTCGACGGGCCACGGGGACTCCTCGCGGGATCAG
>CAZHAY010000037.1:7414-10170 GCA_964530545.1 uncultured Marinobacter sp.
GTGGTGTAGATGTAGGAGCGGGCGTTCTGCACCAGGTAATCCAGCAGCATCGACGGGCCGGCGACAAAGGCGCCGCTGGTGCCAAATGCCTTGCCCAGAGTGCCCACCACCAGCGGAACTTCCTCTTCGCTGAGCCCGGCCTGCAGCACAGCACCACGGCCTTCGGGGCCGACACAGCCGAAGCCATGGGCGTCATCCACGATCAGCAGGGCGTCGTACTGGCGACACAGCTGCGCGAGTCTGCGTAACGGAGCCACATCGCCGTCCATACTGAACACACCGTCGGTGACGACCAGCTTGTGTCCGTGGGTCTGTGCAAGTTTCGCCTCCAGTGCTGCTGTATCGCCATGGGGATAGATCTGGACGGTGGCGCCGCTCAGCCGGCAACCATCGATGATGGATGCGTGGTTAAGGGCATCGGAGAAAATGGTGTCGCCTTTCCCCGCCAGCGCGGTGATAACACCCAGGTTGGCCATAAAACCTGTAGAGAAAAAAAGCGCACCCGAGCGCCGGGTAAACCTGGCAAGGCGTTCTTCCAGCCGGTGGTGCTCACTGTGGTGACCACAGATCAGGTGAGACGCCGCGCCGCCGACACCGTACCGGGCCACCCCGTCCGCTGCAGCGGCAACCAGCTCCGGATGTGAAGCCAGCCCAAGGTAATCGTTGGAACAGAACGCCAGCACCGGCTCGCCGTCGGTGGTCAACGCCGGCTGGTGCGGACCGTCTACCAGACGGCGTGTCCGGTAGAGGCCGGCATCGCGGCGCTGCTCCAGTTCGGCGGCAAAATCCCGCACGTCAGGCGCTCCTGGCCGCGTCGTAGAACAGGTGGCGGTTACGCTCTTCTTCAAGGGCGTGTACCAGCGCTTCCTCGTGCTCTTCCTCAGAGTGATTAACGCCGCGCTCTTCCGGCCGGATACCCAGGCGTCGGAACAACTGACGGTCATGGTCCGCTTCCGGGTTGGCGGTGGTGAGCAGCTTTTCCCCGTAGAAAATGGAGTTGGCCCCCGCCAGGAAGCACAGCGACTGCATCTGATCGTTCATGTTCTCGCGCCCGGCGGACAGGCGCACATGGGATTGAGGCATCAGGATGCGGGCGACAGCAATGGTGCGTATGAACTCAAAGGGGTCCAGGTCGTCAACCTCTTCCATGGGCGTGCCAGCGACCTTGACCAGCATATTGATGGGCACACTCTCGGGGTGATGCGGCAGGTTTGCCAGCTGCATCAGCAGGCCGGCCCGGTCATCGGCGTCTTCGCCCATGCCCATGATGCCACCGCAGCAGACTTTCATTCCCGCCTTACGCACCCGCTCCAGGGTATCCAGGCGGTCCTGATAGGTGCGGGTGGTAATGATGTGGTTATAGAATTTCTCAGAGGTATCCAGGTTGTGGTTGTAGTAATCCAGCCCGGCCTCTGCCAGCTCAACAGCCTGATCGTCGTTGAGCATACCCAGGGTCATGCAGGTTTCCAGACCCAGTGACTTCACCTGACGTACCATTTCGGTGACGTAGGGCATGTCCTTTTTGGTGGGGCTCCGCCAGGCTGCGCCCATACAGAACCGGGACGCGCCCTTCTCTTTCGCGGCACGGGCTTCGGCGATAACTTTTTCAATTTCCAGCAGCTTTTCTTTTTCCAGGCCGGTGTTGTAATGACCGCTCTGCGGGCAGTATTTGCAGTCTTCCGGGCATGCGCCGGTCTTGATGGACAGCAGCGTACTGACCTGCACCTCATTGGGGTCAAAGAACTGCCGGTGCACAGACTGGGCCCGGAAGATCAGATCGTTGAACGGAAGGGCAAACAGGTCGCGGATTTCCTGCAGGGACCAGTCGTGTCGAGCGGCAGTAGCGGTCATGACAATATCCTGTTAACTTTTTTGTCGATTCAGGTTTACGGACAAACCGCATGATAAAGCCCTGGCCCACCCTGTCAACCAGATTATCCATTTTGGTTAACCGATCTCGCCAAATACTCGCCAGCACCCATGAGGCGCTGCTGCCTGAGCTATGCGTAGCCTGTCTTGGGCCACAGGCCCACAAGGGATTATGTCAGGGATGTCGGGACGACCTTCCCGCCAACGATCGCTGCTGTTACCGATGCGGCCTGCCACTGCCTCTGATGAGAAGCAGGCAGTCCCCGACCTGTGGTCAGTGCCTGAAACAACCGCCTGACTACTGCCAGGCTTATGTTCCGTGGCGTTATGAGTTTCCGGTGGACCGGATGATTGCCCGCTATAAGTACCGGGGGCAGCGGCAGTATGCCCGTCCGCTGATGCACGATATGGCGGTTCAGGCTGAGATGTTACTGAGCCAGTACCCGGAGCGCCGGCCCGACCTGCTGATTGCAGCGCCCATGCACCGCAAGCGGCAGCGGAAGCGGGGCTTCAATCAGGCCGCGGAAATTGCCGAAGCGATCAGCCGGCAGACCGGCATCCCCTGGACCGATCGCCTGATTCAGAGAACGCGGAAGGCCCGCCCCCAGTCCGGCCTGGACCGGAAGCAGCGGCTGTCGAATCTGAGAGGTCTGTTTGAGATCCAGGGCCGGGTGCCAGCTCAGGTTGCCCTGATCGATGACGTTGTCACCACCGGCGCAACGGCTGGCACTCTGGCAACCCTGCTGCGCCGCCATGGGGCGCGGCGGGTGGAAGTCTGGGCTCTCGCCCGAACCCCGGCCGCCGGTGGCCCGTCAGACGAGCCGTTCCCGGACGTACCCGGCGATGGCGAGGCTCGCCGTCAGACCGGGTGATTCGATGCCGAACAG
>CAZHAY010000037.1:10270-14789 GCA_964530545.1 uncultured Marinobacter sp.
TCGGGACAGAGTGCCCAATCATACCCCTGCCACCGCCGGGCCAGGTCGATGGCATCCAGCCCCGCCGAGTTAACGACCCGGCGGCAGCGGATCCTGCACGGGGAACTCCCCGCTACTTCCAGCTCATGACCCCGCCCATCGCTGGCGGTTGCCACTACCGGCGCCTGGCAGATTAACTGGCCGCCTGCAGCCTCCAGATCCGCCAGCAGGGACACCATCAGCTCGTGGCTACTGATGATCCCGGTGAGCGGTGAGTAGAGTCCGGCTGCCGCCCGGACTTGCGGCAGGCTACGGGCGAGCTGATCCGGCCCGGCAAACTCCAGATCAACGCCGTTGACTGCGGCGGCCTGGTCTACCTGCTCAAGCTCGGCCTGCTGGTCCGGGCCTGCAATAATCCACTTGCCGGTCTGGCGGTAACCGATGGGCCGCGTCCGGCAATAGTCATACAGGCGCTCGCGTCCCTGCAGGCACAACCTGGCCTTGAGGGAATCCGCCGGATAGTAGATACCGGCGTGTATCACTTCGCTGTTGCGAGAGGATATGCCTTCGCCGAAATAACGTCCCTGCTCCAGCAGGATGACCTCCTGCCCCGCCTGGGCCAGCTCCCTGGCAATGGCGATGCCCACAACACCAGCACCAATCACCACCGTATCGATGTGCAGGGTTTCCAAAACTTCGTCTCCAGGCTACTGAATTGTCTGAGGCGGAACCGGTATACTGTAACTCAATTTCCGTAACCGCATTCAGGAGCCCCATGTCCGCTGACGATCAACCGGCCTGCACCAGCAGCCACCCTTATGACGATCTGACACCGGACCGGGTTCTGGATGCCGTAGAAGGCGAAGGCTTTCCCGTCAGTGGCCGGCTGTTTGCGCTGAACAGCTACGAAAACCGTGTCTATCAGGTGGGGCTGGATGATCAGCCGCCCATGATCGCTAAATTTTACCGTCCCGGTCGCTGGACGGAAGAGCAGATCCGCGAGGAGCACACCTTTTCGCTTGAGCTTGCCGGGGGCGGCGTGCCCGTGGTCGCGCCCATACCTCTGGCCTCCGGCACAACCCTCGGCCGGGAAGGCCCCTTCCTGTTTGCGCTGTTTCCGCAGCGGGGTGGCCAGGCCCCGGACACCAGCATACCGGACACCCTGTACCGTCTGGGCCAATGGCTGGGGCAGCTTCACAACATTGGTGACCTCCAGCCCTTCCAGCACCGGTCATCCATGGACATCCTGCCCGCTATCCACGGGTACAGCCGTTATCTGACGGACAATGGCTGGGTACCGGCCGACCTGCGACCTGCCTGGGACAGCCTGATCCCGGATCTGGTCAGGGAGTGCGAGCGCCTGGTCGAACAGGCCGGGGACGTGCACAGGCTTCGCCTCCATGGGGATTGTCACGGCGGCAACATTCTGGTGCGGGAAGAGCAGCTGCTGTTCGTCGACCTGGACGACTGTCGTACCGGGCCTGCCATTCAGGACCTGTGGCTGTTACTGAACGGGGATGATCTGGAGCGCAGCCAGCAATTCGGCGAACTGCTGGAAGGCTATGAGATGTTCCGGGATTTCGACCGCCGGGAGCGCTATCTGATTGAGCCCTTACGGTGCTTCCGGCAGCTTCACCACTGCGCGTGGCTAGCCCAGCGCTGGGATGACCCGGCCTTTCCACGGTTCTTCCCCTGGTTCGGACAGCCCCGGTTCTGGTCCGATCAGATCCTTTCGCTGCGGGAGCAACTCGCGGCGTTACAGGGCCCGGTACTGAATATTCCCGGCCAATACTGAATCCTTTAAAATCTGTGGAGTCGCCATGAGCAAGCCTGAGGCTACGTATACCGTTCGCAGTCTGATCCTTACCGCCGTAATCAGCATTATTGCGACGGTGCTGGTACTGGAATTCAGCGGTAAAATCGTACACAGCGAGGATAAGGGCCAGGTACCGGTAGGGGATTTCAAGGCGGTTCATGTGGAGCCCGGGGAAGACTTTCGTATGTCATCAAGAGCGTCGGGGCTCCACGCCGTCTGCCAGAACGGTTACCTGGCCATCGCCGCCGATGCGGATCCCAATTACCGGGGCATTCTGGTGGATTACCGGAACCGGGGCGTACGCTGCCAGCCGGCCCCGGTTCCCGCTGACACCGGGCACGCCGGCGAGTAACCTGAGGACATCACCATGACCGCATCCCACAAGCCCAAGCCCAGCCATCGGCTCGATACACTTTATGCGAGCGAGCAGCCCCGTCAGGACTTCCGTTTTGACGAGTCCGTGGCCCGGGTCTTCCCCGACATGATCCGTCGCTCTGTGCCCGGCTACACCACCATCATTCCGATGATCGAAGTCATTACCGAGCAGTACGTCCAGCCGGGCTCCAATTGCTACGATCTGGGCTGCTCTCTGGGTGCCTCGACCCTGGCCATGCGCCACGGCATGCCCCATTCCGGCTGTACCCTGGTAGGTGTAGACAATTCCCCGGCGATGATTGAGCGCTGCCAGCATTACATTGCACTGGACGATCACCCGCTGCCGGTGACCCTGCGTTGTGAGGACATTCTGGACACATCCATAACCGACGCGTCTGTGACCACCCTGAACTTCACCCTGCAGTTTGTGGAACCCGAACGACGCCTTGAACTGCTGACCCGCATTGCACAGGCAACCCGCCCGGGTGGTGTCGTGATCCTCTCGGAGAAGATCCGCTTTGAGGACAGACAGGAACAACAGACCCAGACCCGCCTGCACCACGAGTTCAAGCGGGCCAATGGCTATTCAGGCCTGGAAATCAGCCAGAAGCGCAGCGCCCTTGAGCAGGTACTGATCCCGGAAACCCTGGCCGGGCACCGGCAACGCCTTGAAGCTGCGGGCTTCGGGGATGTCACTGTCTGGTACCAGTGTTTCAACTTCGTTTCCATGCTGGCCTTCCGGCCCAAATGACGAGGCTCCCCATGCTGAACTGGAAAACCACCTGGTCAGACATGTTCCAGCGGCTGGAAGAGGAAGGCTGGCAGGACTGGGCCGATACCATTCATGACCAGCTCCATCAGCGCTTTGTGGAGAATCCCCACGGCGACCTGCCCCGGTGGCAGGCGGCGCTGGCCAGACTGCCCGAGCGACGGGACGCCCTGCTGTACTGTGACCGCGATGAGGTTACGGTTGAGAGCCTGATCCCGCTATCCACCCCCGAAACAGAATCCCTGGAGCAGGGCCTTCGCGGCCTGATGCCCTGGCGCAAGGGGCCGTTTCGCTTCTTTGGCACGCGGATCGACACCGAATGGCGTTCGGACTGGAAGTGGGATCGTGTCGCGCCGGCGTTAACTGATCTGACCGGGCGTCGGGTCCTGGACGTTGGCTGTGGCTCGGGGTACCACCTCTGGCGCATGTACGGCGCGGGCGCCAGCGAAGTCATCGGTATCGATCCGGGACTGCTGTTTCTGTGCCAGTTTATTGCGGTGAAACGGTATCAGCCGACGGCGCCGGTGGACCTGGTGCCCTTGCGTATCGAGGATCTGCCACGGCCACTGGAATACTTCGACACCACCTTTTCCATGGGGGTTCTGTATCACCGGCGCTCGCCTGTCGACCACCTGCTGGAGCTCAAGGATACGCTTCGCCCTGGCGGCGAGCTGGTGCTGGAAACCCTGGTGGTCGACGGTCCGGAAGGCTATGCCCTGGTGCCAGAAGATCGCTACGGCCGTATGCGCAACGTATGGTTCCTGCCGTCCTGCCCTACATTGCTGCGCTGGATGGCCCGGGCGGGCCTGGAAGACGCCAGGGTGGTGGATGTCTCCGTGACCACAACGGAAGAACAGCGCTCCACCGACTGGATGCAGTTCCAGTCACTGGAGCATTTTCTGGATCCGGATAACCCGGAACTGACCGTTGAGGGTTATCCCGGGCCCCGGCGAGCGATTCTGATCGCGCGCAAGCCCCTGAGATAAGGTGGGAAGAGAAAGATAAAGGCCGCCGGCAAGGCGGCCTTTAGTGATTCATGCCGGCTGGAACTGACCGGCGGGTGCAGGCGATCAGGCGCCGAAGGGATGGCGCATAGTGACGGTTTCGACCCGGTCCGGGCCGGTGGAAATAATATCGATGGGTGCCTCAATCTGCTCTTCCACAAAGCGGATATAAGCGCGGGCATTGGCCGGCAACTGCTCGATGGTCGTCAGTCCCACGGTACTCTCGCTCCAGCCCGGTAGCTCGGCATACACCGGCTCGATCAGGCTGTAATCTTCCAGATTGATCGGCGGACGGCTCATTTCCCCGGTAGGAGTCTTGTACCCGATACACACCTTGACCGTCTCCATGCCATCCAGCACGTCCAGCTTGGTCAGGCAGATGCCGGACACGCTGTTGATCTGGATGGCGTGGCGCAGCGCGACCGCATCGAACCAGCCGCAACGACGGGAACGCCCTGTCGTGGTACCCACTTCATTACCCTTGATGGCCAGATGCTGGCCCAGCTCACAGAACAGCTCCGTGGGGAAAGGCCCGGATCCGACACGGGTGGTGTACGCCTTGGTGATACCCAGCAC
>CAZHAY010000037.1:14889-23495 GCA_964530545.1 uncultured Marinobacter sp.
TCTTCCCTGAAGAATTCGGTCAGCACAAAGTTGTGGTAGGTCATAAGTTCCCGCAGCTTGGCCTCCAGCACCTTTGGGCTGGCCAGATCGCCGACCCGCAGGCCGCGACGGGAAACCTTGTCCTCATAGGCCGGACCAATACCCCGGCCGGTGGTGCCGATCTTGTCGTCGCCACGGGCGCGCTCACGGGCCTGATCAATACGGACGTGGGTCGGCAGGATGATCGGGCAGGCGTAACTGATGTGCAGGCGCTCGCGAACAGATACGCCCCGCTCCTCAAGCTCACGGACTTCCTTGAGCAGGGCTTCAGGTGACAGTACAACGCCATTACCGATCAGGCAGTGCACGTGTTCCCGCAGAATGCCGGAAGGGATCAGGTGCAGCGCGGTCTTCTTTCCTTCGATGACCAGCGTATGACCCGCATTGTGACCACCCTGGAAGCGGACCACCGCCGCCACCTGTTCAGTGAGCAGATCAACGATCTTGCCCTTACCCTCGTCACCCCACTGGGTGCCCAGCACTACAACATTCTTTCCCATGACAATCTCTCATATGGCCCGGTCAGAAACCGGTCAATGTCCGAATGAATCACGCAGAGGAGCAGGCACCCGTGCCTACTGAATCTCAAGTTGCTCAACTTCCCACTGGCCATCCCGCCTGACCAGAATACGATCGCAGCCCCGCTCGGCCGGGCTGACGCTGACATCCTCCGGCAGGGCCCGCACTACAATGTCCGTTTTTCTCAGATCAGCCACAGCCGCGTCCAGGGACGGGTCCGGATCCGGCGGTGCCCACACCGCGCTACGGCGTCGGACGGGACGCTGCCCCAGGGCTACCAGAGCCCGTACGTCCAGGCTGAACCCGGTGGCTGGCCGGGCGCGACCAAAGTCCTGCCCGATGGCGTCATAGCGGCCGCCCTTGCCCACAGCCTCACCGTGCCCCGGCACATAGACCGCGAACACCAGACCGGTGTGGTAGTTGTAACCCCGCAACTCACAGAAATCGAAACCCAGTTGCAGCTCCGGGTGACCGTCCCGCAGGCGGTCGGCGATGCGTTTCAGCTGATCCAGCGCCTCAAGCACGTTCGCCGGTGCGCCGGCGAGGATCCGCCGTGCTTCCTGCAGGGCATCCAGCCCACCGCTGACCCGGGCGAGGGCCCGCAGGTAGCCACCGGGTGTGTCCGGGGCATAGTCACCCAGCAGCTGCTCCAGCTCGGGGATGGACTGCCGTGCCATGGCATCAAAGATGGCGGCTTCCATATCGTCATCAAAGTCTGCCGCCTCAATCAGCGCCTGATAGATCGCCACATGGGCCAGGTCCAGATGCACCTCTGGCACGCCGGCGACCCGCAGCGCTTCCAGCATCAGCCGGATAACTTCCAGGTCGGCTTCTTCGGAAGCGCTGCCGAACAGCTCGCAGCCGGCCTGGATGGGCGTGCGACCGGTCAGCATATGCTGCGGGCGTGCGTGAAGAACGTGCCCGGCATAGCACAGCCGGGTAATCCCCTCCTGCTGAAGGGTATGAGCGTCAATCCTGGCAGCCTGTGGCGTCATATCAGCACGTACGCCCATCATCCGTCCGGACAACTGGTCTGTCAGCTTAAAGGTCTGCAAAGCCAGATCATGACCGGTGCCGGTAAACAGGGAGTCCAGGTATTCGATCAGCGGGGGAATCACCAACTGGTATCCCCAGCGCTGGCAGGTATCCATAATATCCCGGCGCAGCGATTCGATCTGGCCTGCCAACGGCGGCAGGATATCCTCGACGCCGTCCGGCAACAGCCAGCGGTCAGAAGCCGTCATAACCTGTTTACCTTTTCCCGATTTTGCGGATTTCAGAATGGGCTGGAGCGCTCCGGGGCGCCGGTTGGAGTTCCGGACTGAAAAAGCGTTACCCAAAACCCGACGAATTCTACACCTTTAACGCTCACAAAAAAACCGGACCACCCAGCGACATGCCGAAATGGTCCGGTTTTCGAGCCCGGCCAGGGGTCGTCAGTTCGTTTCAGCGGCCGGGGATGCATCCTTGAAATAGCGCAGGAAATGGCTGTCGCTATCAATGACCATTATATCGTCCTTGCCGGAGAAGGTCCGCTGATACGCTTCCAGGCTCCGGTACAACCGGTAGAATTCCGGATCGTTACCATAAGCGCTGGCGTAGGTGCGCGCGGCTTCACCGTCCCCCTGCCCCCGGGTTTCCTCGGCGGTGGCGAACGCCTCGGCCAGTACGACCGTTCTCTGACGGTCAGCGTCAGCACGGATACCTTCCGCCAGCTCACGACCGCGGGAGCGGAACTCCTGGGCCAGCTTCTCACGCTCGGTGGCCATGCGGCGATACACGTTCTCACTCACCGACTGGGGCAGCTCGATGGCCTTGACCCGGATATCCAGCACTTCGATACCGAAGGCTTCCATGACCCGTTCGTTAGCCCGGGCCCGGAGGGATTCCATCAGCTGATCGCGCTGACCGGAAACCACTTCGTGCATGGTGCGAACACCAAACTCGTCCCGCAGACCGTTGTCGATCCGCGACAACAGCAGCGACTGGGCCCGCAGTTCATCACCACCGGTGGAACGGTAGTACTCGTCCACGTCCCGGATGCGCCAGGCCACATACGACGTGACGTCCAACGGCTTTTTCTCGATGGTCAGGTACTGCTTGGCCGGCAGGCCGGTGGTCAGCACGCGGATATCGAACTGCCGCACCTGGTCCACAATGGGCACCTTGAAGTGGAGACCCGCGGGAACGTCGGTTTCGATCAGCTCACCAAACCGGAGCACAACACCCCGGTGGGTTTCCGGAATGATAAATACACTGGACAGGACCAGCAGGATAACAACGAGCGCACCTGCAAGGCCCGCGATGCTTTTAGGCCCCATTATCGACTCCTCCGGCTGTTACTGGGTTCCTGGCGATTGCGCAGCTCGTCAATGACCCTGTCGGTCAGTGCCTGAATGCTCTGCTCGTCCTGCCGCTGGCTGCTGTCCCGGGACGCGCTGCTGCCCGTCCCTGAAGCGCTGCCCTCACCACTGAACATGCGATCCAGTGGCAGATACATCATATTGCCCGTACCGGCCGTATCGATCAGCACCTTGGTGGTATTGGCGAACACATTCTCAAGGGCCTGCAGATACATACGCTCACGGGTCACTTCCGGTGCCTGCTGATAAACTGCCAGCATTTCCGTAAAGCGTGCCGTTTCACCACGGGCCCGTTCGATCACTTCATCGCGGTAGGCGTTGGCTTCTTCGATCAGGCGCTGGGCACGACCCCGGGCTTCCGGAACGACCCGGTTACGGTAGGTTTCGGCCTCTTCCTTGAACCGCTGCTCGTCTTCACGGGCGCGCTGAACTTCCCGGAACGCCTCCTGTACGGCTTCCGGCGGCTGGGTGCTTTCCACGTTCACCTGAACGATTTCAAGCCCGGTGCCATAGTCCACCAGGAACTGCTGCAGGCGCTGCTCGACCCGGATAGCCAGCTCCGCACGGCCTTCGGTCAGCACATCGTCCAGCACCGAGCTGCCCACTTCGTGTCGCAGGGCGCTGTCGGTAGCGAATGCCAGTGCCTGGTTGGAATCACGGACGTTCAGCACATAGGCCTTGGCGTCGCCTACCCGGTACTGAACCTGCAGGTCAACGCTGACGATGTTTTCGTCTTCAGTGAGCATCTGGCCCTGGGATTCCGCATTCCGTACGTTGGTCACCCGGACCTTGGTGGCCTGTTCGACCAGCGGCAGCTTGAAGCGGAGGCCCGGGTTTTCGGTACGGTGATACTCACCAAAACGAAGTACCACGGCCCGTTCCTGTTCATCCACGGTGTAGAACGACTGGAAAACAACGTAGCCAAGCACGATGATTGCACCCAGCGCGAACACTGCGCCCAGGCCGGCACCACCGCCGCCGCCCGAGGTGCCGGAATCGGAACCGCCCGAGCGATTGTTGCCCTTGCCTCCCAGCATGCGGTTGAGCTTGTCCAGCCCCTTCTTCAGGGCCTCATCCAGATCAGGGGGCCCCTGGTCTTTTCCGCCCCGACGACCACCACCGGTACCCCAGGGGTCATTGTCGTTGCGATTTCCACCCGGTTCATTCCAGGCCATAGGTCTCTCCGTCTATGCGTTTAAAGCGTTACGAATGGCAGCAAATACTAGGGATTTATACGTGTCCCGGCAATAGTCAGCACGGTTTTCGCAGGCAGGCGAGGCGGATCTGTGATCAGGGCACTTCCACCCGGACCCGGTCCGGCGACAACCCGGCACGGCTCAGGAGCTGGAACCAGTCACGGCTCTGCAGGCGGATTTCAACCGCCATATCACCATTATCCAGGTAACTCTCTCCCAACACCGAACCCGCCTCATGCAGAAGCGCCCGCAGTTTACCGTCCGTGGGACCAAGGATCACACAGTGGTGCAGCAGGTCTTCCGCCAGGCGCTCAACCATGGCATCGAACAGCAGCTCCATGCCTTCCCCGGTCCGGGCGGACACCCAGACCCGCACCGGGTCGCCGTTCTCATTCCGTTCGACCCGGGGCACAAAGTCGTCCAGCAGATCGATCTTATTGAAAACCTGCAGCACCGGCACCTCATCGGCGCCGATTTCATGGAGCACGTTCTCCACCTGTTCCATATTTTCTGACCGCCGCTCATCGTGGGCGTCGACCACGTGCAGCAGTAACGAGGCCTGGACGGTTTCTTCCAGAGTCGCCCGGAAGGCTTCGACCAGTTTATGGGGCAGATGCCGGATGAAGCCTACTGTATCGGCAATAACGACAGGCCCGATGTCAGGAAGTTCCAACCGCCGTAACGTCGGGTCCAGCGTGGCGAACAACTGATCCGCTGCATAAACCGATGACTCGGTAATATGGTTGAACAGGGTAGACTTGCCAGCGTTGGTATAACCCACCAGTGAGACGGTCGGAATATCGGCGCGCTTGCGGGCGCGGCGGCCCTGGTCCCGTTGCCGGCGTACTTTCGCAAGGCGCCGGTGAATGGACTTGATACGCTCCCGCAGCAGCCGCCGGTCTGTTTCCAACTGGGTTTCACCGGGTCCGCGCAGGCCGATGCCGCCCTTTTGACGCTCCAGGTGGGTCCAGCCCCGGATCAGCCGTGTCGAAATATGTTCAAGCTGGGCCAGCTCCACCTGCAGCTTACCCTCATGGGTGCGGGCCCGCTGGGCAAAGATGTCGAGAATGACGCCGGTACGGTCGAGCACGCGGCATTTCAGCTCCCGTTCAATATTGCGCTCCTGGCTGGGGCTGAGGGCGTGATTGAATAGCACCACATCCGCCTCACCGGCAGCCGCAACGTCGCGGATCTCGTCCAGCTTGCCTTCGCCGACAAAAAACCGGGAGCTGGGCTGATTGCGGGAACCGGTTACCTCCGCCACTGTTTCGACGCCCGCCGACGCCACCAGTTCGCGGAACTCACCTAGATCTTCCATGGCAGTGCCATGGGAACTGAACTCGATATGAACAAGAACCGCCCGTTCACCGGCATCTGGACGTTCAAACAATCGGTCGATCTCCCGTCATTGTTGACAGCATTACCGTAGGAAATTTACCCGGCCCGGCGCCGATCGGGCAGGGGCAGTAATGGAAAAACCCGCACAGCCCGACCAGGTTTACCTGGTCAGCCTGTGCGGGTCTGATGTCAGCGCCCGGACTCTGATCAGTCCTGCGCCTCATTCTCGCCGGCCGGATTCTGCTGCGGCAGGCGAACGTTGCGTGCAGGCACAACGGTGGAAATAGCGTGCTTGTATACCATCTGGCTGACGGTGTTCTTCAGCAGAATGACAAACTGGTCAAAGGATTCAACCTGGCCCTGAAGCTTGATACCGTTCACCAGGAAGATGGATACCGGGATACGCTCCTTGCGCAGTGCGTTGAGGTAAGGGTCTTGTAGAGAGTGCCCTTTTGACATGTTTTTTCTCCTGTTTTTTTCTGGTAGCGCACTTTATCTGAGAGTGCGATTTAATAGTGCAGTTCGTCGTTGTATTACAGCCGCAAAACCACAGCATTAATCAATGCCAGGTCAGCGGCCAATCGGGACCGGACACTTGCTGAGAGTGGCCCGGTGAACCTCCGGTCAGTCCTGATATCCTGAACCTCAGCGCCCCGCCTTCAATGTGGTGTGAGCTTCAAGTTTTTTCAAGGCAATGGCGAGATTTTCCCGCGCTCCTGTATCGAGCCAGGTCACATCCTGCCATTTTCGCAACCAGGTCAACTGGCGCTTGGCCAGCTGTCGCGTGGCGGCAATGCCCCGGTCTACCATTCGCTGGTAGTCGCCCTCGCCCGCCAGCCAGTCCCAGACTTGCCGGTATCCCACGCAGCGCATGGAAGGCATGTCGGGCGTCAGGTCACCCCGGGCCATGAGGCCTTCTACCTCATCCACAAAGCCCTGCTCAAGCATGGCATGAAAGCGGACGCCGATCCGGTGATGCAGCTGCTGCCGCTCCCGGGGCACCAGAGCAAACTGCTCGACAGTATACGGCAGCGTGTGGGCTGCGTCTGCCTGCCAGTTAGTCGAATAGGGGTAATCCTTGATACCGGTGTCACTCTGCCAGAAGGCGGAGATGGGACGTCCCGTCAGCCGATAGACTTCCAGCGCCCGCAGCAGGCGCTGGCGATTGTTCGGATGAATCCGTTCAGCGGCTAACGGATCAACCTCAGCCAGGTGACGATGGAGTGCCTCCCAGCCTGCGCTGTCAGCCCATTGTTCCAGCGCCAGGCGTACATCGGGGTCCGCTTCCGGCAGGTTTCCCATCCCCTGCAGCAGCGCCTTGTAATACATCATGGTTCCGCCCACCAGCAGGGGTATGCGGCCGGCGGCGGAGATAGCCTCCATCTCCTGCCGGGCATCCCGGCAGAAGTCCGCTGCGGAGTAGGTCTCTGCCGGATCACGGATATCGATCAGCCGGTGCGGTGCCCGCGCCAGTTCCGCCGGGGACGGTTTTGCCGTGCCTATGTCCATGCCCCGGTAGATCATGGCGGAGTCGACGCTGATGATGTCACAGGGGAGCCGTTCACACAGTTCGATCGCCAGGTCGGTCTTGCCGGAGGCAGTGGGGCCCATAAGAAGGATAGCCAGGGGCCGCGGGTCGGGCGTGGCGGTCATCAGCGCCCCCGCAGGAACAGCTTGTCCAGCTCGGGCAGGGTGACCACTGTCCAGGTGGGACGGCCATGGTTGCACTGGCCACTGCGCTCCGTCGCTTCCATATCCCGCAGCAGGGCATTCATTTCCGGAATGGTGAGCTGGCGGTTGGCCCGCACCGAGCCGTGACAGGCCATGGTGCCGAGCAGCTCATGGGTCTGGGCTTCAACCCGGTCGCTCTGGCCATGGGCAATCAGATCCGCCAGCACATCCCGCAGCAGCTGCTCCGCATCGGCTCCGCGAAGCAGTGCCGGGAGCTGACGCACCGCCAGGGTTTCCGGCCCGATACGCTCTACCACCAGACCGAGGGTCGCCAGCTCTGCCGCGCACTCCTCCGCCACCCCGGCCTCTTTCTGACTGACCGCTACCGACACCGGCACCAGCAGGGGCTGACTGGTCAGATCCTGTGCCGACAATGCCCGTTTCATACGCTCGTAGGTGATGCGTTCATGGGCGGCGTGCATATCAACGATGATCAAGCCCTGCCGGCTCTGGGCAAGAATGTAGATGCCGTGCAGTTGCGCGATGGCGTAACCCAGGGGCGGCTCCTGGTGATCGTCAACACTCTGGCCTGCCCCGGCAAAGGCCGGGGTGGGCAGGATCTGCGGATAGGAACGCGCCGCTGCTGGGGGGAAGGTTCCTTCGACCGCTGCTGTCTGGCTACCGCCGTCATTGAGTGACCGGTAAAACGCCATCTGATCCTGGGCCGCCCAGGGGGACTGTGGCGACGTGCTGCCGCTCCAGCTTGCCGGGCCAGCGGAACCACCGTTACCCCCGACCGGAAACGGTGCCGCACCAGCACCTGGCCGGGCCTGCTCCGGCTGCGTGCCTCCGCCCATTGGCCCCATACCGGCTGACCCACCGGCTTCACGGGCAAGAGATTGCGCAACCGCCCCACGGAAATGATCGTCCGGTCGCACATCTCCCAGTGCCCGGTGCAGGGTGCGGAAAATGAAATCATGCACCAGCCGGCCGTCGCGGAAGCGAACTTCGTGCTTGGTAGGATGCACGTTGACATCCACGTTGGCGGGATCCAGCTCCAGGTAGAGTACAAACGCCGGATGACGGTTGTTATACAACACATCCCGATAGGCCTGGCGCACCGCATGGGCCACCAGGCGATCCCGGATAACACGGCCGTTGACGAAAAAGTACTGCAGGTCCGCCTGACTGCGGGAAAAAGTGGGCAGTGCCACCCATCCCCGCAGTCGCAGGCCGGTGGCCTCGGCATCAATCGCCACCGCGTTGTCGATAAACTTCTGCCCGCAGAGGGCGCTGATCCGACGCTCGTGGTCCAGTTCGCTCTCCGCCGGCCGCAGGCTGTGAACCACCTTTTGGTTGTGGCGCAGGGTGAAACCGGTATCAAACCGCCCCAGCGCCTGGCGCCGCAGCACCTCTTCCAGATGACCAAACTCGGTCTTTTCCGTTCGCAGGAACTTGCGCCGCGCGGGCGTATTGAAGA
>CAZHAY010000038.1:0-6618 GCA_964530545.1 uncultured Marinobacter sp.
CCTCATTGAGTGCCCGGGCGACGGAACAGCTTGAGTCATCGAAACGTTTTCTTGCCATGGTCAAAGTGTACTCAAAAAGAGTTGCAAATTGAAACCGGATTCCATAAGGTTGCGTTACGAAACTATATTGACGGATTAATTTAACGGGCGAAGCCCGGCCTACAACAGTAACCTGAATACAGGAGTCATACCCCCTCATGTCTCTCAATCTTGGCCCTTTGTTTGAACCCTTTGAAGTGAAGTCCCTAAAGCTGACAAACCGCGTTGCCATGGCACCCATGACCCGTAATTTCTCGCCGGGCAACGTGCCCAATGAGGATGTGGTGGCCTATTACAAGCGTCGTGCTGAAGGTGGGGTGGGGTTACTGATTACCGAGGGAACTACCGTTAATCATCCGGCCGCGAACGGCTATGAGAATGTCCCGTTCTTCCATGGCGAAGAAGCGTTGGCGGGCTGGAAAAAGGTTGTGGATGCGGTGCACGAAGCCGGCGGCAAGATCTTTCCCCAGCTCTGGCACGTGGGTGCCGTTCGCAAGGCGGGTACCGAGCCGGATCCGTCCGTACCGGGCTATGCGCCGTCCGGCATGAACCGCCCGGGTAAAGTAGTTTGCAGGGTGATGACCAAAGAAGACATTCAGGATGTGGTCAAAGCGTTCGCCGATGCGGCTGCCGACGCCAAGGCGGTTGGTTTTGACGGGGTCGAAGTCCACGGTGCCCACGGTTACCTGATCGACCAGTTCTTCTGGGAAGGCACCAACCAGCGGGACGACGAATATGGCGGCAGCATGGCCAATCGCCAGCGCTTTGCCATCGAGATCATCGAAGCCATCCGCGAAAAGGTCGGTCCCGACTTTCCCATCATGCTGCGTTTCTCCCAATGGAAGATGCAGGACTATGAAGCCAGGCTGTGCCAGACCCCGGAAGAGCTGGACGCATTCCTCAAGCCACTGGTGGATGCGGGTGTTGATATCTTCCACGCCTCTAACCGCCGCTTCTGGGAGCCGGAATTTGAAGGCTCCGACCTGAACCTGGCCGGCTGGGTGAAAAAGCTGACCGGCCTGCCCACCATGTCGGTCGGCAGCGTCGGCCTGACCGAAGACTTTATCGCGGGTACGTTCCGGGCCACGAAGGATGCGGTAGAGGATGCCAGTATCGATGAACTGATCCGGCGTATGACCGGTAACGAGTTCGACCTGATCGCCGTAGGCCGCGCCCTGTTGCAGGATCCTGAGTGGCTGGTCAAGGTGAAGGAAGGCCGCATCGGCGAGGTGGAACCGTTCCGTAATTCGTCGCTGAAAGAGCTTTACTGAGTACTCTGCCGCTGCCGGCAATATGACCGGCAGCGGCAACCCTGACTCCCGCCCTCGCAATACCCTAGCACTCAGCCCGACGGTTTTCTGGACTGGTCAGGCACCGGCCGTCCTCTCGCCCCGATTTTAGGTTAAGCTCCCGTAATCCCGCACACCCTTCGTGCCGGACATCAATCGTTTGTTTTCGACCTGTTACCGAGGCCCCTTGCATGGAAAACCGCATTCGTCCCCGTTCGCTCCGTTACCTGAGCAGCTCGCTGATTGGCCTCGTGCGTGATCGCCTTTGGCTCAAAGTGTTGATTGGTATGGGGTTGGGGCTAATCACCGGAATATTGCTGGGGCCGTCGGTCGGCCTGGTGGACCCGCAGACCGGCGCGACCGTTGGCAGCTGGCTGGCGTTTCCCGGCCATATCTTTATCGCCACCATCCAGATGATTGTCATTCCATTGATAGTCGCCTCGATCGTTCGGGGGCTGTCGTCTAGCGAGAACCTGGACCAGCTGCGCGAACTGGGTATTCGGGTGATGGTTTTCTTCATAATCACCACTGCGATAGCTGCCGCGCTCGGCCTTTGGATCGGCGAACTGTTCAATCCGGGTCGCATGATGGAAGGCATGCTGGTGCTGAATCCTGAGGATATGCCGGCCGCTGCCCCACTGCCAGCCGCGGGCGACTGGCCGCAAACCCTGGTCGGACTGCTGCCTGATAATCCCCTGAGTGCAATGGTGCAGGGCCAGATGCTGCAGGTGGTCATCTTTTCAGTAATCATCGGCATTGCCCTCGTTTCCATGGCGCCGGCCCAGGCCCGGCCACTACTGGATCTCCTGGACTCCCTTCAGCAGATCTGCATGACCATCGTGCAATGGGCCATGCGGTTAGCGCCCTATGCAGTGTTCGGCCTGGTGGCAAAACTGGCCACAACCGTGGGTCTGGGGGCGCTCCTGGGCATGGCCTCCTACGTGATGACGGTCATTACCGGGCTGCTTTTGCTGATGGTGGGTTATCTGGTGCTGTTGCGCATCTTCGGCGGTGTGCATCCACTGGATTTCCTGCGGGACACCCGGGACGTGCTGTTGCTGGCCTTTTCCACCTCCAGCTCTGCGGCGGTGATGCCGCTGACCATCCGTACCGCTGAAAACAAGCTGGGCGTACGACCTTCCATCTCTCAGTTTGTGATCCCTCTAGGGGCAACCATCAACATGAACGGCACCGCGCTGTATCAGGCCATTGCCACCGTTTTTCTGGCACAGGTTTATGGTGTCGATCTGAGCCTCGCCAGTATGGCGCTGGTGGTCATCATGGCGGTGGGCGCGTCCATTGGTTCGCCGGCTACCCCTGGGGTGGGCATTGTCGTACTCGCCATGGTGCTTGACAGCGTTGGCATCCCGGCCAGCGGCATTGCGCTGATCATGGGAGTGGACCGGATTCTCGACATGTGCCGGACCGCCATCAACGTCATGGGTGACCTGGTGACCAGCCGCCTGATGGAGGCCTGGGCCGGGCCCCGGGATGACGAAAGCATCGTCGCGACACCTAGCTGATTTATCCCCGGGGTGTAAAACCCGTGTAAACCCTGCGCCTGGGGCTATGCTGTCGCGGTCGTATTATTGATAATCCATTCTGACCGATAAACCCTGAGTGAGGATGGACATGTCAATGCCGGCAACGGGCACGATCTACAAGCGCTTTGGCGGGCTTCTGCTGCTGGTACTGATGGTGGCGGCGCTGGCTGCAGGCTGGTGGTACCTGCAGCGTCCGCCGGCTCAGCCTCCGTTGCTCACCGTGGCGGTGGAGCGGGGTGACCTTGAGGATCTGGTAACCGCTACCGGCGTGCTTCAGCCCAGGGACTACGTCGATGTGGGCGCGCAGGTTTCCGGGCAGCTGGAAATCATCCATGTGAATACCGGCGATCAGGTGCAAAAAGGCGATCTTCTGGCCGAGATCGACCCCACAGTTTACGTGGCCCGGGTCGATGCGACCCGCGCCCAGTTGCGCAACCAGAAGGCGCAGCTGATGGACCGTGAGGCCCAGCTTACGCTGGCAGAGATTCAGCACCGGCGTCAGCAGAACCTGTTGAAGGACGAAGCCACCAGCCGTGAAGCGGCCCAGATTGCCGAGGCCAGCCTGCGCTCAGCCCGGGCCCAGATTGAAGCTATCAGCGCCCAGATCGAGCAGACCGAATCGACCCTTCGTGCCGAAGAGGCGAACCTGGAATACGCCCGAATCTACGCCCCCATGAGCGGTACCGTCGTATCCATTGAAGCCCGTCAGGGCCAGACCCTGAACACCAACCAGCAGGCGCCGGTGCTGATGCGCATCGCCGACCTGTCCACCATGACCGTGGAAGCCCAGGTATCAGAAGCCGACATTGGCAAGCTGAGGCCGGGTATGCCGGTGTACTTCACCACGCTGGGTAGTCAGCACAAGCGCTGGGAGAGCCTGCTGGACCGGCTGGAGCCCACGCCCACGGTGGAGAACAACGTAGTGCTGTACAACGCCGTGTTTGAGGTACCCAATGCGGAGGGCCGGCTGATGAGCCAGATGACGGCCCAGGTCTTCTTCATCAACGATGCCGCCCGGGATGCCCTGCTGGTGCCCGTGACTGCCCTGCAACAGCAGGGTGCGGAAGCTACTGTGCAGGTGGTGGGCGCCGATGGCCAGCCCCGTCCGCGCACGGTGGCCGTCGGTGTCACCAACCGGGTGCAGGCGGAGATTCTGGACGGGCTGGAAGAAGGCGAGCGGGTGGTGAGTAATCCCGGCGCCAGCCAGCGTGCCCAGGGCAATGCCAGCGGCGCCCGCCGTATGGCCGGGATGAGGTTCTGACGGTGACCACGCCGCTGATCGAACTGCGTGATATTACCCGCACCTACCATAACGGCGAGGTGGCGGTGCCGGTGTTGCGGGGGATCGACCTGACCATCCACCGCGGCGAGTTCGTGGCGATCATGGGCGCGTCCGGTTCCGGTAAGTCGACGTTGATGAACATCCTCGGCTGTCTGGACCGGCCCAGCACCGGAGAATACCGGTTTGAAGGCAAGGACGTTTCGGCGCTGGGGAACGACGACCTGGCGCGCCTGCGCCGGGAAGCGTTTGGCTTTGTGTTCCAGAGCTATAACCTGCTGCCCGGCATCTCCGCTTGTGAGAATGTCGAGATGCCAGCCACCTACGCCCGCCTGAAAGGGCGGCAGCGGCAGGCTAGGGCCCGGGACCTGCTGGCGCGGCTGGGCCTGGATGAGCGTATGGACCATCGCCCCGGGCAGCTCTCCGGCGGTCAGCAACAGCGGGTATCCATTGCCCGTGCGCTGATGAATGGCGGCGAAATTATCCTGGCGGATGAGCCCACCGGTGCGCTGGACAGTCACAGCGGCCGGGAGGTCATGGCGCTGCTGCAGGAGCTCTCAGACGAGGGCTACACCATCATCCTGATCACCCACGACAGCAAGGTGGCTGACCACGCCCACCGCCAGATAGAGATTGCGGATGGCAGGATCGTCAGCGACCCCGGTCCCGCCAGCGGCCATCAGCCCCGGCCGCTTGAACGAGAGCCCCTACAGCACACCCCGTCGCTATTGCGAGAGCTGTACCAGGGCGCCCGGACTGCACTGCGCTCATTGACCAGCAACCTGTTCCGGACTGCCCTGACGCTGCTGGGTATCGTGATCGGCGTGGGCTCAGTGATCACCATGCTGGCCATCGGCGACGGTGCGCGGGAGCAGGTGGTAGACCGCATCAGCGCCATGGGCAGCAATCTGCTGCTGGTGCGCCCCGGTGCGCCCGGCCAGCGCGGCGGGTGGAACATTACCACGCTGGTGCCGGAAGATGTGGACGCCATCAACACCCTGCCCAACATCATCGCAGCCATTCCCGAGCTGACCGGCAGCCAGACCCTGAGATACGACAACGCGGATCATCAGGCCGAGATAAACGCCACCTCCTGGCAGTTTCCGCAGGCGCGACAGTGGCCGGTGGCCAGGGGCAGCTTTTTTGACCATGCCGATGAGGGTGAATACGCACCGGTCGCGGTACTGGGCAAAACCGCGGCTGAGGCGCTGTTTGGCCAGAAGGACCCGCTGGGACACTACATTATGATGAACAACGTCCTGTTTCAGGTGGTTGGCGTGATGTCAGAGCGGGGCGCATCTCCCATGGGCCAGGATCAGGACGATGTCGTCTTTGTGCCTTACACGACGGGCAGTATGCGCCTGTTCGGCCAGCGCTACCTGCGCAATATCACGGTGGCGGTAGATGACACCACACTGATGGACGAAGTGCAGACCCAGGTCCACCAGACGTTACTGCAGCGCCACGGGGTAGAGGATTTCCAGATTCGTAATATGGCGTCGCTGATCGATACCGTGTCCGAAACCCAGGATACCTTCACCTGGCTGCTCGGCTCGGTAGCGGCCATTTCCCTGCTGGTGGGCGGTATCGGTGTGATGAATATCATGCTGGTGAGCGTTACCGAGCGGACCCGGGAGATCGGCATCCGCATGGCAACCGGCGCACGCACCCGCCATATCCTGCAGCAGTTCCTGCTGGAGGCGCTGGCGGTCTCCGCCCTTGGCGGGCTGATCGGTGTTGCTGTCGGCCTGGGGGCGGCGGCGACCATTAACAGTCTGGGCACGCCGGTCAGCTATTCGCTGCTGCCGGTGATACTGGCCTTTGGCTGCGCCTTTGGCACCGGCCTGTTGTTTGGCTATCTGCCGGCCCGCAAGGCCTCGCGACTGGACCCGGTCGCGGCGCTGGCGACGGAATAGAGGACTCTCATGGTATTCGGATTGATCAGAACCACTCTCGCCATTGCGTTTGTCGTGACCCTGGCGGGCTGTGCCACGGTTACTCCGGTGGAACGGCCGGAGGTCGCGGTGGGCGACCAGTGGAACACACCGGTGGAAAGCGCACTTACGGCGCCGGACGCCGGCTGGTGGCAGAGTTTCGGCTCGCCGGAGCTGGACCGGCTTATTGACCGGGCCTTTGCCGGCAGTCCGGACCTGCTGGTCGCCGCCGAACGGGTATTCCAGGCCGAGCAACAGGTGCGGGTGGCCGGCGCCAGCCTGTTTCCCACCCTGAACCTCAGTGGCAGTACCGGAGAGCGACGGGCCGATGACGGCGACGCCCGTAACCGCAGCGAATCCACCTCAGCGGGACTCAACATCCGCTATGAGGTGGACCTCTGGGGCCGGGTGCGGGCCGCGCAGGAAGAAGCCGCCGCCAGCTATCAGGCCACGGCCTACGAATACGACAGCGCTCGCCTGTCCCTCGCCAGTACCGTCGCCACCACCTGGTTCCGGCTGATGGCGCTGGAGGA
>CAZHAY010000038.1:6718-10052 GCA_964530545.1 uncultured Marinobacter sp.
GCCCAGGCCCGGTCGGCCTGGCTTCCGTCAGTATCACTGGGGCTGGATGCCGGGGTCAGTACCGCCAGTCTGGCGAGCCTGGCCAATCCCGTAGAAACCCTGGGCTGGACCCTGAGCCTGGCGCAGAACCTGTTTGACGGCGGCACCCGGGATGCCCAGACAGCCATCAGTGAGTCCCGCCGCCGGGCGCTGGTGGAAGACTATCGCGGCGCCATTCTGACCGCACTGCAGGAAACCGACGATGCGCTGGACCGCCTGCAGACCAGCCAGCGGCGGGAGGCACTACAACGGACCGTCAGCGAGCGGGCAGAAAGCGCCCTCGAGCTGACCGACCTGCGTTACCGCGCCGGCAGCGATGAGTTACTGACCCTGCTGGATGCCCAGCGCACCCTGTTCCAGACCCGGGACCAGCTGGTGCAGTTGCGGCTGGCGCGGCTGCAGGCTACCGTGGATCTCTATAAGGCACTCGGTGGTGGTTGGGAACGCGCCGATTGAGTGCCAGTCCCATCCAAAGGAGAGCGGTAATGCCCTATGTGAACATCAAGATCACCGATGAAAACGTATCTGCGGAAGACAAGAAAGCACTGATCGAAGGCGCCACCAGGTTGCTGCAGGATGTGCTCGGCAAGAACCCGGCCACCACGGTGGTGGTGATTGATGAAGTCAGCACGGATAACTGGGGCGTTGGCGGCGAAGTGGTGACGGAGCGTCGTAAACGAGGACAGTAGATCACTTGCGGTCCGGTGGATATTTACGCGCCTGGGGTCGTTGTGGCCGAGCCCCCGGCAGGGTTAACGTGACTCGCTTGGAAGCAGTACAACAATAACCCTCCAGGATATGCCACCATGACCTCCATGCTTGCGGCCCGGCTTCGGGCCCTGTCTCCGTTTCTGCTTTGCTTCCTGGTATCGACAACCCATGCCGATACACTGTCAGACAAGTCGCGACAAATCTCTGAGCCTTCTGACACACCCGTGATTGCGGCAGCGCCCGGTGACGACCGGGGCATCTGGCGCCGGTGGCCCTGGCCGGGCCGTACACCCACACCTATACCCACGCCCACACCGACAGACCCGACACCCGCCCCCGGCCAGGGGAGCGGCCAGAGTGAATTCTGGGAATTGTCCGGCAACCTGGGCGCCCACGACCCCACCATCGCGCAGGAAAACGGCATCTGGTATGAGTTCCAGACCGGTCCGGGTATCTACCGCAAGATTTCCTACGATGGCGGACGCTTCTGGGAGCCGCTGCCGTCGGTGTTCGGCTCGGGTCTCTGGTGGTGGCGGAACTATGTACCCGGTCAGCAGGGTATCGATGTGTGGGCACCGGACGTCAAAGCCTACAACGGCCGGGTATGGATGTACTACTCGATTTCGACATTCGGCTCGAACCGGTCGGTGATCGGGCTGGCGTCGTCCCCCAGCCTGGCTGCGGATAACTGGCGGGATGACGGCGCGGTTCTCAGTTCCAGCACCACCGATGACTTCAATGCCATCGACCCCGACCTGGTGATCGACGCGGCAGGTGAGCCCTGGCTTACCTTTGGCTCCTTCTGGTCCGGCATCAAACTGGTTAAGCTTGATCGCAACACCATGAAGCCCACCGGACGACATTACTCGCTGGCCAGCCGCTCGGAAGGCATCGAAGCGCCCACCATTGTCCATCGTGACGGCTACTACTACCTGTTCGTCTCTGTCGGAAAATGCTGCGCCGGCGTCAATAGCACCTACCGGATTGTGTATGGCCGCTCTCGCGCCGTAACCGGCCCTTACCTGGACCGGGAAGGCCGCAATATGCTGGCTGGCGGCGGCAGTCTGCTGGACGGCGGTAACGAGCGCTGGATCGGTCCGGGCGGGCAGGATATTGCGGGTACGGGGGTTATCGCACGCCATGCCTACGATGCCCTGAACAACGGCGACGCCACCCTGCTGATCAGTAATCTGGTCTGGACGGTGGATGGTTGGCCCAGCTATTAATTGCGGGTCTGTACAGAATCGTAATCTGACTGTTTTCCCTTCCTGATTCAGGCTCTGCAGGGGCGCACACGATCGTTGTGATACGGCGCCCTTGCAGAAATTGCCGTTCAGCCCCATCGTAGAGACTCCGCTTCCCCCAATTTCCATATCCCGGTGAACAACGGCGTACTTGCGCTGGCAGCCGGGATTTATAACAGGAGGAGTTTATGCCGTTTGATGCGCTACCCCCTATCGGTATGGGAACCTACCGGCTGAAAGGTGATGACGCCCGGGAGTCGGTTCGAAGTGCGCTTTCGCTGGGATATCGCCACGTAGATACCGCCCAGATCTATGACAACGAGGCAGAAGTGGGCGATGGCATCACCACCAGTGGTATTCCCCGCCGGGAAATTTTCCTGACCACCAAGATCTGGTTGACGAACTTCCGCCGCAGCGACCTGATCAACAGCCTGCAAACCAGTCTGCAGAAACTGAAAACCGATCACGTCGACCTGACACTGATCCATTGGCCGTCACCCGGTGACAAAGTGCCCATGGAAGAGTATCTGGGTGCGCTGAAAGAAGCTCAGCAGGAAGGCCTGACCACCCATATCGGTGTGTCCAACTTCACCTGTGCCCAAATGGATCAGGCCAAAGCGATTCTGGGTGATACGCCCATCTTCACCAACCAGGTGGAAGTGCACCCGTTTTTCGCCAACCGCAAGGTGGTGGACCACGCCAGAAAGCTGAGTATTCCCATTACCGGCTATATGCCTCTGGCCTACGGCAAGGTAATGGAAGATGACACCCTGCAGCGGATCGCAGCGGCCCACCATGTGACGCCGGCTCAGATAGCCATTGCCTGGTGTGTGTCCCGTGATGTGGCGCCGATACCGTCGTCGACCCGCCCAAAACACCAGATTGAAAACCTGGATGCCTTGAAAATCCGCCTGAGTGATGAAGAGATCGAGGCCATTAACGCCCTGGACCGGGGCGAGCGACTGGCTAATCCGGACTTTTCACCGGACTGGGACTAAGTCCAGCTGTTCCTGGCCCATGCGCGCCCGCTCATGGGCCAGCAGCCACTTCTTGCGCTCGACACCACCGGCATAACCGGTCAACGCACCATTGGAGCCGATCACCCGGTGACAGGGCACGATGATACCGATAGGGTTGCGCCCGTTGGCCAGCCCAACCGCCCGGGAGGCTTTTTCATTGCCGATGCGCCGGGCCAGTTCGCCGTAGGTTTCGGTGTGACCGAAGGGGATCTCCTGCAGCGCCTGCCAGACCTGCTTCTGGAATGCGGTTCCGGCACCCGCCAGGGGCAGGTCAAACTGCTGCAGCCGGCCTTCAAAGTAGGCGCTCAGCTGAACCCTTGC
>CAZHAY010000038.1:10152-12692 GCA_964530545.1 uncultured Marinobacter sp.
TTCTCCAACCCGAGGCAGGCAGTATGGCACTGGATACGTCGGCGCTGAACCGCCAGCGCTACAATCTGGATCACCTTGATGACGTCTGGCTGTTTGGCTACGGCTCGCTGATCTACAAGGTGGACTTTCCCTACCTGGAACAGCGCGTCGCCCATATCGACGGCTGGAGCCGGCGCTTCTGGCAGGGCTCCCACGACCACCGAGGCACACCGGAAGCCCCGGGCCGGGTTGTGACGCTGGTGGAGTCGCCGGGGGAAACCTGCCCGGGCGTCGCCTATCGGGTCTCACCCCGCACCTTCGAGTATCTCGATCACCGTGAGAAGAACGGTTACCTGCGATTGTTCGTCCCCATGTGGTTCAGCGAGGAAGAGTCCGTGGAAGGCCTGGTGTACATCGCCAGTGCTGACAACGCCGCCTTCCTCGGCCCAGCGCCCCTGGACGAAATGGCCGCCCAGATCGCCCGTTCCCACGGTCCTAGCGGGCCGAATGCCGATTACCTGTTCAAGCTGGCCAGCGCATTGACCGAGCTGGGCGTACAGGATGAGCATGTGGCTGAGCTGGCGCGTCAGGTGGAGGAGATTCTGCTGGCCTAGTCCCGCCGGTTTGTGCGAACACCGTTTTTCGCGGGGAGGCCTCTGCCTGACCGGCTGGTGTTTGAGTTGTCACCCGGAATACTGTAAATTCATACAGCATTAAACCCAATCACTGCGAGGCACTCCCATGGCGGTACAAGCAGTCTACTTCTCCGATAAGGATGGGCTGGACATGGCACTGAAGCATCCGGACACCCTGTTGTTCACCAATAAAGCTGACGCAGACGCCCGTGACAAGGTGCTGGAGCTGTCAGAAGAGATCCGGGAATTTCTGGTCCGTAACGTGGATGGGCTGGATGAAGAGACCGCCGACCGTTGCGCATTGAGTATTGCAGAGAACCGGGAGCTGTTTCAGAAGGCGTTGAGAAGGCCGCATCTGCTTAATGCGGACGCAGACAGCCCGGAATGAGGTCAGTGGCCGCCGATGTTTGAGAAGAGGTTGATCACCGCAACGCCGGCCACAATCAATGCCATTCCGGCGATGGCAGCGGTATCCAGCTTCTGCCCCAGCACCAGCCAGCCGACCAGGGAGATCAGCACAACCCCCAGGCCCGCCCAGATGGCATAGGCGATGCCCACCGGAATGGCTTTCAGGGTCAGGGAGAGGAAGAAAAAAGCCACGGAGTAGCCAGCGACCACAATGAGGGAGGGCCACAAACGGGTAAAACCCTCGGCGTCTTTCAGGGCGGATGTACCGATGACCTCCGCCACGATGGCGCAGCCCAGGAACAGCCAGTATTTCAGTGTAGGGTCCGGGTCCATAGTCATCAGCGCTCTATGCTGCAGGAAGCGATTTTTGACAGGTGGCTGTAGGGCAGGCCCGTCTCCCGGTGCCACTCATTAAAGGCAGCCTGTGCCTGTAACAGCGCCTTTTTACTGCCGGGAGTCGCGTCCATCAGGTCTTCCAGGCGCAACACCGCGACCACATCCGATGTCAGTATAAACCCATCCCAACCAACCAGCCGCAGAAAGTACTGGGCGGTATTTCCGCCAAGCCGGGAGCCGTGGCGTTTCAGCCACAAGAGCAAACCGGCCTGATCCGTAGAGGGCCACTGGGCCAGCATATGGCCGAAACTGCCGTATTCCTGAGCCGCGTCCACCACCATCCGGGCATTTTCAGGGACCGTACGGATCTTCTGGAGGTTACGGATAATGCGCGTGTCGCTGACGAGGGCTTCCAGCACCTCTGGCGACACCTGCTGCCAGTAACGGGGCATAAAGCCATCAAAGGCGGCCTCAAATCCGGGCCATTTGTTGTCGATGACTTTCCACACGAAGCCGGCGCGGAACACGCAGCGGGTAATTTCGGCCAGGTAGCGATCATCGGCCAGTTCGATCAGTTCCAGGGGTGTAGCCACGTGCGGAAGCAGTGAGTTCAGGCCCTCCGGGCCGCCTTTCCGGGCCAGCGCCCGTTCGTGAATCGCCGCAAAACCCATGGAGTTCCTCCTGACCTGTTCGGTAGAAACCCTAGCGGCAAAGCGCGGAGTGGTAAAGCGATAATCCGGTGGAGCGGTTAAAACCACCAGCCAGTTCGGAACGCCACGCCGGCGGCCACGAATAAAACGGATAGAATCGTCACCGCGACAATATGCCAGGCCATGTCGTTCAGCCGCTGTTCGTCCAGTCTGGGAATGACCCGAAGGCGGGCGTCCAGGGCGATGATCGCCGTCAGTAACAGCAGTGTCAGCTTGACCAGAATGCCTCGGGCGAGGGGGTTTGAGCCGTCCAGCCAGAGCGCCATGTCTGGTATCAGCCGGTGGGCCAGCCACAGGCCGGTCACAATCTGTACCGCCAGCGCAGTCATTCCCAGCCGTTCATAGGCCTGCTCAAAGGCCACAAGGCGACTGACGGAGCGCTCCTTCAGCACGCCGGGCAGGATGCAAAAGGCGAGCACCAGATGCCCGCCGGTCCAGATGGTCGCACCGAGCAGGTGCAGCAGAAGGATGA
>CAZHAY010000038.1:12792-15937 GCA_964530545.1 uncultured Marinobacter sp.
ACACCGATACCAATCATCAGCAGATTAACGCAGCAGTAGAGAAACCGTGACAGTTCGGTGGCTGAGTCCTGGGCGGTCATGCCACCCCAGAACGTCAGCACACCGAAGATATACAGCCAGAAGGCGTAATCTGCCTTCGACCGGGAACGCACATCCACCCAGAACGCCGTCAGCGTCATCAACAAGCCGAAGTACATGGAGACCAGCGCCCGGAACTGATAGTCGTGGTAGCTGGCCATCAGCATTGCCGCAACATCCATCGACATATACCAGAGTGTGACCGCGAGCGGCAGCATCATAAACGGATAGCGGTATAGCCACGCCAATACGATCCCGACCGCAAGGGTGCCCAGCTCCAGATACAGCCAGTGCCAGCGAATGTACCGGTGATAGTCACGATATACCGTGCCATCCGGCCAAAGCCCAAGCGCCTGCTGCAGGCCGTACAGGGCAAGGGGCGTCAGCGCCACCACAAACGTGGCGCAGAGACCGGCCGGAATGGCCAGGCCAGATCGTTGGAAGCGCTGGGTGAGCAACAGCCCCACACCGGCGTACAGCAACGCAATAAAGAAGATTCCCCAACCACCAAAAACCTCCCAGCCCAGGTTCATGAACACCGTCATGGCACCGATGGCAATCAGGCCGCCAAGGTAATACAGCACGTTGGTGAAATTAAAAGAGGGGCCGGCGCCGGGGTGCTGGTTTAAGAACTCGTAAAGCTGTTCTGCCTGTTGAGAACTGAGAATGCGCTCGTTGACCGCATCTTCCAGATGTTTTCGGGATATTTTCATGGTGATAGGCGGCTTTCGTTATGGGTTATCAGTGGCTGAGGTCTGGAAAGAAACCTCGAATGTAGCTCAACCCAACAGTTAAAGATGGGATAGTATCCGCAAAATCAAAACGGCCAGAACACCGGAATAAAGATAACCCCTAACACCCAGAAAATCAGGTTCAGCGGCAACCCGACCTTGATGAAATCCGTGAACCGGTAACCGCCTGCGTTGTAAACCATGGTGTTGGTCTGGTAGCCAACGGGCGTGGCGAAGCTGGTCGAGGCGGCGAACGTCACTGCGATCAGAAAGGGCGTGGCGTCGACGCCGAGCATATTGGCGGTCGACATGCCGATTGGCGTCAGAATCACCGCCGCTGCGGCATTGCTCATGAATTCGGTCAGCAGCAGCGCCATCAGGTACAGCACGGCCAGCACCACCAACGGTCCAAAATCGCTGACCAGCCCCAGAGTGTTGGCGACGATAAACTCGGCAGCGCCGCTCTGACTCATTGCGATCCCCAGGGGAAGCAGGCCCGCCAGCAGGATGATGATGCGCCAGTCAATGGCGTCATAGACTTCATCGGCTTCCAGGCAACCGGCCAGGGTCATCGCAACGGCACCGACCAGCGATGTGATGGCGATGGGTGCCCAGCCGATGGCGGAGATACCGATGACCAGCGCCATGGTGATCAGGGCGAAGGGCGCGCGCCAGCCCATGGCCTTGTCCTGGTCCCGCTGGCTCAGAACGATGACGTTGGTGTCTTTGCGTAGTGCGGGCATCTCGCTTTCCGGGGTGAGCATCAGCAGCACGTCACCGACGTTCAGGCGCACATTCTTGAGCTGCTTGCGCAGTACCTCGCCGCGCCGGTGAACCGCCAGCACGGTGGCACTGTGTTGCCAGCGCCGGTCGAGCATGGCCAGAGTGCTACCGATCAGCCGTGAGCGGGGCGCGATCATCACTTCGGTCAGAACCTGTTGGGTGCCTTCTTCAAGAGTGCGTGCCTTGAGCTGGAACTCGGGATTGAGCTCCAGCCCGGTCTGGTTCTTGAGTTCGTCCAGCTTTGACCAATCGCCCCGGGCGATCAGCACGTCACCTTCTTCCAGAACCTGCGAGCGCGGCGACCAGACTTTTTCTTCACCGCGCAGCAGTTCCAATACATAGACACCGAATTCCTCACCCAGTTTGGCCTCACCGACGGAGGTGCCGATCAGTGACGAATCCGGCATGACCCGCAGCTCGGTGATGTACTTTCCCAGCTCGTATTGCTCGACCAACCCGGTGGCACGGGTTTTCGGCAGTAGCCAGCGGCCAAGGGTCAGCAAATAGATACAGCCGACCACGAAACAGATAATACCCAGCGGGGTGAACTCGAACATGCTGAAGCCAGGGTGCCCCAGGTCCCGGGCCATGGCATTGACCAACAGGTTGGTCGAGGTGCCGACCAGGGTACATACACCAGCCATCTGGGAGACATAGGACAGCGGAATCAGCGCCTTGGACGCCGACATGCCGATCGCTGCGGTTGCGGTCATTACCAGCGGCATGAACACCGCCACCACGGCCGTGTTATTAACGAATGGCGCCACCACGGCGAGGATGCCAAATAACAGCACAAGAAACAGGAAGGGAGAGCTGGCCTGGCCCAGTAACCGGCCAATGCCGGATAACGCGCCACTGTTCTGCAGCCCTGCCGCCAGGATGAACATGGCCGCTACAGTGATGGTGGCCTGATTGCTGAAACCGCTCAGCGCCTCGCCCGGATTGACCAGCCCGAACACCGCCAGCCCCGAAAGTACCAGCAACGCCACCGCATCGATACGCAGTTTTTCCGTCGCGAACAACAGGATCGCCACAAGGGCGATGCCCAACACCAGTCCGATTTCAATTGTCACTCGCTGATTCCGTCACGTGTTATAGAAAGCTGTATACAGCAAGGCTACCAGCCCCACTGTAATCCGCCCATTTTTAACCGCTCTTTTGAGTAGAGGTTAAGCTACCTCCAGCAGACTGTGGGGTAGTTAGCACGCAGGGTTCAGTGATTTTGAGAGCGGCCCGGTTGCTAAGGGATCTGATAGATCCATGCCAACCGAACGTCACTTCCCTGGTTGCCGGGATCGTTGTCTGACAGCAGTGCCATCACGCCGCTCTTGCTTACCCGAAGGCGATTCCAATCCGGTATGGGTACTTCTGCTTTGGCAATCAGCGCGGCACTTTCAATACCCCAAATATGCAGTCCATGGTGGGACTCGATGATTAATCGGTCATGCGTAAAGGCGAGCCCAAGGACAGCATCAAGAATGAGAATTTCTTGTTGGTCGGAAAACCAACCCCGGCCATTGCCGGGCTCTGGTAAGCTATTGTTAAGACCATCT
>CAZHAY010000038.1:16037-21968 GCA_964530545.1 uncultured Marinobacter sp.
ACCACAAACGGTCTTTTGCGAGATCTTATCAATTTGTGCGCCAAGCAGGTCGTCGTACCACAAGCCTCCGTCGTAAACAATGGAAAGCACCGGGTCACGAGACTGCTCTGAGACAGACCTGGCTACGTGAAGACACGCTGCTGAAGTGTTTCCGATCAAGTGTCCGTAGCTTGCCGCAAACCACTGCTGAGCATTGAGCATATCCTCATGACTGACGAAATAGCGATTATCGATAACGTCCCAGTCCAAGAACGGCGGACTGACTCCTACCGACATCCCTTCAAGCCTATGCTCGCCGAAGATACCTGATTTTGCGTCTGTGCCAGCGGGTTCGACTAGGCAGGTGGTCACCGTGAACCCTTGGTAGAGTAGCGCTTGCCGGATCCCCATAAGGCTCGCTCCAGTCCCGGCACAGGCGATGAAGGTTAAATGTCGGGTCGGCGTCAGCTCCTTGAGCTGAAAAGCGATTTCCGGGCCGGTCAACTCTAGATGACCGCGGTAGCTACCTGGATTGGAAAACTGATCGGTATAATAATACTGTTTCCCAAGGCGAGGGCTTTCAGCTAAGTAATAATCGATAATCTGTTTTGGCGTCCAACCTTTCTGTAACAGATCCTTTCCGATTAGAACTGCTCCCAGTGATTCTAAATATTTCCGTTTCTTTTTACTGAACCCAAGACCAACTGCTAACTCGACAGCTAAGCCATACTCCTGACACGCAATGAGAAGCCCGAAGCCGAAGTTACCACCGGTCTTCTCAATGATTGTCGTTTCTCCGGGAATTACTTTGCCCTGCCTTATAGCGGACTCAATAATATACCGAGCGGCTCTTACCTTATGGCTGCCGCTTGGGTTAAAGAGCTCCATTTTCAAATAAATATTGTCTTCGACTTTATAAAGTGGAGTTGTCATGCGGTGCCCTCTAGAGATAGCTGCTTCCGGTCGGCGATGAACAGCCAAACGAACACCAAAACGGTCGCGAGGCAGATAGATAATGTAAGCGTATTAGTAAGGTTCCATCCGATGGACTCGAGGAGCAGAGAAGGCGCAAAAGCGCCGATAGTTGCCATCACCGCGATAGCCGTGTCCGAAGCGCCTTGAATTCTCTTCTCTTTTGAGCTCCTACTTACCGCCGCTGCTAGCAGAGCACTGCCACCGACGTAGGTAAGATTCCACGCCAATCCCAACACGACTAAAGACACAAAAATACCGATATAGCCCGGAGACGCGATGTTAATCATGAATGAAACGCAGTATAAAGAAAATCCGAAAATGATGACCGGAAAATGCCCTAGTCTTGAAATAAGATGGCCAGAGAAGAGTGAAGGTAGAAACATGGCAATAACATGCATCTGGATCGCTAATGTTGAAAGGGAAAATGGGACGCCGGAATGATTCATGTGTAGTGATGACTGGATCATGAGCAAGTTCATCAGTCCATAGCCTAACGCAGCGGCGAGGGTCGCAGCATATATCCTATTCTTGCTGAAAAGGTCGGCGGAGTTGGCATCCTCGACCTGCTGCGACTTGTTTGATGATCTAATGGATGATGATGGGAGTAGCGCGATTAAGATAAGGTTAATAGCTGACAATATGACGAGTGCGCCGTAACAAAGCGAGTACAACGCAAAGCCATCGACGTCTGCCAAAAACGTTGAAATTATTGGACCAATGATACCAGCCAAGATCCCGCCTGCGACCACCAAAGAAAGGGCTTTGGACTTGTGCTTTACCTTGAGACCATCGGTTACCGCGAAACGATAGAAATTCGCACAGGCCGTGAAGGCGCCGAGGAGCGCATGGGAGACTACAAGCAGTTCGAAATTCCCTCGTGCTACGCCCAGGTAACCACAGATGCCGGAGGTCGCTAGCAATATTGCGCCAAGGGTAAAGCCTGTCTTGCGCCCCCTTTTATCCATAATGACTGCAGCTGGATATGTACAGATAAGCAAAAAAAGAAACTGCATCCCGTAAGGTACAGTAGCGTACACTGGGTCTGGGGCGATCAAGCCCCCGACAGTTGCCGCAACAACCACAGAAATTACGGCAGCGGTGAGATTTATCGATTGGCACAGAAAATACAGATAGATGTATCCCGGTAGACGCGATTCCATGTTAGAACTGTTCCCTTTTATAATGCGCGGTACTGATGCTGGGGCCTAAAAGTACACAGGACAACCGCTCTTTACCCTTCCCGATATTTTTTCGTTTGATCTTCATCTGGCCTATACTCCCAGTATGAGTGAGATGAGTACCTCCGCAGGGAATTACGTAGCCATCGCATTGCCAATAGCGTGCATCTGGGTGAGTTTCACTTGCATACAAAGAAATCTTCTCGTTTCGGTCAGCCAGCGAATTTGCAATAGCTTCAATCTCTTCAACTTCATCTACCGTGAGCTTGGTTTCGCAACGAAAATCAAAGCGAGCTTGGCCTTCGCGGATATGGCAGCCGATTACTCCACTGAGCAAGTCTGGGCGGACATTTGCGATGCCCATATAAAGCAAATGAGACGCGCTGTGTGAAGTGCTAAGTTGCTCTCTACGTCGCACATCTATCGTTATCTCGACGTCGTCTCCAGCTACGGCGTTAGTTAAAAGGTCATGGTCCTCGGGGTCAATTTCATGGAGAATAATGCCTGAGACATCGACCCAGTGCCCTCTTTCCACCTCTACGGATTCGCCATAGACTCGCTTGACGTAGTTGAAGCGGATTTTGTTTCCAGAGGGGATGTGCAGTAAAAAACCTGTATCTGATTCTTGCCCACCCCCTTCCGGATAAGCGATTGTCCGGTCGAGCTCAACCGTTCCGTTTTGCGAGATGTTTGTTATTCTTGCATGAGCCGTATGTAGATAAGGGTCTAAGTAATAAAGCTTCTCTGTATTCCTCATACTATTTAAACCTTGTTTTCCGAAATTTGCAATTTGAGCTTGTAGTTATCCTTAGGTTGTCTGGTTTGAATTTGCTGAGTCTCAAAGTCTCGATTGACAACTCGACAGCCATCCGGAAGGTCGCTGATAATGGTACAGCCAGGCCCTATAAAGACGTCATTGCCCACTGAAATGTTTCCGAGTACCGATGAGAAGGCTCCAATTTGAACGTGGTTTCCGATTATGGGATGCCTATCGACTGATGGATTCCCGCTTATCCCCCGCGCGCCAAGAACGACCCCTCCTAATAAATAGCATCTAGACCCGATTCGACAAGTTTCCCCAATAACCGTACCATAACCATGGTCAAGCACAAATCGGTCCTTAATCTGTGCTCGATAATGTATTTCCGCGCCGGACTTTAACTTCCCTCGTTGGGAAATCAAAATCGCATAGCAGTCCAGTAGACGACGTGACAGAATTGGAGCCCCTAAAATGAGGTTGCTGGCAAGGCGATAATGTAGCACTGCGGAGTAAGATGAGTACCCTGTTGCAATGATGTGCAGGTCTCGATGTGCACTAGGGTCGTTATCAGATAACGCGAGCAAGTCATCGTGTGCTTGTTGACAGGCGATATCAAATGTTCTCGAGTTGATGATAATGCTGCAGTGGGCGGGACTACAGCATTCGTAGAGCGCAGACTTAATGAGGTTTGTAACGACCTCCATTGTCGGTCCTCTTCTCATGTGTTGATAGTTGGACTGTATCTTATTAAAGCTGTTGTTGCTCTGGAGCTCATGACTTCAATAAGTGCAGGTGTGTGCGTAAAATGCTACTAAAAATATATGTATTCATGCAGGGCATATATTCTGTTTATCATTGATCTAAGGTTATATCAGAACGGCAAGAAAAAGATCAATTTAGTGATTAAAAAAGATTAAATTCGCCGGTAGAAGCTTAAGAGTGGAAATGAGATTGGTAGAAAGCTTAGGATAATAAGGCAGCCGTGAATGCACAGACATCTGATGTTCTTGAAAAGATATCTCAGGAACTGCTCTCTCACGCCTTCTCAACGGATCAGAAACTGTGGGGCTTGGCTTTAGGACTTCTGGGGTGTGACGTCGTAGACTGGGCGTTAGGTAGCTCATCGGAGAGGAACAGACATCACAGCGGGTGATATGGGTCAGTCAGAGGCGTAAGGAGCCTCTACCAGTCCCCCAATCTGAGCATGCCGCGCCAGATACCGCCAAGAATCGGTGGACAAAGGCGTGGCGGCAGTGACTTCCTTGTGGCCGGGTCGCGTATGATGACATGACTGTATTGCAGGGCCTGCCAGTTGCCATTAAGTTAATGTCATTCTCCAGCGGGACGTTCACGGACCGTCACTCTTTATTAAAAGCAGGATGTAAGCATGGAAGCACTGCTTATGCTCATTGCCAGTGGTATTGTGCTGCTGGTACCTCTCGGAGCCTTTTTTGGGTTCATCGCGTTTCGTCGTAGTCATCGCCAGGCCCTGCTGCTGGAGGAGCTGGAGCGAGAAGTCGGCATCCTGAAAGGGGAGCTGGCCCGTCTTAAGACGGTGGAGCAAGAGGGTACTCCGGCGTCGGAGTCGCCGCTGGACTTTGATCTTGATCTGGAACCTGCTCCCGAGCCTTTGCAGGACCGGCATGAGCCTGAATCAACTCCTACCTGGTCCGCTTCTGAATGGAATGACACTGCCGAGCCGGCACCGGCGTTGGCGCCACGACCGATTGCACAAGCATCCGCTACCGTACCCGAGAACCCCATTCTGACGGCTCTGAAAGAGAACTGGATGGTGTGGCTGGGGGCCTTCAGTGTCAGTCTCGCCGGCATTTTTCTGGTCAGCCATTCCATCAGCGCGGGGCTGATTGGCCCTGCGCAACAGGTCCTGCTCGCATTGATGATTGGTCTGGCGTTACATGCCGGGGCGGAGTTTATGCGCCGTCGCCACATGGGTACGGATCAGGTGTTCGCGGCTCTTGCGGGTGGGGGCAGCGTCACTCTTTACGCGGCGTTGCTTGCGGGGGTTCATCTTTACGATCTGATGGGCCCGGCGGTTGCGCTGGTGGCGCTGGCTGGCGTGTCACTGGTTACCATGGTCCTGGCATTGTTGCACGGGCCGCTGTTAGCGGTGATGGGCCTTAGCGGCGCTTACCTGGTGCCGCTGCTGGTGGGTGGCGAAGGCGGCAATGGGGCTTTTTTGCTCGGCTACAGCTTCTTGATCACCCTCAGTTCTCTGCTGTTGTTGCGCTATGTCTACCGGCTTTGGCTGTGGCATGCCACCCTGGCCGGTGCCCTGCTCTGGTGGCTGCTGGTCGTCCTGTTTTATTACGACGGGCTGTCGATTGCACTCTATCTCACCGGATTGTTTGGGTTGCTTGTCGTACGACCCGGTATGCTGAAGGTCCCCCTTGATCAGGGCAGCGCGGCATTACTGATGCTGATGCTGGCCTGGGCCGGGTCGATTTCGGAACAACCGCTAGCGGATCCGGTGTTCATGGGCTGGTTGATGCTGTTGCCCCTCGCGGTGTTAGCGCCGCTGGCGAAGGGGCCCGTCTGGTATTTACCCTGGGCGGCGGTGCTGGCGACCTTTGCCGGCTGGATCGGCTTCGCCACTTGGGGACATCGTGGCGATGGGCTGGCGGTGCTGGATGCGACCTATCATGGCGCCTTCCTGGCTTACCTTGGTCTGGCAGCGGTGGTGACCGGCCTGCCGGCAGTCTGGCAGTGGCAGCAGCAGCCGGGCCACCGGCGTTGGCCATCATTATTGTTGCTTGCGCCCGTGGCGTGGCTGGTCCTGGGCTGGATACTAACCCGTGGCGGCGCGTCGTCGATCGAATGGGCAGTGTTTACCCTGGTGGCGGGTGGTCTGTATGGAGCCATCGCCTGGTTCTTGGAGAGGCATGAGCGGTACCGGCTGGGGGTGGTCTGGGCGCTGTTGGCGGCCCATGCCTGTTATTCGTTGGCGGTGGTGATGTGGTTGCAGGAGGCCTCGCTGACGCTGGCCCTGTCGGCACAGTTTGTCAGCCTGATGGTACTCGC
>CAZHAY010000038.1:22068-23294 GCA_964530545.1 uncultured Marinobacter sp.
TGAATATGGCCTTACCGAGGCAGCGGTCAATACCGCCCTGTGGGCGACGCTCGGCTTGGTTTACTCGATTCGGGCGGGTTCAAGCGTGAGCCTGCGCTGGTTGTACCGGTTGCTGGGCAGAATCCTGCTGGTTCTGGCCGGGCTCAGCTATCTGACGCTGATCACCGTAAACAATCCCTGGTGGCAGGGCCGCTCGGTCATCGGCGCGACGCCGGTATTCAATCTTCTGCTGCTGGCCTATGGCGTGCCGGTGCTGCTGGCTTTGGCCCACGGGCACGTTGCTGACCTGATCCCGAAGCGTTGGGCTCAGTATGGTGCCACCGTGGCGTTCCTGCTGTTCAGTGTCCTCGAGATCCGTCATCTGTGGCAGGGCAGTGCGATGGCGCTGCACCACGGTATCTCTGAAGGTGAACTGTATACCTACTCCGTTGTCGGCATGGTGTACGCCATCGTCGCCATTTTGTGGTCCGTCCGACACAACAGCGAATGGATGCATAAAGGCGGCATGGCCCTGCTTGGGGTGGTCATTGCCAAGATCTTCCTGATTGATATGTCGGGCCTGCAGGGATTATGGCGGGCGGCCGCGTTTATGGGGCTGGGTCTGGCGCTGCTGGGCCTGGCATGGATGTACCGGAAGACGAGTCACGGGGAGGGCTCGGTCCATGGCTAAAGCGCGGCTTTTACTACTGCTTTTAATGCTCACAATGTCCGGTTGTTCCATTATCAGCTTCAACAAGCTGACTACCGACGTCACCGGGGTGGTGTTACTGAACGGGCAGCCTGTAGACGGTGCAGTGATACAGTTTCACGCAGATTCTGGCTGGTATGGAAAGTGGAAGGCCCGAGCGGTCGCCACCGACGACCATGGCCGTTTTACAGTCCCTCAATGGCGCAATACTCGGGTACTGGTTCTGGTCCACCAGCCTGTTATTCACCAACAGCTTATTATTGAGCATGCCGGTCAAGAGTACGATGGATGGCGCTACACCCGAATGACGTATACGGATAGAAGCGACCGGCCAACGGGTATTTTTCTAACCTGCGAACTGACATCTGAGGTGTCCACCCACCGGCTGAGTGACTTCCGGGCCGGCAGTGGCATATGTACCCCGAGGGAGCAGGACTGATGCGATGGGGCGGAAGGTGGTAGTCCGCCCCTTACGAAGGAGTTAGCGGGCGCAGGATGTGCTTGCGCACCGCGGATGCAGAGCCCATCACCAGTCACC
>CAZHAY010000039.1:0-7881 GCA_964530545.1 uncultured Marinobacter sp.
TAATCTCGGCAAATATCCGCTGTCCACCAACATAGTGATGGTAGTAACGGTCGTGGTGGTGGTTGCCACTAATAACCTGGCCTATGGCGTACTGGCCGGCGTGCTGCTGGCGGCCTTGTTCTTCGCCAACAAGGTCGGGCATTACATGGCGATCACATCGGAATATGATGATCGCAGCGTGACCCGCACTTACCGGGTGGTGGGGCAGGTGTTTTTCAGTTCGTCGGAGAAGTTCATGGATGGCTTTGACTTTCATGAGGCCGCCGATAAGGTGGTGATTGACCTGAGCCGCGCGCATTTCTGGGATATTACCGCGGTGTCGGCCCTGGATAAGGCCGTGCTCCGGTTCCGCCGGGATGGTGCCGAGGTGGAAGTGATTGGCCTGAACGAGGCCAGCGCCACCATTGTTGACCGTTTCGGGGTACACGACAAACCGGACGCCGCTGATCAGCTGATGGAGCACTGATATGAGCACGAACATCCCGATCACCAGCCACACCGCCAGCCGTGATCCCAATGAGGGGCAGGGTCAGCGCATCATCGCGTGCATCGACGGCTCCCGGGCGGCGCCCGCCGTCTGCGATTACGCCGCCTGGGCCAGTCGTCAGATGGAGGTGCCGGTCACGCTGCTCCACGTGCTGAGCCAGGAACGTTACCCCGTCGCGCCGGATCTGGCGGGCAATATCGGCCTGGGCAGTCGCGAATATCTGCTGGAAGAGCTGGCGGAGCTGGACGAGCGGCGCAGCAAGCTGGCGCTGGAGCATGGCCACCATCTGCTGGACGAAGCCGAACGGCGCATTATAGAAGCCGGCGCTACCAACGTCGTAAAGCGCCAGCGTCACGGCGACCTGGCGGAATCCCTGCTGGCGCTGGAAAACCAGACCCGTCTGCTCGTCATGGGGCTGCACGGTGAGAGCAGCTCCGACCGGAACCCGCATATCGGCAGTCAGCTTGAAACCGTGATCCGTCGCGTGCAGCGGCCGGTGTTACTGGTGCCCGGCGCCTTTACCGTTCCCAGAACCGCCATGGTGGCATTTGACGGAAGCCGGACCGCCTTCCGTATTGTGGAGCTGATGGCCACGAGCCCCGTATTCCGCGGCATGCCGGTGCACATTGTTATGGTCGGGCACGACACCGCTGAGCATCAGGAACAGCTGGCGCAGGCGAAAGCCATACTGTCGGGCACCGGGTTGGAGATTACACTGGCGATCCGGCAGGGAGACGTCGAGCCGACGCTCCACGCCTATCGGCAGGAGCATGGCATCGATATGCTGATCATGGGCGCCTACGGCCACTCCCGGATTCGTCAGTTCCTGGTGGGCAGTACCACGACGACCATGCTCAAGAGTGCGACCACGCCACTGATTATCCTGCGCTGATGTTGCTCTAATGGGAGAGTTTCCGAAAACCCCGCGTTTGTGAGAATAATTCCGGCCAAGGCTGTTTCGCTTGCTTATTAAATGGAATAATTCCGAGCCACAACTGTTTTGTCTTCGTAAGGTTGCTAACTGCAAGAACTTTTGCGAAGTCGATGCTCGGTTCATGTCAGGGATTAGTTGCTATGCGTACGCTTCGCCGCTTTATTATTGTATTGGTCCTGCTGGGTGTGATGCTCGGGGGTATCTTCGGTTACAAGTTTTACCAGATCGGCCAGATGCAGCAGCAGATGGCTCAACCCCAGCCTCCCATGGAGGTTTCGGCCGCATTAGCAACCTTGCAGGCCTGGACGCCGTCCATCAAATCGGTGGGCAGCATGACCGCAGTGAATGGTGTCCAGGTCGCCAATGAAGTTCCCGGCGTCATTCAGGAGGTTGCGTTCGAGTCCGGGGATACCGTTCGCAAGGGCGATGTGCTTATCCGGCTGGATGCTGAAATTGATGAAGCAGCCCTGCGTACCCGGCGAGCTGAGGCGCAACTGGCCCGACAGGAGTTCAAGCGGGTTGAAGAACTGCTGCCGCGGCGCGCGGTTTCCCAATCACAGTTCGATCAGGCTCAGGCCAATTATGATGCCGCCAATGCCCGCGTGAACGAAGCAGAAGCACAACTCAGCAAGAAGGTGATCCGTGCGCCATTCGACGGCAAGCTGGGACTGCGGCTGGTGGATCAGGGGGAATATATCGCGACCGGCACCCCCATTGTCGAAATCCATATGCTTGATCCTATCTACCTGGATTACACCCTCTCCGAGCGCGAGCTGCCGCGGGTTGCCCTGGGGTATGAGGTTCAGGCCACGGTTGCAGCAGTGCCGGATGAGACGTTTACCGGCAAAGTCAGCGCCATTAACACCTCAGTCAACCCTGAAACCCGTACAGTCCGCATCCGTGCGACCCTGCAAAACCCCGAAGGCAAACTGCGACCGGGCATGTTTACGACGGTCATGACCCGGCAGCCGGAGGACCGCGAGGTGATTACGCTGCCCCGGACAGCAGTGTCGTATAACACTTACGGTGATTTCGTGTTTCTTATTGAGGAAGACGACGCAGGTGAGCTGATCGTGACCCGGCAGTCGGTGACTACCGGCGAAGTGAACGATGAGCGGGTCGCCATTCTCACTGGTGTGGAAGAAGGCGACCGGGTGGTGTCCAAGGGGCTGTTGCGCCTGAGAGCAGGCCAGCCGGTGGCCATTCAGGAAGACGCTCCTGATAACGCTGCCGCAACTGAGGCCACCGGGTCATGAAATTTACTGATATCTTTGTCCACCGGCCGGTTCTTGCGACGGTCGTCAGTCTGCTGATCCTGTTACTGGGTGCCCGGGCCGCCATGGAAATGGAGATCCGCCAGTATCCGGAGCTGGAAAGCACTACCGTAACCGTAACGACGGCCTACCCCGGCGCCAGTTCGGATCTGATCAAGGGCTTTATCACCACACCTCTGCAACAGGCTATCGCCGAAGCCGATGGCATTGACTACCTGACGTCCAACAGCTCCCAGGGCTTATCCATCATTGAAGCGAAAATGGTGCTGAATTACGACGCCAATGCAGCTCTCGCCGAGATCCAGGCAAAGGTGGCGAGTCAGCGTAACGTCCTGCCAGCGGATGCCGAGGACCCGGTCATCTCGTCCACGACCGGAGATTCCACGGCGCTGATGTACATCGCTTTTTACAGTGAACAGCTGAGCGTACCGCAGATTACCGATTATCTGACCCGGGTGGTGCAGCCCCGGCTGCAGGCACTGTCGGGAGTCAGCAAGGCGGACTTGCTCGGCCGTAAGTTCGCCCTGCGGGCCTGGCTTGACCCGGAACGCCTGGCGGCGGTGGACATGACGCCCCAGGAAGTGGTCAACATCTTGCTGCGTAATAACTTTCAGGCGGCGGTGGGCAATACGGAAGGCAAATACACGAAAATCAGCATGACCAGCAATACCGATGTCTCGGATACGGAGAGCTTTCGGGATCTGGTGGTGAAAGAAGCCAACGGTTCCATTATCCGGCTGCGGGATATCGCGCGGGTAGAGCTGGGCTCAGAAACCTACGATCAGCTGGCGCTGTACAAGGGCCAGCCGGCGACTTATGTGGCGGTCGAGCTGGCGCCCGGCGCCAACCCGCTGACGGTGGCCGGGCTGGTCAAGGGCGAGCTTCCGGATATTGAGCGGCAGTTGCCTTCGGGGATGGAAGTTCGCCTTGCCTATGACGCATCCAGTTTTATTGAAGACTCCATCGCCGAAGTTATCAAGACGCTGCTGGAAGCGCTGGTGATCGTGCTGGTGGTGGTGTTCCTGTGTCTGGGCTCGGTCCGGGCAGCGATTGTGCCGTCGGTGGCGGTGCCGCTGTCACTGGTGGGCGGGGCGTTCATCATGCTGGTCATGGGGTTCTCCCTGAACCTGCTCACCTTGCTGTCCATGGTACTGGCCATCGGGCTGGTGGTAGACGATGCCATTATCATTGTGGAAAACGTGCATCGTCATATTGAGCAGGGAGAGTCCCGGCTCGACGCCGCGTTAAACGGCGCCCGGGAGATGGCTGGCCCGATCATTGCCATGACTACCACCCTGGTGGCGGTGTATGCGCCGATCGGCTTCATGGGCGGGCTGGTTGGATCGCTGTTCACCGAGTTTGCGTTTACTCTGGCCGGTACCGTGGTGATTTCCGGTATTGTCGCCCTGACCCTGTCGCCCATGCTTTCAGGTAAGATCCTGAAACCTCATGGCAGCACAGGCTGGTTTGAAGCCCGGGTGGAACGCACGTTCGGCGCGCTGGCCAGCGGCTATAAGCGCGCTCTGGGGTCCATGATGCAAACCGTCAGCGTGATGGTGTTCTTCGCCCTGGTGGTGCTGGGCTCCATCTACTTCATGGTGGCCATGAGCCAGAACGAGCTGGCGCCGACAGAAGATCAGGGCATTCTGTTCTATCAGGGGCTTGGGCCACAAACCGCTACCCTGGCGTATCTGCAGGAGCACGGCGATGAGGTGCAGCAGCGCATGGCGACGGTGCCGGGGTACGAAGAAGACTTCATGATTCTGGGCATCACCAGTCCCAATGCGGTGTTCGGCGGTTTCAAGCTGGCCCCCTGGGGGGAAAGGGATATCACCCAGTTTGAGGCCCAGCCAGCGCTGAATGCCGAGTTGAACAAGGTCACCGGCTTGCAGGTGGCGGTATTCCCGCCCGCGGCCCTGCCGGGATCGGGTGGCGGCTTGCCGTTCCAGTTTGTGATTACTACGGGCGCCGACTACGACCAGCTCAATGAGGTCGCGGATGCACTGCTGGGCAAAGCCATGGCGAGCGGCAACTTCATGTTCCTGCAGAAGTCCATCGAGTTTGACCGGCCGGTGATCCGGGTTCAGGTGGACCGGGACCGGGTCGCCGACCTGGGGCTCTCCATGCAGGATGTGGGGCAGGCTCTGGGCAGTATGCTGGGGGGCGGTTACATTAACCGTTTCAGCATGGACGGGCGCTCCTATCAGGTTATTCCCCAGGTGGACCGGGACTTCCGGACCCATGAGGCGCAGCTGAATGATTATTACATCCGGACCGATACCGGAGCGCTGGTTCCGCTGGGCAGCGTGATTGACTTCGAGCATGACGTGGAGCCATCACAGCGGACCCAGTTCAACCAGCTTAACTCCCTGACCCTGCAGGGTGTGGTGATGCCCGGCGTTACCGACGGCGACGCTATGGTGTGGATGGAAGCCGCCGCGGCGGAGATCTTCCCCCAGGGGTTTGGTCATGACTATACCGGCCAGTCCCGTCAGTTGGCGACCCAGGGCAGCGCACTGATGGTGACCTTCTTCCTGTCCCTGCTGGTGATCTATCTGGTTCTGGCGGCGCAGTTTGAGAGCTGGCGTGATCCATTCATTATCCTCGTGTCGGTACCCATGTCCGTGGCGGGGGCCATGGCGTTTATTGTGCTGGGCTTTGCCACCATGAACATCTACACCCAGGTGGGGCTGATCACGCTGATTGGCGTGGTGTCCAAGAACGGCATACTTATCGTGGAATTCGCCAACAAGCTGCAGGTGGAGCGTAAGCTCAACCGGCGGGATGCCGTCCTTGAAGCGGCGGCCATCCGTCTGCGGCCCATCATCATGACGTCCCTGGCGCTGATTTTCGCCATGGTGCCGCTGCTGATTGCGGTGGGGCCAGGCGCCGAAAGTCGGTTCGCCATCGGTCTTACAATCACGGCGGGTCTGGGCATTGGCACCCTGTTCACGATCTTTGTGCTGCCGGCCTTCTACATTCTGCTGGCGAAAGACCACAACGCCAGTGACGCAGCCGGGCCGGTCACGGAACCAGAACCCGTCGCCGTGCGATAAGTCGTGACGGTCATGGCGAAATCAAAAGGTTTGATGGTTGCCGTGATCGTGGTTCTGGTGGTGGCCTTCGTCGGGCTGGGAGGCCACGAGCTGCTGACACTGGATAACCTCCGGTCCTCCCAGGCACGGCTGGAGGCGTGGACCGCCAGCAATTTTCTGCTGGCGGTGGGTGTTTACACGCTGGCCTATATCGCGGTCACTGCTCTGTCCTTGCCTGGCGCCACGGTGATGACCCTCGCCGGTGGCGCACTGCTGGGTAGCCTGGCCGGATTGGCGGCCGCGTCGGTGGCGTCCACCATTGGGGCGTCACTGGCGTTCCTGATGGCCAGGTATCTGTTTCGGGATACGCTCAGGCGGCGGTATTCTGGGACTGTGCAGCGCATCGATGAAGGGATCCGAAAGGACGGTGCTTTCTACCTGGCCAGTGTCCGCCTGGTACCGCTGTTTCCCTTCTTTCTGGTGAATCTGGCCATGGGGCTGACCGGCATGAAGCTGCGAACCTTCGCGCTGGTGAGCTGGCTGGGAATGTTGCCAGCAACCTTTGTGTTCGTGAATGCCGGTACCCAACTGGCACGGGTGGAAAGTGTCGCCGACGTGTTTTCTCCCAGGCTCCTGTTGTCCCTGGCACTGCTGGGGGTCTTTCCGCTGCTGGCGAAAGTCGCCGTGGACCTTGTCCGGCGCCGCAGAGCCTGGCGGGGTTATCGGAAGCCGGATGTTTTTGACTACAACCTGCTGGTGATCGGTGGCGGTTCAGCAGGGCTGGTAGCCGCCTATATCGCCGCGGCGGTCAAGGCGAAAGTGGCGCTGGTCGAGCGGGACCGCATGGGTGGTGACTGCCTGAACACCGGCTGTGTGCCGTCAAAAGCCCTGATCCGGAGCGCCGGTGTCGCCAACACTCTGCGCCATGCGGATCGTTACGGACTGGACGAAGTGCCGGTGTCCGGTAATTTCACCCGCATCATGGCCCGGGTGAAGCGCATCATTGCCGCTATCGAGCCCAACGATTCCCCCGAACGCTACCGCAGCCTGGGTGTCGAGGTTTTCGAAGGCAGCGCCAGCCTGATCTCGCCCTGGGAAGTGACCGTCACGGATCGCCAGGGCCAGCAGCAGACCCTGCGCGCCCGCAGTATTGTCATCGCCACGGGCGGCAAGCCCCTGCTGCCACCCATTCCGGGTCTGGCTGACATGGATCCGCTCACCTCGGATAATCTCTGGGAGCTGACGGAGCAGCCTGAGCGGCTGCTGGTGCTCGGTGGTGGCCCCGTGGGTTGCGAACTGGCCCAGGCCTTCCTCCGCCTGGGCAGTCAGGTAACACTGGTGGAGTCGGGCGATCGCATTCTTGCCCGGGAAGACCCGGAGGTCGCCGGGTTGGTGCAGGCCCAGTTCCGCCACGAAGGTATGGACTTGCGACTCGGCCATCGGATAGTGGCATTCTCCCGGGAAGACGGAGAACGGATGGCCTGGAGCGAGCACCATGGCGAGCGTGTGGGCATCCCCTTCGACCGGGTGCTGGTCGCGGTGGGGCGCGGAGGGAATACCGGTGGGCTCAACCTGGAGGCCCTGGGCATCACACCCAACAGTAACGGAACCGTGCCGGTGGCGGACGATCTTTCGGTGGGTTATCCCAATATCTTCGCCTGCGGCGATGTGGCGGGACCTTATCAGTTAACCCATGCGGCTTCACATCAAGCCTGGTACGCGGCGGTGAACGGTCTGTTCGGCCAGTTTCGCCGTTTTCGCGTGGATTACCGGGTACTGCCCTGGGTGATCTTTACCGCGCCGGAGGTGGCCCGGGTTGGCCTCAGTGAAGCGGAAGCACGAGCCAGGGGTATTGCTTACAAAGTGACCCGGTATGAGCTGGCGGATCTGGACCGGGCCATTACCGAGGATGCGGCCCAGGGCTTTATCAAGGTACTGACCGTGCCCGGTCGGGATCGCATTCTGGGCGCATTGGTCGTGGGGGCCCGCGGTGGCGAGATCCTGGCCGAGTTCACCCTGGCCATGAAGCACGGTATCGGGCTCAATGGCATTCTGGGCACCATCCACCCGTATCCCACCTGGAATGAATCCGCCCGCTTTACCGCCGGCCAGTGGAAGCGGGAACACGCACCCCAGCGGGTGCTGGCGTGG
>CAZHAY010000039.1:7981-17570 GCA_964530545.1 uncultured Marinobacter sp.
CGGGGATATATCGATTCGGACCGGCTGAAAGAGCTGTGGATCCACACCGGGACCGCCTGCAATCTGGCCTGTCCGTTCTGTCTGGAAGGTTCGCATCCCGGTGATGGCCGTATCCCCGGTATGAAACTGACGGACGTCAAACCCTTTATCCACGAAGCCGTGGAGATGGGGGTAGAGCAATTCTCGTTCACCGGGGGTGAGCCTTTTGTGATCCGGGATTTCGTCAATATCCTCGATTATGCCAGCCATCACCGCCCCTGCTTTGTGCTCACCAACGCCACCGAGCCGTTGCTGAAGCGCCGCCACCAGGTTTTGCCCTTGCTGAATAATCCCTACCCCATCCATTTTCGGGTCAGCCTGGATTACCCCGACGCCGCCCGCCATGACACAGACCGGGGCGAAGGCAGCTTTGCGCTGGCCCTTGAGGGTATTCGATGGCTGGTGGATCAGGGTTTCCGGGTTTCCATTGCCCGGCAAACGGACCCGGCGGAAGATCCGCTGGCGGTAGAGCAGGCTTTTCGGCAAATCTTCCGGGAATGGGGCATTCCGGAGAGTCTGGCCTTCACGGCCTTTCCGGATCTGGGCACCCCTGGCACCGATGACGGCAGCCCGGAAATCACCGAGACCTGCATGGGAAAATACCCGACCCGGGAAAGCCGGGCGCATTTCATGTGTACCTACACCCGCATGCTGGTGAAGCGAAACGATCAGGTAAGGGTATACGCCTGCACCCTGGTCGACGACGACCCCCGCTACGATCTGGGCGCCACCCTGGCGGAAAGCATGGACGAGCGAATCATGCTGCGCCACCACCGCTGCTTCGCCTGCTACCGCTTCGGCGCCAGTTGTAGTGCACCGGGTTGAATTTCTTAATCGGCCTGGTGTTGGGTGGCTGTATACGAGATCAGGCTTTCCTCTGTCTGGACAAACATAGTTAGGAACTCTAATCTGGCGGGCAACTATAAATCAGTGACTCAAGGAGTGAGTTCGTGCCGCAGATCTATTTCTCCCGTGTCCCTACTACACCGCGTCTGTTGGTTGGAGATCAGCCTGAGCTTTCAGTGTTCTGCAAAATAAATCAGTTATCTCCCGATTCGGGGATTGCCCCTGGAAGAGCCTATTCCTTTGATCTTGAAGACCCGTCTACTGAGGCATTGGTAGCAAGAATCAATGCAATGCCAGCTGCTGAAAAAGAGATAGTGGCGGAGGCCGTTAACTTGCATGGTGACGACTTCAACACCGTAGCCAGGTTCTTCGAGGAAAACTTTACGCCTGAGAAACTGGATCAGATGAACGGGCTGGTTGGGGCTGGAGCTACAGCAATCGGTGCCCGGCTTAATGGGTTTCAGAAGGCGGTGTTCAAGTACGAGAACGCGCTGGTTGATGTGAATCGCGCAAGCCGGTCTCACAGTGTTGGCAGTGGAGTAACGCTGTATCAGGCTGAGACAAGGGCCAGGCAGGCCTACGAGCACCTAAAGTATGCTTATCAGGCGGAGCTTAATCGGGTATCTGATCCGTACCTTCGGACCAGAAATCGAGGCAACGCGTTGAGCAATGCGGAACGGGGTCTGGCTCTCAGCAAAAGGAAACCTGGCTCTAACAAGATCGATCCGGGCGTTTATGTGCGAGATGTTAATGATGTTCGCCGTTTCAGTCTGTACGCGCGCATAACCAGAGTTGCCGGCTATCTGGCGGTAGGTGTTTCTGCCGCATTGGGCGCTGAGAAGGTGCTAGTCACCCGTTCTGCTGGTGGTGATTGGTTAAGGGAAACCTCCAAACAGATGACCCGATTTGGCACCGGTGGGGCTGTCGGTGGCTATGCAGGCAAATGGTCCGCTACGGTTGTTACGTCGGTCGGGGGCCGAGCTGTCGGGGCTCTGGCATCCAAGGGGCTGATCGCGGGCGCAGGGAAGGCCGGACTTTTGGCAGCAGGCCCTGTTGGCTGGGGTGTTTTGGCGGTAGCTGTTGGTGTTGGTCTTGTTGTCGGGTGGCAAGTCTCTGAGCGTGCCGGAGCAGCGGGAGAAACGCTCGCAGATCGACTTTGGAGCTGGAGTGGATCGTGGTGACTGAATCCGGGGCAGAGTTCTCCAACCTATACCTGACCCTGTTCGGTGCTGGTTTTGCAGTGTTTGCTGTCAGTGTTCTGTTTTTTGCCCGATACACTGTTGCGCGTATTGAGCGGCAGCTACAAGAGAAAGGGCACAGCCGTCCGTCTCCCTGGGACGGCGTTGGTTTGCGGCTGTTCTGGTACGCGAGCGTGATAGCGTTACCAGCAGGGTTTATGGGCAGGGCGCATCAACCTTTTATCGATGCTGAGCTGGTCCGGGCGCATGCCGGTCCGATGGACCGGCTGCTAGGCTGGGCGGTTGAGTTGTCGGGCCTGTTAATGACGATTGTGGCGGTCTGGGGAATGTTTTAATCATTGCTCTTATTTTGAGTGGAATACGCTTAGAGTCTAAGCTAACGGCCTGCTAATGTTTGGTGGACTAAAGATTGGTCCTTGCCCCGCCCCTGATCTGGATATGGCGGCCGCCTTTCTCCTTTTTATCCGTAGGGATAACCGGGACATTTTCCGAACCTGGGCCCATTCTTCCCTTACTGAGCACCCCATAGTCGGCGATTCGGCCGGACGGCAGGGCTTCACCTTATACTGGCTGCTGGGCGTTGCTCACTGGAGACCTGACATGCCCTGCGGTGTTTGGTGGTTTCTTTAGCATATCATCATGGTTTTGGCGGAGTGCCGACGGGAATCGCTCCATTGCAATGTCTTAATGGAACGGGTCGATGGTTCGGCTAAGATCAAGAAATACCTGGCGCGGCCAGACGTATATTTCGATCGGTTGGGCTGTTTTCAGCCCCGAATTCCGGTTGATTTATGCTTCGTGGTCTATATAATTCACCACTAATGTTTGCAACGAAACCTGATGACATGACAACCGAAGGGTCAAAACCCCCGCCCGTCACCTTCCGTACACCGGTCAAGGATGATGGCTACAAACTCCACACTCTGGTGGGCTTGTGTCCACCGCTCGATCCCAACTCGATCTACTGTAATCTTCTCCAGTGCAGTCACTTCGCCCAGACCGGGGTGGCCGCGGAAATCGACGGCGAACTGGTCGGTTTCATCTCCGGTTACATCCCCCCCGAGCAGTCCGACACCCTGTTTATCTGGCAAGTCGCCGTTCATGAAAAAGGACGGGGTCAGGGCCTGGCGAAACGTATGCTCAAGGAAATTGTTAAACGGGACACCTGCCGGAACGTCAGTTTTCTCGAAACCACCATTACCGAGGATAACGAGGCGTCCTGGGCGCTGTTCCGTTCCTTCGCCCGGGATATGAACGCCGAGCTGACCTATACCGAGCACTTCGAGAAAGAGCTGCACTTTGGCGGCGAGCACGATTCCGAGTTTTTATTGCGCATTGGGCCCTTTACCCGTACGGGTTGACTGGCCGGCTGCACACTTCCACCTCGAACCTGACATGCTAAGAGGCAACATCTATGAATATTTTCAAATCAACTGAATCTGAAGTTCGCGTTTATTCACGGGCTTTTCCGGTCATTTTTAACCGGGCCAAAAACGCGCACCTGTATACCGAAGACGGCAAGGAATATCTGGACTTTCTGGCCGGTGCCGGGTCCCTGAACTACGGCCATAACAACGATGTGCTGAAAAAGGCACTGGTGGAGTACATTGAGTCGGATGGCGTGAGCCAGGGCCTGGACATGTTTACCACCGCCAAGCACGACTTTATGGAAGCCTATAAGACGTACATCCTGGATCCCCGTGGCCTGGACTACAAAATGCAGTTCACCGGCCCTACCGGTACCAACAGTGTAGAGGCGGCCCTGAAGCTGGCCCGTAAGGTGAAAGGCCGCACGAACATCATCTCCTTCACCAACGGTTTCCACGGCGTGACGGCAGGCGCGGTTGCCGCGACTGGCAACAAGCATCACCGTGGCGGCGTCGGCATGCCCCTGGGCAACGTGGACTTTATGTTCTACGACGGCTATCTGGGCGAGGATGTCGACAGCCTGGCGGTTATGGACAAGCTGCTGTCTGACGGCTCTTCCGGTATTGAAACCCCGGCAGCCGTCATTGTTGAGGCCGTTCAGGGCGAAGGCGGTCTGAATGCAGCCCGGGCTGAATGGTTGCAGGGGCTGGAAAAACTCTGCCGCAAGCACGACATGCTGCTGATTCTGGACGACATCCAGGCCGGCAACGGTCGTACCGGCGAGTTCTTCAGCTTTGAGTTTGCCGGCATCAAGCCGGACATGGTAACGGTTTCCAAGTCCCTCAGTGGCTACGGCCTGCCCATGGCGCTGGTGCTTTTCAAGCCGGAGCTGGACATCTGGGAGTCCGGTGAGCACAACGGCACCTTCCGGGGCAACAACATGGCGTTCGTTACGGCGCGGATGGCCATCGAGACCTACTGGAAGGACGACGCCTTCGCCAATGAAGTGAAGGCCAAGACCAAAGTTCTCGGTGATGCCCTGCAGGCCATCTGCGATAAATACCCGGGTGAGTTCAAGGTCAAGGGTCGTGGCCTGATGCGCGGTATTGAGGCAAAGAATGCTGCGCTCACTGACCCGATTACCACCCGTGCCTTTGAGAAAGGTCTGATCATCGAAACCAGTGGTCCCAACGATGAGGTGATCAAATGCCTGATGCCGCTGACCACCAGTGAGGAAGACCTGAAAAAAGGTGCTAAGATTCTGGCTGACAGTGTGGACGAAATCATGCAGGAAGGGATCAGCCAGGCGTCATAAGGCGCCGGCGACCGGGATGGTCGATTGGTCTGCTTCCTGGCGAATCCCGGGAAGTAGCTGGTTCGGCGGGGCACGGTGTGACGAACTCCCTGGCCATTCACTCTGCAGGATATAAATGGAAATACCATGACTAGCCTACTGCATACCGTCGAGAAAATCGGCGGTACCTCCATGAGCAGCTACGAGGCGGTGCGCGATAACATCATTATCGCCGACCTCGAGAAAGATGACCTCTACCAGCGCATCTTCGTGGTTTCTGCCTACTCAGGCGTCACCAACGAGCTTTTGGAGCACAAGAAAACCGGTGAGCCCGGCGTGTATGCCCTGTTCGCGGATGCGGAATCCGACTGGGCCTGGGGCGACGACCTCACCAAGCTGGTGAAGTTTCTTACCGACATCAACGGCGAGCTGTTTGCGGACTCCATGCTTAAGCAACAGGCCGACCAGTTTATTACCGATCGGATCGAAGGCGTGCGTGGCTGTCTGATTGACCTGCAACGCCTGTGTTCCTACGGCCAGTTCCAGCTGGAAGAGCATCTGCTGACGGTACGGGAAATGCTGGCCGGTATCGGCGAGGCTCACAGTGCCTTTAACACCGCTCTCAAGCTCCAGCAGGAAGGCATCAACGCGCGCTTTGTGGACCTCACTGGCTGGCGTGATAACGAATTGCTGCCACTGGATGAAAAGCTCAAACAGGCTTTCGATGCCGTCGATCTGAGCCGCGAGCTGCCCATCGCCACCGGCTACGTTCAATGCAAGGAAGGCCTGATGCGCACCTTTGACCGGGGCTACAGCGAGATGACGTTCAGTCGTATCGCCGTTATTACCAACGCCCGCGAGGCCGTGATCCACAAGGAATACCACCTGAGTTCCGCGGACCCCAATATTGTGGGTGCCGACAAGGTCGTACCGTTGGGGCGCACCAATTACGACGTAGCGGATCAACTGGCCAACCTGGGTATGGAAGCCATCCACCCCCGGGCCGGAAAGGGGCTGCGCCAGAATGAAATCCCCCTGCGGGTGAAGAATACGTTTGAGCCGGAGCACACGGGTACCCTGATCACCGGCGATTACCTCAGTGATAAGCCTCGGGTGGAGATTATTGCCGGTGCCAAGGGCGTGTTCGCCATAGAAGTATTCGATCAGGACATGCAGGGCGAGCCGGGCTATGACCGCAAGATCCTGGAGATTCTGAGCCGCTTCAAGGTACGCTTTGTTTCCAAGGATACCAATGCCAATACCATAACCCATTACGTGGACAGCACCCTGAAACACGTGAAGCGGGTGGTGAAGGCCCTCGAAGAAACTTTCCCCAACGCTGAGCTCAGTACCCGCAAGGTAGCGCTGGTGTCAGCGGTGGGTTCGGACATGAAGGTGCCGGGTATCCTCTCCCGTTCGGTGAAGGCGCTGGCGGATGAAGAGATCAGTGTGCTGGCGGTCCACCAGAGTATGCGTCAGGTGGATATCCAGTTTGTGGTGGACGAGGACAACTACGAGAAGGCCATCGTGGCCCTTCACGGTGCGCTGATCGAGCCCCACAACCATGAGTATGCCATTGTGGCGGCCTGAGCCGGTGCCAGGGGCTCAGGCGCTTTGCCTGCCGCTGGTTGGCCTGGCCTGAGTCCTGAGAGCCGGCTTCGTTTTACAGATGGCCGTGTCCCTGCTGGCCTACGGCGGGTTCAGGGTAAACCGGCCAGGCTGACCCAGTTCCTGACAGACCTCATGGGCAGGACATTGCACCAGATGATCGTTCACCATGCCCGTCGCCTGCATAAACGCATAGACGATGGTCGGGCCAACGAAGTTGAATCCGCGCTGTTTCAGTGCTTTTGACAGGGCCTGCGCCTGAGGCGTAGTCACGGGCACATCGCCAAAAGTGTGCCAGCGGTTCTGGACGGGCCGGCCATCCACGAATGACCACAATAGCTGACTCAGGGACTCCCCCCGCTCCTGCATGTCCAGCCACGCCCGCGCATTGCGGATGATGGACTCCACCTTCAGGCGATTACGGATAATGCCCGGGTCAGCCAGCAGCTCTGCCTTTTTCCGGGCGTCGTAGCGGGCAATCTTCTCTGCATCAAAACCATCGTAGGCTGCGCGATAACCTTCCTGTTTGCGAAGAATGGTAATCCAGCTCAGGCCGGCCTGCTGGCCGTCCAGGCAGAGCTTCTCGAACAGGGCCTGGCCATCGGTTTCCGGGCGCCCCCAGACTCGGTCGTGGTAATCCACATAGAGCGGGTCGGTGCCGCACCAGGGGCAGCGGTCAGGGTTCAGGTCCATGATGTGTTCCTCAATCCGCGTAGGTGTTTCGCTGGCTCATCGGGCAGAGGGACCAGGGCTGTTCCGACAGCTGCTCCAGTTGCGCCGGCTCCAGATGGGCTTCGTCTCCGGAGTGCACCAGGTGGAGGCCTGGCACCGATTCGGACTCGTCGCCCTGCCACACCAGCGCAATCATATAGCCTTCGGCCTGGGTCAGCGCTGCGTGCCAGCTCTCGCCGGGGCGATCACCGATCAGCTCAAGGTTGGGGCCGACTGACAACGTCTGCAGGTTGTTGGCGATACCACGGCCCGTGGCCTTGAGCCAGGCTTCCTTCAGGGTCCAGGCCTGCAGGAAGTTGTCCGGGTCCGGGCTGTCCAGCAGCCAGTCCTGCTCTTCTGGTGAAAACCACCGTTTGACGATCCGGTGCCAGTTGATGTCCCGGAACAGGGGCTCGATATCGACACCGACGCCGGGCCGGGACGAAACGCCACAGGCCGACGTGCCGTGGCTGTGGCTCAGCGACAGGTGCCAGCCTTCGGGTTCGGCAGAGGCTAATGGCCGGCCGTGCACCGGGCGACACAGGTGGGGCGCCTGCCCGCTGACGCCATACAGCGCCTGTCGAATCAGCCACCGGCTATGAACAAACTCCGTCAGCCGGCCGGTAGCCATGCCAGAGGCAACCTCCTGCTCGTAGGTGCTCAGCCAGTCCGGGAAGTGGTCCTGCTCCAGTGGCTGCCGTCCGAGCCACACTGAAACTGACGGCGTGTCAGGGTTGGAGGCGTTGGATGGTCCAGCCATGTTCACTCCTGAGATACTCAAACCGGTCATGCAGGCGACTGGGGCGCCCCTGCCAGAATTCGATACGCTGGGGAACGACCCGGTAGCCACCCCAGAACGAAGGCAACGGTACTTCTCCATCACCAAAGCGGCGTTTGATCTCTGCTACCTTCTGTTCCAGCAGCCCGCGGGAGCTGATCACCCTGCTCTGCTCGGACACCCAGGCGCCAAGCTGGCTGCCCCGGGGGCGGCTGGCAAAATAGCGCAGGGATTCGGTATGGCTCACCCGGCTTACCGGCCCCTGGACGATAACCTGGCGGTTAAGGTCAATCCAGGGGAACAGCAGCGCAGCTTTGGGATTTTCTTCCAGTTCCTTCGCCTTGCGGCTGCCATAATTGGTATAGAATACGAATCCGTCGCGATCGAAGAACTTTAACAGTACGGTGCGCAGGTCTGGCTGCAGATCTGCGCCCGCGGTGGCCAGCGACATGGCGTTGGGGTCAAGGACGCCGGCTTCACGGGCCTGGTTGAACCAGATTGCGAATTGCCCGATCGGGTCATCGTCCAGCTGTTCCCGGTCGAGGCCTGCGCTCTCGAATTCGCGGCGCATATCACCTATATCCATTGGGGATTCCTGATATAAAGGTTGGGTTCGAATCGACGCGTCTATATTCTTTCAGGATCATGCGCGCTTGAGAACCTCAAAGGAGTTGATGAAGTGACCGAGACCACCCGACGTAAACCCGCCTGGCGCCACTGGTGGTTCTGGCTGCTGGTGTTGGTGCTGGCCTGGTTGATCGCCGGGTTTGGGCTGGTCCCCATGTATCTTTCGTCGGCCGTTCCCGAGCGGACGCAGCAGGCCCTTGGCTGGGACCTGGAAACCGGCGATATCCACTTTAACCCTTTTACGTTCACCCTGTCGGCAGAGAATGTCAACGCCACCGATAGCGGCGGCGAGCGCGTGTTTGCCGCGGACGAGGTTGCCCTTAACCTGGGTTTCCTGCAGTTGATCCGGGGTTCTATCAATGCTCAGGCGCTGTCCCTCGAGAACCCCTTCCTGCGTCTGGACATCCGGCCCGACGGCAGCACCAACCTGATGAATGACTGGCGGCAACACGGCGGCGTCGACAAGACCGATCAGGACAGCGGTACGCTGGCATGGCAGCTCGGTGAGGGCCGCGTCAGCAATGGCCGCCTGCAACTGCGGCGACTGGACGAAAACGGCAGAGAGTCGCGCACCTTTACCTTTGACGCGCTGGATCTGAGCATAACCAATGTGTCCGGTACGCACCAGGATCAGGCGGGCAGCTATACCCTGCAGGCGGTCCTTGAGAGCCAGAAACTGGAAGCCAATGGCAGCCTGAACATTGAGCCGTTATGGTCCAATGGCCGGCTAGCGTTAAGCCGGGTCAGCGCTGATGCGCTGCAAAACTGGCTTGGTGGTTATCTGCCCTGGCGTATCAACAGCGGCCGTGTGTCCTTCGAAACCGCGTATCAGTTCGCCCATGACGACCGCGGCGTGGCCCTGGCGACCCGGGATGGTCAGCTTGACGCCCGCAACCTGGAACTGACCGACCCCCAGGCGCCGGAACAGGTGCTGGCCAGTGCCGACCGTCTGACCATGCAGGCAGTAGCATACAACATGGACGGCCCGGAGCTGGTGATTTCAGCCATTGCCGGCGAATCGCTCCACCTGGATCTGGTCATGACGGCGGAAGGCGGCCTGAACCTGACCCATCCGCTGCGGTCAGAAAACGCCGATAACGCCGATAACGCCGATAACGC
>CAZHAY010000039.1:17670-21784 GCA_964530545.1 uncultured Marinobacter sp.
AACGCCGATAACGCCGATAACGCCGATAACGCGACAGAAGAAGAGCAGGCTGGCAGTGCGCTGCGCTGGTCCGTCGGTCGTCTGGATATCAGCAAAAGCACCATTGACTGGCGGGATGAGCGACCGGAGACTCCGGTGGAACTGACGCTTCAGGATGTGGAACTGAATCTGGGCGCCATGACGGAACAACTGGAAGAGCCCATTGCCTATCAGGCCCGGACCACCCTGGCGGAGGGCGGTTCGGCATCCGCCAACGGCCAGTTCACCCTGGCGCCGCTGACGTTCGAGGGCGGGGTGAATCTGGACCAGCTTCAGCTGACGGTATTCAACGGCTACCTCGCGGAAGTCAGCGAGCTGGAAGTACGGGAAGGCATGCTGAACCTGTCCGGTAACATTGATATCGACGTGCAGGACTCACCGCTGACGGGCACCTTCAGCGGGCAGGGCAGCATCAGCCTGTTCAGTGGCCGGCTGCCGGACGAGGATGAGAGTACCGTCGCCTGGCGGGAGCTGCGGCTGGAGCCCATCGAGTACAATTTCTCGCCGGCCCGGCTGGAGCTGGGCACCGTCACCCTGTCAGAGCCGGAACTGGGCGTGGTCCAATACCCGAACCGGCCGCTGAATCTGGTGCGGGTACTTGGGGGGGCCGAGGATGAAAACGGGGCTGATGACGAAGCGGCGCCGACGTTGATCTTCCGGTTGCGGCAGCTTGATCTGTCCAACGGCGAGATCCGTTACACCGATCATACCCCGCAGCCATCTTTTACCATTCGCCTGCATGACTTACAGGCATCCGTTGCCGGGCTGAGCAATATCACCCCGCAACAGGGCCGTTTTACCCTGCGGGGCATACTGGAAGAATCCGGTAAGTTCCAGGCCAGCGGCACCCTGGCAACCCTGGGCACCCGCGGCCAATCCGAAATCGATGCCAGTCTTACGGATCTTTCCATGCCCGTACTGAACCCCTACTTCAGCTTTTATCTGGGTTACCGGGTCGACAGCGGCAAACTGTCTGCCGACGGGCATTACGAGCTGGCAGGAACGCAACTGGAGGCCACCAATAAACTGGTGCTCGAGCGGTTGGAGCTGGGTGAGCAGGTACAGAGCGATTCAGAAATCACCGCACCGGTCCGTCTCGGTCTTGCCCTGCTGCGGGATGACAGAAACCGTGTCGAGCTGGATATCCCGGTCAGCGGTAATCTCACCGACCCGCAATTCAACCTGGGGCCGGTCATGATGCGTACGCTACGGGCCTCGCTGGTGAAAGCCGCCCTGTCACCGTTCAATCTGCTGGGCGCCATCGTGGACGTCGGTGACTACAACCCGGAGGATCTTGGCGGGGTGTCGTTTCTGGCCGGTGAGACCACGCTGGGCATGGGCGAATACACCAAGATGGAAACCGTCGCCCGCATCCTTGAGGCCCGGGAGGAAATCGTGCTGACGATTCGCGGTATTGCCCTCGAATCTGTGGACCGACCCGCCCTGGAGCGGTTAATGGAGGAAGATCAAGCCGTGCCGGAGGGTGCGCTGGAGGCACTCGCGACCCATCGGGGCGCCAGCCTCAAGCGTCTGCTGACGGAGGAGTACGAGGTAGCGGAAGAGCAGATCTTCCTGAAGGCACCGGAAGTACGGCCAGGGGAAGAACAGGACGGTCCCGTCACCATCGAGTTTGAACTGGAATCCCGATGACCCGTCCTGTGCTCAGCCACTTTTTCGCCTACGTGGGCCGTTTGCGCTGGATCCGGCGCTGGGGGCTGATGCGCAACGCGATCGAAGAAAACGTCGCCACCCACTCCTGGGAAGTTGCGGTGCTCGCCCACGCGCTGGCCATCATCCGCAACCGCCACTACGGTGGACAGGTGAACCCCGAGGCCGTTGCGACCGCGGCGCTGTATCACGACGCCACCGAAGTCATCACCGGCGATATGCCTACCCCTGTGAAATACCACTCGAAGGTGATGCGGGAAGCGTTCCGGGACATTGAGCACAAGGCCTCCGATGAGCTGCTGGCCCTGTTACCGGACAGCCTGCAGTCAGACTTTGCCCCCTATATCCAGGAATCCCGCTGGCAACCGGATGTGGTCCAGCTGGTCAAGGCTGCAGACCGGCTGTCGGCGTTATTGAAGTGCGAAGCAGAAATCCAGGCAGGCAACCGGGAATTCGAACCCGCCGCCCAGCAGATCCGTCGGCGTCTGGAACAGGAAGGGTTGCAGGAAGTGGCTTATTTTCTGGAGGTCTTTGCCCCGAGCTACAGCCAGCCCCTGGATCATCTACTGGGGGGCTGAGCCGTATCCAGTCAGGCCGCAAGCACCTGATTGCGCCCGCTATTCTTGGCCTGATACAGGGCTTCGTCCGCCCGCTTGAAGGTGGTCTGAAGGGTCTCACCCAACTGATGAATGGCCACGCCCTGGGATACGGTGACCCTGTAGCCCTCCGGTAACTCATCAAAACGCAGTGCTTCAACCGCCTTACGAATACGTTCGGCGGCGGGCACCGTGTGCTCTGGGGACGTGTCCGGGAAAATCAGCAAAAACTCCTCGCCGCCAATACGGCCCGCGTAGTCGCCCTTGCGAATAGTGGCCTGAATCGCCCTGCTCACCTTACGCAGAATCTCATCCCCGGCCTGGTGTCCGAAGGTGTCATTGATGCGCTTGAAGTGATCGATATCCAGCACACTGATACCCAATGCCTTGGGCCCCGTTGTCTGGCGTTCCTGCCGTGCCACTTCCCGTTCAAACTGCTCCATCACCGTGCGCCGGTTGGGCAGGCTGGTGAGCGGGTCACGGGTCGCGAGCTCGACCAGCTCCAGGTTGGCGTGCTTGAGCTCCCGGTTACGGATACCGAGCTGACGCCGAAGATCGGAAATAAAGCTGCCCAGATAGGCCACGATGGAGAGCACCGAGGCATAGGCAAACAGCGTCACGGCCTCCAGCGGCCAGTAAATGCGCTCCGGTGCAAGCCACCACAGCACCAGCAGCAGGCCCAGATAACCCAGCCAGAACAGCCAGGCAATGGTCAGCATCTGCCGCCGGTTCAGGGCAAGGGCGCCAAACATGATGCCGCCGATCGCCAGCAGCAGGAACAGAATGCGCCCCTGGGGCAGGGAAACAAAGAACATCACATAAAGCGCGGGAATGACCGGCCACATGATCTGGACCGTGGTCATACTGGGGTCGCGGAACCGGAGGTTGACACCGAATTGCAGGATCAGAACCAGCAAGGTACCGAGCAGAACACTGCTGGCAAAAAACACCATCACCGGCGCCAGCGGCAGAAACCCACCGAGGTACAGGCCAATCACCGCAAGTGCGGTACAGCCATGATTCGTAAAGCCCCAGATCATCCGTTTCAGACGCAGGGACTGGGCCCGTTGGATCCGTTGTTCGATGCTTTCTGCGGTCATATCTGCAGGCTGGTCAGTTTTTATACCATTATTTTGAGTGCGCCAAGGTTATCACGAAACGCTTAAAATGAGCCGCCGGCGGATTACAATTCGGCCGGGTTATCCTACTTGGCGATTAATTCGTCTTTATATAGCGAACTTAACATTTGATGGGTAGGAAGCCCATTAAAATTACTGTAGCAGAAACAGGCGGGTTCGGTAGGGGGTTGAAGAGTAGCGGCCAGAAGCCTGGCCGCCGGGTATCAGGCAGCCTGGGGAACGGCAGCTGCGGTGCTGACTTCGAGCCGTACGGCGGTACCATCCAGCAGCACTCGGTAGGATTTCACTTTAACGGCTTCGTCCTCCAGGCACTGGCCTGTGATGAGGTTAAAGTGCTGCTTGTACAGAGGCGAGGCTACTACGGGCTGGCCTTTGATGTCTCCGGTAATACCGCGGGCTAGAACGTTGACGCCGCTGATGGGGTCGGTGTGGCTGATGGCGAACAGCGCCGGGAGGCGGTACGGCAGGTAAAAAACCGCCACGGGGCCTTCTTCGGTCCAGACGGCTATGCCCGAGTCAGGGATCAGGTCTTCTGTTGTGCAGATTGTGGTCCAGTTGGTTTTCATTTTTTTTGGTCCTTTTTTTGGTTGGAGTTACACCTGGTGTTTTGGTGAGGCTGTTTGGGGATTGTGCCTGCGCTGGGGTGGGGGTGGTTTTCTTCCGGAAAAAAAG
>CAZHAY010000040.1:0-21231 GCA_964530545.1 uncultured Marinobacter sp.
CCCCTGAAGGAACATACCATGGCAAAAAGTCTCTTCATCGCGCCGACGGAACTGGATAGCGGGCTTACCTCCGTCTGCCTGGGCCTGTTGCGGGCTCTGGACCGGGTCGGTGTCCGGGTTGGCTACTACAAGCCGGTGAGCCAGCCTGCCCGGTCCGCGGGCAAGCACTCACAGCAGGATTTTTCGGTACCCTTTGTCCGGGCCCGGACGGATCTTGATCCGCCCAGCCCCATTCCGCTGAAAGACGCCCAGAACCTGCTCAACCGGGGCAAGACCGATGAGTTCATGGAAGACATTGTGGGACGCTTCCAGCAGGTGGCCCGGGATGTGGACGTGGTCATTGTTGAGGGCCTGGTACCGGATCGCAGTGAAGCCTATACCGCCCGCATGAACGTGGAAATGGCGCGCAACCTGGGTTCTGACGTGGTACTCGTATGCTGCCCCAACGGACGTAGCATTTCGGAACTGGATGAATGGCTGGATTTCTCTGCCCGGATGTTCGGTGGCCCCAAGGCTCCGGACGTGGTGGGTGTGGTGCTCAACAAGGTGGGCAAGCCGGAGCAGACCGGCCTGCTGCCGACCTTTGACCAGCGGGACCCGGAACCGGTGCCCGACTATGCCGGTCAATGCAGCATCTTCAGCCCGAGCGGACTGCATCTGCTGGCGTCCATTCCCTGGCAGGCGGATCTGCTGGCCCCCCGCATGAGCGATATAGCCCGGGATCTGGCGGCGGAAGTTCTCCATGAAGGCGACCTGGAACACCGTCGGGTCCAGCGGGTGTCCGTCTGTGCCCGGAGCATTCCCAATATGGTGGATACCCTGCGGCCGGGAACGCTGATGGTCACCCCTGGCGACCGGGAAGATATTCTGGTGGCCACTGCGGTTGCTGCGCTGAATGGGGTTCCCATGGCTGGTTTGCTGCTGACCGGCGGACTGATGCCGGACCAGCGCACCATCGAACTGTGTCGTCGTGCCCTTGCCACCGGCCTGCCGGTGCTGCAGGCCTCGACCAACACCTATGAGACGGCCCATCAGCTTGCCCATCTGCCCGGGGCCGTGCCGGCGGATGACCCCGACCGCATTGAAAAGGTGATGGAAGTCGTGGCGTCCCAGATTGACGCCGACTGGCTGCAAATGCACCTCAAGGTCGAGCGGCTGCGGCGTCTGTCGCCGCCGGCGTTCCGCTATCAGCTCTCACAGCTCGCCCGGGAAGCCCGCAAGCGCATTGTCCTTCCAGAGGGGGCGGAACCGCGCACCGTCCAGGCGGCGGTAATCTGCACTCAGCGGGAACTGGCCCATTGCATACTGCTGGGCGAGCGGGAAGAGATTGAGGCGGTTGCCGAATCCCAGGGCATCACGCTGCCGGAAGAACTGGAAATCATCAATCCGGCCGAGGTGCGCCAGCGCTATATCGACCCCATGGTGAAGCTTCGCCAGCATAAGGGCCTGGCCCCGGATATGGCGGAAGCCATGCTGGAAGACAACGTTGTAATCGGCACCATGATGGTGGCGTTGGATGAGGCCGACGGGCTGGTTTCAGGGGCCATCCATACCACCGCCAATACCGTGCGCCCTGCCCTGCAACTGATCAAGACGGCAGAGCACGCCAAGGTGGTGTCGTCGGTGTTTTTTATGTTGCTGTCGGAGCAGGTACTGGTCTATGGCGACTGCGCCATCAACCCAGACCCGAATGCGGAAGAGCTGGCGGATATCGCCATCCAGAGTGCCGATTCCGCCAAAGCCTTTGGCGTTGACCCGGTGGTGGCCATGATCAGTTACAGTACCGGCAGTTCGGGCAGCGGTGCGGACGTGGAGAAAGTGCGGGAAGCAACCCGTATTGCCCGGGAACTGCGCCCGGACCTGATCATCGATGGCCCACTTCAGTACGACGCCGCGGCCATTGCCGAGGTCGGCAAGAGCAAGGCGCCGGACAGCCCTGTAGCTGGTAAGGCGACGGTGTTTATTTTCCCGGACCTGAACACCGGCAACACCACCTACAAGGCGGTACAGCGCAGCGCCAACGTGGTCAGTATTGGGCCCATGCTGCAAGGCCTGCGCAAACCGGTTAATGACCTGTCCCGGGGTGCACTGGTGGACGATATCGTCTTTACCATTGCCATTACCGCCGTACAGGCCGCACAGGCCGCACAGGCAGAAAAAGCGGAACAGGAGGCACCGGGCTGAGCCAGACTCAGCCCTGCTTTTTGCTCTTCATTCGGGGCTTTTTGATGCGCCGCCCTTTGCGAAGGTCATTTTCCTGCTTGACCTTCTGACGGGGCGTGCGCCGGTCCACCTTGTCGGCATAGGGGTTCTCGCCGGAGCGGAATTCAAACCGGATGGGAGAACCGGTGACTTTCAGAACCGTCCGGAAAGTGTTTTCCAGGTAGCGCTTGTAGTCACCCGGCAAGGCATCGGTCTGGTTGCCGTGGACCACGATCACTGGGGGATTGGAGCCGCCCTGGTGAGCGTAGCGTAGCTTGATACGCCGTCCTCTGACCATGGGTGGCTGGTGCTGGGCCACCACGTCCTGCAGGATCGCAGTCAGGCGGTTAGTGGACCATTTGGCCATGGCCGATTCGTAACAGTCATTGATAGAGTCGTACAGCAGACCCACGCCGGAGCCATGCAGCGCCGAGATATAGTGTTTGTCGGCATAGTCGATAAAATCCAGACGACGCCGGACCTGTTCCTTAACTCTGACCCGCTCTTCCGGGTCCATACCGTCCCACTTATTGACGGCAATGACCAGCGACCGGCCCGCGTCCAGCACAAAGCCAATCAGGTGCAGATCCTGATCCACCAGTCCTTCCCGGGCGTCCATGACCAGAATGACAACGTGGGCGTCTTCGATGGCCTTGAGGGTCTTGATGATCGAGAACTTTTCTACCACCTCACGCACGTTCTTACGCCGGCGAACGCCGGCGGTATCAATCAGGGTGTATTCCTGACCCTGGCGTTCGTAGGGGATATAGATACTGTCCCGGGTAGTGCCGGGCATGTCGTAGACCACGACCCGCTCTTCCCCAAGCAGCCGGTTCACCAGAGTGGACTTACCCACGTTGGGACGCCCGACCACACCAATGCGGATGCCGGGGTACTTTTCTGCCTGATCTTCTTCCTCGTCCGGAGCCTCCCCAAGAAGGTGCTCCAGCATGGAACGGATGCCGCGGTTATGGGCCGCGGAGATCGGGTAAACGGATTCCAGGCCCAGCGAATAAAAGTCGGCGGCTGCCACATCCGGGTCCTGTCCGTCTGTCTTATTGACCACCAGGTGAGCCGGCTTACCGGTACGGCGCAAATGGTCCGCGATCATCTCATCGCCGGCCGTCATGCCTGCGCGGCCGTCCACCAGAAACAGCACGATATCCGCTTCTTCAACCGCCTGCATGGACTGGCGCGCCATCTCAGCGTCCAGGCCGGCTTCGTCGCCGGTCAGGCCGCCGGTATCGATGACGATGAAACGACGGCCTTCATAATTCCCATCGCCATATTTGCGGTCCCGGGTCAGGCCAGGGAAATCCGCCACCAACGCATCACGGGAACGGGTCATCTGATTGAACAGGGTGGACTTGCCCACATTGGGGCGGCCCACCAAAGCGATTACCGGTATCATCTGGAACAGCCTGGAAGTTTAGAAAGAGTTATCCGCAACCGGATCATCCAAAGTGGCGCTGGCGCCGTCGTTATCACATCAGGGTACGGCTTCAGTCACGCTTCTCCAGGGTGAACATAGCCAGGCGCCCGCCATTGCCATAAACAATCAGGCGATCCTCCCAGCGGAGCATGGGTGCCCGGACGCCTTTGCCATCAAAGGACACCTGCCCCTCAAACTGTCCGGTGTCCTGTGACAGTATATGAAGATAGCCTTCAAAGTCCCCGACCACCAGATAATCCCCGACCACGACAGGGGCAGAGAGCCGGCGCCAGGACAGCGCATCCTGAACCCAGACCTGATCCAGACTGCGGGCATCCAGCCCTAGCACGTCGCCGTTGTCACGAACAAAAAACACTTTTTGCGGCCCCAGGGCCGGGCTGTGGAAAGTGGATGCGGGACGGCTCCAGATTTCTCCGCCGTTGCGAAGGTCCACCAGTGCAATCTTGCCCTGGTACCCTGCCACCAGCGCAGCACCGTCAACAATGACTGGCTCTGCGGTCACGTCCACCAGCCGTTCCAGCTCAGTGCGGCCGGTCGGCTCACCGACAATGTATTGCCAGACCGGCTGTCCGTTGGCCAGGGCCAGGGCCACCACACGACCGTTGGCCAGGGAGATCAGGGCGACTTCACCACCGACCACGGGCGAGGCTGTGGCCCGGATGGACAGCGCAGGCGCTGGCGCATCGTACTGCCAGAGCCGCTCACCCGTACGGGCGTTGGCGGCAACCACCTTGCCGTCAATGGTCTGAGCCAGTACCAGACTGCCATTGGAGCGCGGCGGTGCGATCACTTCATTGGGCAGGCGCAAGCGCCAGCTTTCTTCGCCGTCACGCCTTGCCAGTGCGATGAGCTCGGCATTCTCACTGACGACGTAGAGATTCCGGCTGTCACCGCCAATGCCAGCCATAATGCGGTCATTGAGACGGGTGCGCCACCGCAGGTTGCCGGTGGCCGGCCCCAGGGCGACCAGCTCGCCATCAGCGGACACGGCATACAGACTACCGCCGACGATCGCCGGTTGCAGGTGCAGATAATTGCCGTCATGGCCTTTCCCGACGGAGACGGACCAGCCGGGTTTGAGCGTTACGGATGAGACAACCTTGGGCACCGGATCGGGCTCTTCAAGGTTTTCCGAGGAGCTGCATCCCACCAGCACTGCCAGCAGGCCGCTAAGGGCCAGGGGTATCGCCAGACGACGAAGGCTAAGCGCCAGCCTCATTACGAATCACCCCCGACGCCCAGGCTGGCCAGTTTCTGGCGGATCACACCAATGGTGTCGCCACCAGTCTCACTGGCCCGACGATAGGCCTTCTCGGCACCGGTCTTATCCCCCGTGGCGACCAGGATGTCGCCCTCGAGCTCGGCAAGCAGTCCGGCAAACTCCCCGGCGTCGCCGGCACTGCGGATGGTCTGCAGGGCGGCGTCATAATTGCCGGCACCGTACTGGGTCCGGGCAAGGCGTGAGCGGACGATCAGGGAAAGTGCGCTGCCGGACTCTGCCTGCGCAAGAGCCCATTGAAGGGTTTCAGCCGCAGCTGCCGGATCGTTGCTGGCCATCATCTGCTGATTGGCCTGGATCAACGCCGCATAGACCGCGTAAGCCGTGCCGCTGTAGTTCTCACGAACCCGGTTCGCCAGAAACATCACGGACTCCCGGTCTTCATCCGTGGAAGCTGTGGTCGCTTGCTGGATCAACTGACCAAAGTCGGCCGCTGACCGGGCCTTCTGATTAGCCTGATGGTTCTGCCACGCCTGCCAGCCAAATACGATGGCCAGCGCCAGCGCAATACCCAGCAGTAACGAGCTTCCGTTTTTCTTCCACCAACGCTTGATAGCTTCTATCTGTTCTTCTTCCGTCCGCAGCTCGGCCATGGTGACTCCTGAATTTCCTTTCCGGTTTTTATCGGGATGAGTAAGTGTTGTTAAGTGTCGGATTGACCCGCCAGATGATGTGCCACCTGATCGAGCGGAACCTGTGCCTGTTCCCGCTCTTCACGCAGGTACTTGATGCCGGCGACGCCTTCCCGGATCTCGTTTTCACCCAGAATTACCGCAACCCGGGCGCCACTTCGATCTGCCTTCTTCATCTGGCTCTTGAAACTGCCGCCGCCACAGTGGGTCACAACGCTTTGCCCGGGGAGAGCTGAGCGCAGTGTTTCACTCACCTGGAATGCGGTAATCTGCGCCGCCTCGCCAAGGGCGGTAATGTAGATATCGATATCGTTATTTACCCCGGCCGGGACCAGGTTGAGGGTTTCCAGCAACAGGATCAGCCGTTCGATGCCCATGGCAAAGCCCACCGCCGTCGTAGAGCGGCCCCCCAGTTGCTCAACCAGACCGTCGTAACGGCCACCGGCGCAAATGGTGCCCTGAGCGCCAAGGCTGTCGGTAACCCATTCAAATACGGTTTTGCCGTAGTAATCCAAACCCCGCACCAACCGGTGGTTGATGGTATACCCAATACCGGCGGCGTCGAGGGTGGCCGTAAGCTGTTCGAAGTGGTCCCGGGACTCGTCGTCCAGGTAGTTTTCCAGGGAAGGTGCTTTCTCGAGAATGCGCTGGGTTTCCGGATTCTTGGAATCGAGAATACGCAAAGGATTGGTCAGCAGCCGACGCTGGCTGTCCGGGTCAAGATCACCCCGGTAATCGCCGAGATAGTCCACCAGTGCCTGGCGGTACTCTGCCCGGGCTTCGGAAGTGCCGATGCTGTTGATTTCCAGCCGTGCATGATCCTGCAGGCCCAGTTTCTGCCACAGCCGCGCGCTGAGAATCAGCAATTCTGCGTCGATATCAGGCCCATCCATGCCGAAGCATTCGACGCCGACCTGATGAAACTGGCGGTACCGGCCTTTCTGGGGCCGTTCATGGCGAAACATGGGGCCGGTGTACCAGAGCCGGCGGGTCTGGTTATACAGCAGGCCATGCTCTTCGGCCGCACGGACGCAGCCCGCGGTCCCCTCTGGCCGCAGGGTCAGGCTATCGCCGTTGCGGTCATCAAAGGTGTACATTTCCTTTTCGACAATATCGGTGACTTCGCCAATGGAACGGCGAAAGAGCTCGGTATGCTCCACCACCGGCATGCGGATTTCCTGATAGCCGTACGACTGCAGAACCTCGCGCACCTGAGCCTCAAGATACTGCCACACGGGGGTCTGCTCGGGCAGGATGTCATTCATCCCGCGAATTGCCTGAACCTTAGCCAAATTGAAACCTTTCTGAAAATAGAGCCGCTGTTACTGGTCGGATTTCGCGATGATGGCGTCTTCCTGCTGCTGGCGTCGCGCCACCTCTTCCCGGATCAGACGTTCCAGATCATCAGTCAGGGTCGCATTGTCCAGCTTTTGATTGGGTTTACCACCGGCATAGAACAGGTTTTTCGGTGAACCGCCGGTCAAACCCAGATCTGCGACCTTGGCCTCCCCCGGTCCGTTGACAATGCACCCTATGATGGCCACATCCAGCGGAACATTGACGTCTTCCAGCCTGGCTTCAAGGTCATTCATGGTCTGGATCACATCAAAATTCTGGCGGGAACAACTTGGGCAGGCAACGAAATTGATGCCGTGGGTACGCAGACGCAGGCTCTTGAGGATATCAAAGCCGACCTTGATTTCCTGGACCGGGTCCGCAGCCAGGGAAACCCGGATGGTATCGCCGATGCCATCCATTAAAAGCATGCCCAGGCCAATGGAGGATTTCACCGTACCGGAACGGAAACCGCCGGCTTCTGTAATGCCCAGGTGAAGGGGCTGCTCGATCTGGCTGGCAATCTGGCGGTAGGCGTCGACGGTCATGAACACTTCCGAGGCCTTCAGGCTGACCTTGAAATCCTGGAAGTCATAACGGTCAAGGATGTCGATGTGGCGCATCGCAGACTCCACCAGCGCCTCGGCGGTAGGTTCGCCGTATTTACGCTGCAGGCTTTTCTCCAGCGAACCGGCATTCACCCCGATGCGCATGGGAATGCCGTTGTCGCGGGCTGCCTGTATTACCGCACTGACCCGGTCATCACGTCCGATATTGCCGGGGTTGATGCGCAGGCAGTCTACCCCCAGCTCTGCCACCCGAAGGGCAATCTTGTGGTCAAAGTGAATATCGGCCACCAGGGGGACACCGACCCGGGCGCGAATCCTGCCAAAGGCCTCCGCCGCATCCATGGACGGAACCGAGACCCGGACGATATCCGCGCCGGCCTGCTGCAGAGCTTCAATCTGGGCAACAGTGGCGTCCACATCGCAGGTTTCGGTGTTGGTCATGCTTTGCACCGCAATCGGTGCACCACCGCCAACCGGTACGTTACCGACATGGATCTGCCGCGATTTGCGCCTTTTGATGGGTGTCTCGAGTTTCATAAACCGCCAACCGATGTGAAAATGTCAATGTCGCAATAAGACTGCGGTGGCAACGTCCACCTTGCTCTATTCCGCTGCACCGGAACCCGGCGATTAGGGCAGGCTCAGAACCAGCCGATTGTTCGCGGCGCGACGACCGGCAAGGTCCACGCGCTCGCCGCCATAGCTCAGGGATTCAACGGCACTGACTGCGCCGAGTACGATTCGCAGAGGCGCTGGCCCGTTCAGTTCCAGAGTATCGCCCGCAGAACGCAGGGACGCTTCAATGGTCCGCCCATTACGATCCTGAACCTCAACCCAGCAGTCTCCGGAAAAGGTTATCTGCAGCAACCCTTCCTGTACGCTCGCTGCTGTCGGCTCTAGCTCTTCAAGGGGCTGAGTAAGGATCACCGGCGCAGCCTCGCTTTCCACGTTGCTCCCGGCCTCACCGCTATCAGTGACTGCCAGTACATCCGGGGCTGACCGGGACTCTTCCGTCGTCCTGGCTTGCACATCGGGCTGCTCCGTCAGAGCGGGACCGGCGTCGTCCGCGGCGTCGCCGTCAGGGCCATCGCCGGATGTGGCACCCTCAGTCAGGTCGTCTTCTGCATCTACTGGCTGACCGCTCTGCTCCGGTAACGCTGGCCAGTCCGGCTCAACTGCCAGAGGCTGTCCCTGCTCCGCCGGCGCACCGCTTTCCGCGGCCTGCTGACGGGCCATATAAATGGACACGGCATAGAACACCGCAACAACCAGGATCAGAATGCCGACTACCCGGGCAATCTGCCTTTTCCGCTGCTTGCGGCGGGCAATGCTCACCAGCGGGTTGGCTTCTACCTGTGCCTTCTGCTCTGCCCGCAGCGGCTCCAGCTCATGGTCGAGCTGCCGGATGACACTGTCCGGGTCGAGGCCCACCTGACCGGCATAGGTCCGGACGTAGCCCTTAAGGAACAGCTCGCCATCGATCTGTCGGTAGTCACCACTTTCGATCGCCTTGATGACCGCTGGCCGCAGGTGCTGTCTTTCGGCCACTTCCGCGACCGTAAGCCCGGCCGCCTCCCGGGCCCTACGCAGACGTTCCCCGGCGGTCGCCTGATGCTCTGGGTGGCTGGCGTTATCCGTTGTCATCGGCCGTTAACACCTTGTATTTTCGATATTCCTCGGAGTCCGGATAGCGGTTGCGAAGAAGCAGCGCAAGACTGGACTCCTGGTCATAATTGTTGAAGTGGCGGGCAATGCGGATGCCCACCAACAGGCTTTCCGGGGTGTGCCCCATTTGCGGACTACGCTGCATCAGCCCGGTCAACCGGCTGTAATGAGCGGACGCCGCGGTATAGTCACCGGCATCCACCAGCACCCGGGATAACGCCAGCATCGCTCGCGGGTCATTACGCCCGAGCTCCAGTGCCCGTTGATAGGCGGCGGTCGCGACCTCAACGTCGCCGGTACGCTCACTGGCTCGGCCGAGGTTATAAAAGACCGCAGCCCGATCACTGTAGCCTGTATCCCGTGATGCCCGCTGGAACTGATCCTGGGCTTCATCAAACCGGCCCTGCCCGTACAGGAAAGCCCCGTAAAATACCCGACCACGGGTATAGTTGCCATCACTGCGCAGGGCCCGGCGATAGGATTCTTCCGCCAGCGCGGGCTCGCCTTCGGCCTGCATCAGAAGGCCCTGGGTGGCCAACGCGGCGGCGTCATCGGGTCGCAGGTCCAGCGCCCGTTCCAGGTGTCGGCGGGACCGCTCATAATTGCCCTGGGACAGATACGCGGTCGCCAACTGAACGTAGTTCGCGACCGCCTGATCCTTGTCTTCTTCCCGCGCAAACCGGCTATCGGTTGTGGTAACACAGCCTGCCATCAGGCCGGCCAGAAGTAAGGTGCAGACGTACAGGATGAAACGGTGACTAGGGCCGGAGCCTGACAACAACACTAAGCGCATGGTCTCTTCCCGAAGCCTCAAACAATTAGGGAGTCATCTGGTGAACCGGAATGTAGCGCTGACTGCGCCGGGTCCGGTCTTCCACACGACCTACAAGCTGACCGCAAGCGGCATCGATATCATCGCCTCTTGTGGTACGAATGGTTGTGACATAACCCGCTTCGTTGAGAATTTTCTGAAAACGCCGGGTGGCGTTCATGCTGGGACGGCGAAAATCACTCTCGGGAAACGGATTAAAAGGAATCAGGTTAATCTTGCAGGGCAGACCGCGCAAGACCTCCGCCAGTTGATGGGCGTGCTCCGGCTGGTCGTTGGTGTTTTCGATCACCGTGTATTCAATGGTGGCTTTGCGCTTGTCGGGCAGCCGGGACAGATAACGGCGGGTCGCAGCCAGCAACTCGGCAATGGGGTACTTCTTATTAAGCGGAACCAGTTGGCTGCGCAGTTCATCATTGGGTGCGTGGAGTGAAATCGCGATGGATACGTCCGTCACTTCCCCCAGGCGATCCAGGGCCGGCACGACACCAGAAGTGCTCAGGGTCACCCGACGCTTGGAGATCCCGTAAGCCAGGTCCTCCATCATCAGGTTCATGGCATCCACGACGTTATCGAAGTTCAGCAGTGGCTCACCCATACCCATCATAACCACGTTGGTGATGGGACGCTCTGCCTTTGGCTCGAACGGCATGAAGGCTTTCCGCGCCACCCATACCTGGCCGATAATTTCCGCTGCCGTCAGGTTGCGGTTGAATCCCCGCTTACCCGTTGAACAGAAGGTGCAGTCAAGGCTGCAGCCAATCTGCGACGAGACACACAGCGTGCCACGCTCCCCATCGGGAATCAGTACAGTCTCGACGCTGTTGCCCGAGTCCATGCGCATGACCCATTTGCGGGTGCCATCCCGGGAAGTTTCGTCATACACCACTTCCGGGCCGCGAACTTCCGCTACTTCCCTGAGCTTCTCCCGCAGGGGCCTGCTCATATTGGTCATCTGATCGAAGTCGTCCACACCCCGCTGATGAATCCACTGGAGGACCTGGGTTGCCCGGAAGCGTTTCTCACCCAAGGTTTCAAAGAATGCTTCCAGCTTGGCCTTGGGCATTCCCAGCAGATTGGTTTTTTCGACAACAGCAGTCATGGTCAGTCTCGATCAGATAACAATCGGGGCGGCATTACTGCCCCGGACAGCATCAGCCCCGGGGGCAGATTTCACTGTCGTTGAAGAAGTAGGCGATTTCCCGCTCGGCAGAAGCCGCAGAGTCAGAACCGTGAACCGCGTTAGCGTCGATGGTGTCGGCAAAGTCGGCACGAATGGTGCCAGGTGCTGCCTCTTTCGGGTTGGTCGCGCCCATCAGGTCGCGGTTCTTGACGATGGCGCCATCACCTTCGAGGACCTGAACGACAACCGGGCCCGAGGTCATAAAGGCTACCAGATCACCAAAGAACGGACGCTCTTTGTGCTCGGCATAAAAGCCTTCAGCCTGCTCCTGAGACAGGTGCATCATCTTTGCAGCGACGATTTTCAGGCCGGCTTTTTCAAAGCGGCTGACGATCTCGCCAATAACGTTCTTGGCGACAGCATCCGGCTTGATGATGGAAAGCGTGCGCTCGTTGGACATAATCTTTGCTCCAGTTGGGTTTCAGGTGAAAATTCTGGCCTGAGATTATACGCAGTAAGGGGCGGGCTGCCTACCAATGGCGGCCTTCCGTTGCGCATCCGCTCCACCTGTCACACTGCCGAGCGACGCCGTTCCCGCAACCGCTGTACCACCAGGGCCACCTGCGCGGCCGCAAAATCGATTTCTTCGGCGGTGGTAAACCGTCCGAGGGAAAAGCGAAGCCCCGCATGAGCCCGGGCCTCGCTCAGACCGATGGCGGTCAGTACATAGGACGGTTCCATCGTGGCTGACGCGCAGGCCGAGCCCGAGGATACCGCCAGCTCCCGCAGGCCCAGCATCAGGGACTCGGCCTCAATGCCGTCAAAGGAGAGGTTGATGATTCCGGGGACCCGGTCCCTATCGTGGCCGTTCCGGGTCACCCCTTCCAGCCCCTCAATGCCGGCCAGAAAGCGTGTACGCAATGCTTCAAGGCGGTGCATTTCATCTTCCAGGCCCTCACCGGCAAGATCAAAGGCCTTGCCCATGCCGGCGATCTGGTGGGTAGGCAGCGTTCCGGAGCGCATGCCCCGCTCGTGCCCGCCCCCATGGACCTGCGCCTCGATCCGGACATCCGGCGACCGTCGTACAAAAAGTGCGCCCACGCCTTTCGGACCGTAGACCTTGTGTCCCGACATGGCGATCAGATCAGCACTCAGCGCCCCTACGTTGACCGGCATTTTGCCAGCAGCCTGAGCGGCGTCCACGTGAAAGAGTACACCCCGTTCCCGCAGCATCTTCCCGATGACGCCGATGTCGTTAATGGTGCCCAGTTCGTTATTCACCAGCATCAGGCTGACCAGTAACGTTTCGGGCCGCAGCGCCTGCTCCACCTGGGCTGGCGCAATCTGGCCGGTGCCGTCGGGCTGCAGACGTGTGACGTCACAGCCCTGGCTCTCCAGCCAGATACAGGTATCCAGCACGGCCTTATGCTCAATGGCTGACGTAATGATGTGCGGGCGCTGGCCGGATCTGCGGTTAGCGCCGACGGCACCTTTAAGGGCGAGATTATTGGATTCCGTGGCGCCGGAGGTCCAGACAATTTCCCGCGGATCCGCGCCAATCAGCTGCGCCACCTGACGGCGTGCATTTTCCACTGCCGCTTCCGCCTGCCAACCATAGCCATGGGATCGACTGGCCGGATTACCGAAGACGCCGTCAAGGGTCAGGAAGCCTGCCATGGTTTCGGCAACGGCAGGGTCCACAGGCGTGGTTGCTGCGTAATCAAGATATACCGGTGTTTTCATGCTCTGTTTCGGCTCAGGCGGGCGCCTGGTCTTCCAGACGCCTGGTATTGATGGTGTCAGCCAACGGGCCTTCTTTTACCCGGTTATCCTGGCGGGTGGCGACCACCTGGACTTCCCGCTTCTTCATCAGGTCCGCCAGACTGATGCGGCTGAGAAACTGATGAATCTGTTCGCTCAGGTCGGACCATAAGTGATGGGTCAGGCACATTTCGCCGTTCTGGCAATCGCCCTTATGGCTGCACCGTGTGCTGTCCAGCGATTCGTTGACTGCGTCTACCACATCAGCGATGAATAGCTGATCGCTGGCGCGACCGAGCAGATAACCACCGCCAGGACCCCGGACGCTACTGACCAGCTTTTCTTTTCTCAGGCGGGAAAATAGCTGTTCAAGGTAGGAAAGCGAGATTCCTTGACGTCGGGAAATATCCGCCAGGCTGACCGGGCCTTCATCACCATGAAGCGCGAGATCCAGCATTGCCGTCACGGCGTAGCGGCCTTTGGTTGTCAGTCGCATAACGGCAGCCCCCGACTAGAAGTTGACAGGATTCCAGCCGCTGAGTATGTATTAACCCCTCGTTTTGGTCAAGTATTCACCGCTCCTCTGCCGTGCCCTCCTCCGTTCCTGCGGCATCATTCCGCCCTGCCGGATCATCCGCGCAGTCAAACGCTTCAATATCAAGGGGCGGCAGTCTACCGTTCTCCGCATATTCCTGGTTGACCTTTCGCAAGGCTGTGCACATCTTTTCGATACGGTCATCGACCGCGTGCATATGATCCAGCAAACTGCGCATGGACCGCGCCACCGGGTCGGGCATTTCTTCGGTTACCCCGTAAGCGTCGAAACCCATCCGCTTCTCCATTTCCTTGCGGCGCCCGTCCTTATCTTTACTTTTCACCACGACACGCCCCGGGATCCCGACCACAGTCGCGCCCGCCGGTACCGCCTTGGTCACCACCGAATTGGACCCTATCTTGGCGCCTTCCCCCACCGCAAAAGGGCCAAGGATTTTGGCGCCCGCTCCGATGACCACACCGTTACCGATGGTCGGGTGGCGTTTACCCTTGTTCCAGCTGGTCCCACCGAGCGTGACACCCTGGTATAGCGTCACATCGTCGCCGATGACAGCGGTTTCACCTATTACCACGCCCATACCGTGGTCAATAAAAAAGCGCCGGCCGATGGTGGCACCGGGGTGAATCTCGATGCCCGTCAGCCATCGGGAGAAGGTCGAAATGCTCCGCGCCAGCCACTTGAAACCAGCGTTCCAGATGCAATGAGCAAGTCGGTGCAATAACAGGGCGTGCAGTCCCGGATAGTTGGTCAACACCTCAAACGTATTACGGGCCGCCGGGTCCCGGTGAAAAACACTGCGGATATCTTCTCTGAGTCGCTCAAACATCTGTCTGGTCCTGTGTGCGTTGGCCCTCACCCCCGTTAGAGGCAGGGGTGGACTTCTGAACCGCCGTCAGGATGCCCCGCAGAATGCTGACCTCCAGCTGATCCGGGCGTGCCCGCAGGTAAAGCCTGCGCAGCCGGGCCATTAAATGACGGGGTTTCTCATGACGGTAAAACCTGAGTTCCATCAGTGTGGCTTCCAGGTGGGCGAAAAACCCTTCCAACTCAGCGACGGTAGCCGGCGGCACGTCCCAGCCCTCGTCCCCTGGGCCGGCAATGGCCCGGACTTGCGGATTAACGGATCCGTTTTCAAGGCCCCGCAGATATTCCATCCGGATTTCGTAACACATCACCTGGACCGCCATGGCGACGTTCAGGGAACTGTAGTCCGGATTTGTCGGAATATGAACATGTACCTGACAGCGGTGCAGCTCGTCGTTGGTCAGACCGCTGCTCTCCCGCCCAAACACCAGCGCCACCTGACCCTTACCATGGTACTCTCCCACTTGCCTGGCTGCATCCGATGGTGACATGACCGGCCAGGGGACCTTTCGTCCCCGAGCACTGGTGCCCATAACCAGAACACAATCCGCGATCGCCTCATCCAGTGTTGACACCACCTGAGCATGATCCAGCACATCCGACGCGCCCGCTGCCCTCGCGTATGAGGTCTCATCCGGAAACGAGGCGGGATTCACCAGCCACAAATTGCCCAGCCCCATGTTTTTCATGGCCCGGGCAACCGCGCCGATGTTGCCCGAATGGGTGGTTTCGACCATCACCACGCGGACATAGTCCCGGGCCGGAAGGTCGAAGGTACTGGGCAGTGCGGGTTTATGCATGGGTAATGAATCCCGGCGATAGTCTGAACAAGCGCGCATACTACCAGAAGGCAGCGGTTTTTTAACGGCACGTGTATGTGACTCTGTCGCCGGGGCTTCATGGCGGTCATTACGGATGCAAATAGTTTCAAGGGTTGACGGCGATTTGTTATGATCGCGCCTTTGACCACTCCTGAAACTGAAGAATCCCATGCAACCAGCCATTAAAATGGCCCTGCGCGTTGCGCGCCAGGGTGCTGATTACCTGAAAGCCCACTTCGAACGGCAGGACGTCGGCGGCAATAGCCCCGAAGATCGCCAGCGGCAGCTGGACAGAATCACCGGCAATATTTACGACAATTTCGCTGAGCAGCTGCAGAAGGCCTACAGAGACCACTATTTTGCGCCAGCAGGCGACAGCCACGCGGATGGACATCCCCTGAGCTGGCATATTTTTCCGGTCATTGGTGCCGAGAATCTGCTGCGAGGCATTCCTGACTTCGTGGTCGCACTGGTTCAGAAGAAAGACGGGCGCACCGAAAACCTGCTGATGATCAATCCGGTAACCGGCGAGGAATATTCGGCGAGCCGCGGCCGGAGCGCTGCGCTGAACAGCCGCAGAATTCGGGTCAGCGAGATCCGGCAGCTAAGTGAAGCGGTGGTGATTACGAATCTTCTTGATCAGGCGCGGGGAACGGAAGACCCCCTGGTATGGGGAGAGCTGGCAGCTGGCCTGGCTTCTCAATCCGGACGGATTGGCAGCACCGGATGCAGCGTTCTTGATATTGCCCGGGTTGCCGCGGGCCACCTGGACCTGGTGGTGCTTTTCCACCCCACCCCGGAAGATCTTGATATCGGCCTCGCCCTTGCGAACGAAGCGGGCGCGCTGAGCAGCGACTTCTCAGGCAACCCTTCGAGCCTGGACTCCCGTCAGCTGGTTATCGCCAACCCCAAGCTTATCCGCGAAGCCCTGCGCACATTGCGGCCATTTCAGGCAAGACTGCCCCGCTGACCAATCCCTCCTCGTTCAATCCGTTATGACAGATTACGGATTGAACGAGGAGCCTGGAAACGTACACCAGGCACGCCCCCAAGCTCGGGATTACATCCGTTTCAGCCACTCCGGCGGCTCTTCCTCTTCATCACTTTCACCACCCGCGCCTTCTTTTGCAGGGACAATCAGATCCGTTCGGCTAACGCCCATGGCAATCAGCAGGTTGGCTGAGATATACACCGATGAGTAGCTGCCGATCACAACACCAAAAGAGAGCGTCAGAGCAAACAGGTTGATGGCGTCGCCACCCAGGAAATACAGAGCGATGAGTACCAGTAACGTCGATACGGAGGTGTTGATGGTCCGATTGATGGTTTCATGGATCGATCGGTTGACCGTCTCTTCCGGGTCATCAATACGCAGCTTGCGGAAGTTCTCCCGGATACGGTCCATGATGACGATACTGTCGTTGAGTGAATAGCCGATAACTGCCATCAGCGCCGCCAGCACCGTAAGATCAAAAGTCCACTGAAAGAGTGCAAACATGCCCAGCAGAAGAATGACGTCATGGGCCAGCGGGAGCACCGATGCAATGCCAAACTTGAGCTGAAAGCGCATTCCCACGTAGATGAGCGTTATCACCAGCGCCAGCAACATGGCTATACCGCTGTTCTCCTTCAGCTCATCCCCTACCTGGGACCCGACAAACTCTGAGCTGACCAGCCTGACGTCTGTCTCGGAACGATCCTGCAGATCACCCACAAGACGACGCCCGAGATTCTCATCGCCGGCTTCCTGAAGACGGATAAGTACAAGGCGGTCCGAACCAAAGTTCTGTACGACGAAATTATCATAACCAGCCGTCGCAAGATGCTCTCTGACGTCCTCAAGGTCCGGCGCCGTGACGTACTCAATCTCCACCGACGTGCCACCGGTGAAATCCAGTCCCCAGTTCAGACCGCGCACGCCCAACAGTACAACAGAGATAATGAGCAATACGGTTGATATCCACCCGAACACTTTTCGGGGCTTCATGAAGTCAAATTTGGTGGTGCGGGTATCAGACATTGGCCAGCTTGCCTCCGATCGAGAGGGTTTCGAGCTTTCGGCCCCCATGAATGAAGTTGATGATCATACGGCTAACCATAAGGGCGGAGAACAACGAGGTCGCGATTCCAAGGGTCAGGGTCACCGCGAAACCTTTTACCGGACCTGAACCCAGCGCGAAAAGAATCACGCCCACCAGGAAAGTGGTGATGTTCGCGTCAAGGATGGAAACAAAGGCGCGGCTAAAACCGGCGTTTATCGCCAGCTGCGGCGTCGCGCCGCCTCGCATCTCTTCCCGTATCCGTTCAAAAATAAGGACGTTAGCGTCAACCGCCATGCCCACCGTCAATACAATGCCCGCAATACCTGGCAGGGTAAGTGTCGCCGAAATGATGGACATGCAAGCCAGCAGCAATACCACGTTCAGCGCCAGCGCAATGTTGGCAATCATGCCGAACGCCCGGTAGAACACACCCATGAATATCATGACCAGGATGAAGCCAACCACCACCGACTTGAAGCCTGCTTCGATATTCTGCTGTCCCAGGCTGGGGCCGATCGTCCGCTCCTGAACGAAGTACATGGGTGCAGCGAGAGCCCCGGCACGGAGCAGAAGGGCCAGCTCGGCTGCTTCATGAACCGAGTCCAGCCCTGTAATGCGGAAACTGGCCCCCAGGGTGGACTGGATGGTGGCCAGAGAAATGATACTGGTTTCCTGAACCCGATCTTCCCGGGTCACGATCTCACCGTCAACGACCTCCTGGGTCATTTCGGTACGGAACTCGATAAACAGTACAGCCATGCTGCGGCCGATGGCGTTGCGCGTTGCCCGGGTCATCAGGTCGCCGCCAACACCGTTAAGGGTGATATTGACCTGCGGCATACCATTTTCATCAAAGCTCTGGCTGGCGTTGGCCACGTTCTCGCCGGTCACGATGACATCCCGCTCCAGCCGTGCCGTGCGGTCCGGGTTATCCCGGAATCCATAGCTCTCGGTGGTCGCTACTGGCACATCCTGACGGGCCGCCAGGCGGAACTCCAGGTTTGCCGTTGCACCAAGTACCCGTTTGGCCTGTGCCGTGTCCTGCACTCCTGGCAGCTCAACGATAATGCGATTCGCGCCCTGCCTTTGAACGAGGGGCTCGGCCACCCCAAGTTCGTTAACCCGGTTACGGATCGTTGTCAGGTTCTGCTGAATGGCATAGTCATGAATATTCCGGACTTCCTGCTCAGACATTCTCATGTTCAACAGGAAGTTGTCGCCTTCAGTGCTCTCCTCTACGACATACTCGCTGTATCGCTCACGGATTGTGCGGAGAGCCTCGCTACGGTCGGCGTTACTGCGGAAGGATAGCTCTATGCTGTTACCCCGTGAAACGTCCCCGCCACGATACCGGATGCGTTCTTCCCTCAACTCACGCTTGATCTGACTGGAGGTAGCCTCAAGCCGCTGCTCAATGGCCGTGTCCATGTCAACCTCCAGCAGGAAGTGAACCCCTCCCCGCAGATCGAGGCCCAACTTCATGGGACCGGCGCCAACCGCCTTTAGCCATCCTGGTGTGGATTCCGCCATATTGAGCGCCACCAGGAAATCATCGCCCAGGGCCTGCTGAACAATCGGTCTGGCTCGCAACTGGCCGTCAGAGGTCTCAACCCGGATCAAAGCCGTTCGATCATCCCGATCGACGCCTTTGACGGGAATCCCAGCTTCGGTCACTGCCGCCACCGCCCGGTTGACAGTCTGCTCACTGATCTCAGCGCCACTTCGAGCACCGGTGATCTGAATGGCATAATCGTCAGGGAACAGGTTTGGCGACGCATAAATAAACCCGATCGCCAAAACGACCAGAATGAGAATGTTCTTCCAAAGCGGGTACTTGTTCAGCATATGAGCCCTTAATAGACCGTTATCAGGCCACTGCCGGTACAGCAGCCTCCCTGGTCATCTTTCAGATGTCTTTCAGAGTGCCCTTGGGCAGCGCGGCCCCTATTGCGACCTTCTGAACCTTCAGTTCGACGTTATCGGCAACCTCCAACACAATGAAGTCATCCGTTACCCGGGTAATACGGCCCACGATCCCGCCGGAAGTCACGACTTCATCACCCTTGTTCAGTCCGGACATCAACGACTTGTGCTCTTTGGCCCGCTTGGACTGGGGGCGCCAGATCAGCAGGTAGAAAATCAGGATAAAGCCACCGAAGAAAATCACCTGGCCCATTACACCCATACCCTGGGCGGCGTCCTGAGCAAGGGCAACACCCGGAACGGCGGCTGCCAGAACTGCGGCCAGCATGGCTTTTACTGCTTTCATAGGAGGTCTCCGTTTATAGTTCTGAATATCATTAGGTCGCGTGGAGTTTCAGCTTTGGGCAAGAGGTGGCACCGATAGCCCACGTCTGGCATAGAAGGATTCCACAAAGTCGCACAATGTACCTGCTTCAATAGCCCCACGCAATCCAGCCATTACCTTTTGATAGTAATGCAGATTATGAATGGTGTTCAGTTGCGAACCCAGCATTTCACCACATTTATCAAGATGATGCAGATAGCTTCTCGAGAAATGTGAACAGGTATAGCAATCACAGTCCGGATCCAGCGGCCCGGTATCGTGCCGGTGTGTGGCGTTACGGATCTTGACGATGCCGGCGGAGGTGAACAGGTACCCGTTACGGGCATTTCGTGTCGGCATCACACAGTCAAACATGTCGACGCCACGGCGCACCGCTTCAACAATATCCTCCGGCCGCCCTACTCCCATCAGATAACGGGGCCGGTCTTCCGGCATCCGCACGGGCAGATAGTCCAGTACGGCCATCATCTCGTCTTTTGGTTCACCGACGGACAGACCACCAATGGCATAGCCGTCGAAGCCAATGTCCACCAGACCATCCAGGGAGCGCTGGCGCAGGTCGTTATACATCCCGCCCTGTATAATCCCGAACAGGGCCGACGGGCTGTCACCGTGAGCGGCCTTGCTGCGGGCAGCCCAGCGCAGGGACAGTTCCATGGATTCCCGGGCCTGTTGCTCGGTGGCCGGGTATGGGGTGCATTCGTCAAAAATCATGACGATGTCGGAGCCCAGGTCCCGCTGGACCCGCATCGCGATCTCGGGGTTCAGCTCTACCGGAGACCCGTCCACCGGGGAACGGAACTTGACGCCTTCCTCGGTGATCTTGCGCATTTCCCCAAGGCTGAACACCTGGAAACCGCCGGAATCCGTCAACATGGGACCCTGCCACTGGGTAAAGTCATGCAGGTCCCCGTGGGCACGGATAACCTCGGTGCCCGGGCGCAACATCAGGTGAAAGGTGTTACCGAGAATGATTTGGGCGCCAGTCGCTTCAATATCCCTGGGCAGCATGCCCTTGACGGTGCCATAGGTGCCCACCGGCATGAAGGCGGGTGTGTCCACCACACCACGGGGAAAGGTCAGCCTGCCCCTGCGGGCCTTGCCATCCTCTCCGAGTTTTTCGAAAGACATGAAACAGTCGTCGCGCATCTCAGGCTCCTGGTCCGGCAAGCGCCCCGAGGCTGGGCTCTTCGCCGGTGATGAACATGGCGTCCCCGTAACTGAAAAAGCGATAGCGGTCCGCCACCGCCTCCTGATACGCGGCCATGGTGTGGTGATGGCCGGCGAAGGCGCTCACCAGCATGATCAGGGTCGATTCGGGCAGATGAAAGTTGGTGACCATTGCGTCTACCGTCTGGAACCGGTAACCGGGCCGGATAAAGATATCGGTCTCGCCCTGGAAGGACCGGACCCGGCCGCCCCGGCTGGCAGATTCCAGCGACCGTACTGAGGTTGTACCTACTGCGATGACCCGCCCGCCCCTCGCCCGTGCGGCCCGGACAGCTTCTGCCGTGGCTTCCGGTACGGTGACCACTTCACTGTGCATGGCATGATCTTCCAGCCTTTCCACACGCACCGGCTGGAAGGTGCCGGCGCCCACGTGCAGGGTCACAAACGCGGTGCGGATGCCTTTTTCTGCCAGTCGGTCAAATGTGCCCTGGTCGAAGTGCAAACCGGCGGTGGGCGCAGCGACGGCACCGGCTTCCCGTGCATAGACGGTCTGGTATCGTTGCCGGTCAGTGCTTTCGTCGGGGCGGTCCACATAAGGCGGTAGCGGCATGTGGCCGGCCCG
>CAZHAY010000041.1:0-7623 GCA_964530545.1 uncultured Marinobacter sp.
TTCGCTGCTGGAGGAAGTGATCGAGCTGGCACGCCAGCACAACCTTATCGTTCTGTCTGACGAGATTTACGACAAGATTCTGTATGACGGCGTCGAGCATATCTCCGCGGCCTCCCTGGCAGACGACGTTCTCTTCTTCACCTTTAACGGCCTGTCCAAAAACTACCGGGCCGCGGGCTACCGGTCTGGCTGGCTGATTATCAGTGGAGCCAAGCACAAGGCAGCGGATCTGATTGAAGGCCTTGATATGCTGGCATCCATGCGCCTGTGCGCAAACGTACCGGCCCAGTTGGCGATCCAGACCTCACTCGGGGGCTACCAGTCAATCGACGACCTGGTCGCCCCGGGCGGGCGACTGTATGAACAGCGGGAAACAGCGTGGCGACTGCTGAACGATATTCCGGGCATTAGCTGCGTCAAGCCCCAGGGTGCGCTCTATCTGTTCCCGAAACTGGATCCTAATATGTATCCGATTGAGAATGATGAGAAGTTCATCCTGGATCTGCTGCTGCAGGAACGTATCCTGTTGGTTCAGGGCTCGGGGTTCAATATTGATGACCAACAGCACTTCCGGGTGGTCTTTCTGCCCCGTGTGGATGCCCTTGAAGACGCTATGGGCAGGCTGGGTCGGTTCCTGGCCGGCATGCGCTGAGTACGAAGCCAACTATTAACGGATCCACGATGGCCGACATTCACATTGAAGAGTTTTACCGGGATTCTGCGGTAGCGCTGGTCCAGCTTTACAGCGTCTTCCCCCGGCGCATCGACCTGTTCGTGGAGGATATTGCCGGGCCGGACCAGCCGGATGAGTTCGGCCTGCACAGCCCCAGGCACATGGCGTGCCTGGGGGCCCTGTTGTGGCTGGCTGAGGAAGGGCTTCTGCGTTATGTGGACACCATTCGTCAGGAAGCCCTGGACCAGGCGGTGCTAACCCGCGAAGCCTTTATCCGCCTGACCAGCCCTGCCCCTCAGGAACTGGCCCGGGAACTTGCGCTGGCAGAGCCGGGCGTACCCACTCGCGGTACTGCCCTGCCTCCTTCCGTGATACGGCACCGATCCACCTGGATTCACGTACTCCGTCAGTCCATTCGAGGCGGACACTCTCCCACCCTCAGTCGCGCCATGCAGGCCGCTTTTTTTAGTTCTTCCGGGAACTGAATACCACGCCACGGGTCATTCTGATCGCAACGCCACCACGGTGCAGAATCATTGAAATCCGCATAAAAGCACCGATATAGGCTTGTGCAAAACGGGCTCCTGATGAGGACAATGAATGAGAATTTTGCTGTTTCTTGCAACAAACCTGGCCGTGATTCTGGTTGCGAGCATTACGCTCAGATTATTGGGCGTCGACAGTTATCTAAGCCAGAACGGGATCCAGTATGGGTCGCTGCTGGCCTTTGCGGCGGTGTTTGGCTTCGGTGGCGCGTTGATCTCCCTACTGATGTCCAAGTTTATCGCGAAGAAAACAACCCGGGCGAGGGTCATTGAGTCGCCCCGTACTCCGGCCGAGCGCTGGCTGGTAGAGACCGTGGCGGAACTGTCCGAAAAGGCCGGCATCCGCACACCCGAAGTCGCCATCTTTCCCGCCAGCCAATCCAATGCCTTTGCTACCGGCTGGAACAGGAACGATGCTCTGGTAGCCGTCAGCGAAGGCCTGCTTCATCGCTTCAATAAAGAAGAGATTCGCGCCGTTCTTGGCCATGAAATCGGCCACGTGGCCAACGGCGATATGGTTACCCTTGCGCTCATCCAGGGCGTTGTGAATACCTTCGTGATCTTTGCCGCCCGGGTGATCGGCTCCGTGGTCGATCGTACCGTGTTCCGTACCGAACAGGGCCATGGACCGGGATTCTGGATCGTGAGTATTGTAGCGGAGATCGTGCTGGGCATTCTGGCGAGTACCATCGTGTTCTGGTTTTCCCGCCGACGGGAATTCCGGGCCGACATCGCCGGTGCGCAACTGGCCGGCCGCAGCGCCATGATCAGCGCACTGGCCAGGCTAAAACAGGAGAGCGGAATGCCCGACCAGATGCCGGACAACCTGCAGGCTTTCGGCATCAACCGGGGTGCGAGGGGCGGATTGAGCGCACTGTTTATGACCCATCCACCGCTGGAACAGCGTATCGAAGCCCTGCAGAAGGCGAATCTGAACTAGTCTGAAAGCCGTCCGGTTATCACCGTTCCAAAACCGGCCCGGGCCAGCATCCGGGCCGCTTCGCTATCTTCCTCGAAGTGCACCTTGAGGCTGGCAGGCTCCCGGCGCACAGGATAATGTTTTCGGAGACGGTCGAAAGATACCGCGCCGGGCTCGCCGCTCGCGGTACCGTCAGCCATCAGCTTTCTCAGCCGGGTGTCGTCATCCCCCGGGTCATAGCAGACCATCAGTGCCCGGTGCAGAGCCGTTAACGGATCGCACTCTGCGGTCACGGTCAGGGCAGCAACCGGTGGTGGCGGTAACAGTTGCTCAAGACTGGCCGTCATCGGTACCCCTACCCATTCGTGAAGCGCCCGGGCAATCATTTCCGTACCCCGGCTTTTCCCCTCGACGCTATAGCCGGCTATGTGCGGTGTTGCCAGCCAGCACCTGTCTACCAGCTCCGGCATGGGTGACGGTTCATTCTCCCAGACATCCAGCGCGACCAGTGGGGCGTCCGGTTGGCTCAGACGGCTCAGCAGGGCCCGGTTATCGATAACGGCGCCCCTGCCGCTGTTGATCAGCAGCTGATGTCCCCTCAACCGGTTCAACTGGCGATGGTCCAGCAGGTATCGGGTGGGGTGGGCACCGTTTTCAATCAGGGGTGTATGCAGTGTCACGACATCGCAGGCCAGCACGTCTTCAAGCGCTGCGAACGGTAGTGCAGCGCCAGCTGCTTCACGGGGAGGATCACTGACACGAACCGTGATGCCAAGATCAGACAGCACCTGAACCAGTCCCCCGCCCACGTTGCCCGCGCCGATCACGCCGACGGTGAGCCCCTCCAGCGTACGACGCTGATCACGTTGCAGGAAAAGAGACAGGACCGACAGCACATACTGCACCACGCTGCCAGCATTGCAGCCCGGCGCCGCAGAGAAGGCAATCCCTTCTGACTGCAGCCAGCCGAGATCGATATGGTCGGTACCGATAGTAGCGGTACCGACAAACTTCACTGGCGACCCCGCCAGTAACGCCGGCTCGACCCGGGTTACCGAACGCACCAGAAGAGCATCGGCACTACGCAGATCATCACGTGCCAGTGTCCGGCCATTGACCCGGCGTATGGTGCCCAGGTGGCCGCAAAAGGCTTCCAACAGAGGAATGTTCTCGTCAGCAACAATCCGCAGGGACGTCATGACCGGAAGTGCTTACCGGTTCCCTGAACTGCGGGGACGCCCACGGCCACCCTGCCCTGAACCCGAACCGGAGCGCCCTCTACCGCCCGCACCACGCCCGCCTCCTGAACGTCGACCGCCACGACGGCGCTCAATCAGGGGTTTCTCCAGCGGCTGCAGCAACTCTTCTTCAGGCACCGAGGTGGTCAATTTCTGACTGATGTAGCTTTCAATGCCAGGTAGCGCAAAGGCATCGTCTTCACTGGCGAAGCTGATGGAGATCCCATGCTCGCCTGCCCGGCCGGTGCGGCCGATGCGGTGAACATAGTCTTCAGCGTTTTCCGGAAGGTTGAAGTTAAATACGTGGGTGACACCCTCAACATGGATGCCGCGGCCGGCTACATCGGTGGCCACCAGAACCTGGATCTCCCCGTTCTTGAACTGATCCAGGGTCCGCAACCGTTTGTTCTGGGGAATTTCACCGGACATCAGCGCCGCCGTCACACCCTGATTCTTCAGATCTTCTTCAAGGTCCCGGCACTGGTCCCGGCGGTTGGCAAAGACGATTGCCTTATCCACTCCCGGCTGGCGCAGGGAGTTTACCAGCACCGGCAACTTCTGCTCTTCCGATACCAGGTAGACGGTCTGCTTGACCCGTTCCGCCGTTTTCTGCTGGGGTTCGATCTCAATAAATTCCGCGCCGTGGGTCCACATGGACGCCAGGTTGAGTACATCCTGATTAAAAGTGGCACTGAACAGCAAGGTCTGCCGGTCATCCTTGGCAGAACAGCGGCGAATGATACGCTTGACGTCCGGAATAAAGCCCATATCCAGCATACGGTCGGCTTCGTCCAGTATGAGCAGATCGAGCTGATCCAGAAATACATCCTGGGACCCGAGAAAATCGATCAACCGGCCCGGGGTCGCCACCAGAATGTCCACAATCTCATTCTGCAGCACTTCCCGCTGCTTGTCGTAGTTCATACCGCCTACAACTGAAACCACACGGTGACCCGTGCGGGCGCACAGATCCTCCGCATCCTTGGCAATCTGCATGGCCAGTTCCCGGGTCGGCGCAAGGGCCAGCACCCGGGGTTCGGACGCAAACCGTTCGCCATCGGGAATCGGGGTTTCCAGCAACATCTGAATGGCGGTGACCAGAAACGCGGCGGTTTTACCGGTGCCGGTCTGGGCCTGACCAATGAGGTCATGGCAAGCCAGGGTATAGGGCAGGGTTTCTGCCTGAATCGGTGTGCAGTATTCGAATCCGATGCCGGCAATCGCATCCAGCAGGCGCTTGTCGAGACCCAGTTCGGCAAAGCGGACACTGCTTTGCCTGACAGCCTCGGGTGCTGGAGTTGCTTGGTTATTGTCGGGCATTGTGGATTCAGGAGATTGCGTCATAGGCTTCACTTACGTTTGTGATAGGGGGCACCGTTCTGGTCTGTGCAGAATCCAGATGGGCATACTGCCTGCGCCAGCGGTCAAAATCTGTCGCACTGGTACCATAATGGAGCATCAGCGCGTGAAGGAACTGTTCCGCTCGCGGCGGTAGCCCGTGATCAAGATAGTCACAGGCCTGCAGATATACTCGTTGGCGGAACCCTGACTCGTCAATGGCGCCGCCACCTTCCAGGTTGTCCACACTGATATGAAAGCGGCTGCCACAGGCAACTGCAAATAACCATTCCAGAGCCTGGGGCCTGACCTCCACCTGCTCAAACGCTCGCTGTTGCTCAGGTGTACGTCCATCAGGGCAATACCAGTAACCGTAATCCCGCAATTTGCGACGCTGCTCCCCGGCGATACACCAATGGCTGATCTCATGGAGCGCACTGGCAAAATAGCCATGGGCGAATATCACCTGGGCATACGGCCCGGTCACGCCAACGGGCAAATACTCTGGTTCAGCGTCGCCACGCACCAGCTCGGTTTTCATGGCTTCCCTGAAGAGCTTATTAAACAGTGTGACAAGGTCTTCTGGACGGTTTCTCATGGGTCCGTTATTGTGCGGCTTTACTGCAAGGAATTCCAGCAGGATCTCCCTCCCTGGGAACTTTTGGCGACAGACACAGTCCCTTGATCCGACGCCCTAACCCCGAACCCAACGACCGGATGCCACCATTCATGTCAGGAATTCTCATCAGCCGACGCACAGTGCGCCTGTTCGCCCTGCTCCTTGTGTCGGTGCTCGGTGCCATGCCCGCATTCGCCTTCTTCGGCAACAGTTCCGGCAGCGGTCAACAGTTTCTGCCCGTGGACGAGGCGCTACCGTTCAGCTCATCGATCACCGATGACGGTGTGTTGCTGCGATGGGATACTGCTCCCGACCACTACCTTTATCAGGAGCGGATCGAAGTCACCGCCATTACTGAGGGCGTCACCCTATCCGACCCCGCATTTTCAGCCGCCGGGGTGGAAACCGAAGACCCCTACTTCGGTACGGTAAACGTCTTCTACCAGCCGGTGGAGGCAGCTGTGTCGGTCTCATTGCCCGAGGGTGTCCGGGAAGCGACCTTGCAGGTGAGCTATCAGGGGTGTGCCGAAGCCGGTCTTTGCTACCCACCGCAAACCCGGGACGTTCTCTACTATGCCAGCGCGAAAAAGACTTCAGCTGCGGCGTCCGTAACAGCCTCTGCCACGCCGGCCGCGCCCTCCGCCACTGACACGCCGCAATCGGATCTGAAATCCGCCACCGGACTGGCCGGCTTTCTATCAGAACAGTCCCTGGCCATCATCGCGCTGGTGTTCCTCGCCCTGGGCCTTGGGCTGACCTTTACTCCCTGTGTACTGCCCATGGTGCCGATCATTTCTGCCCTTGTTTCGCCCCACAATACCCGCAGCTCCGGACAGGCCCTTGTGCTGGCCTTCAGCTATGTCTTGGGAATGGCACTGACCTACGCCGCAGCGGGTGTGGTGACCGGGCTGCTGGGCGCCAGCTTCAACCTTCAAGCTCATCTGCAGTCACCCTGGGTTCTGGGCATTTTCGCTGCACTGTTCACCTTGTTCGCTCTGGCCATGTTTAACGTGTTTGACCTTCAGCTGCCTCAGGGTATCCAGAATCGCCTGAACCAGGCCAGCCAGAAACTGAGCGGTGGCCGGGTAATGAGCGTGTTCGGCATTGGCGCTCTGTCAGCATTGGTGGTGTCGCCCTGTGTCTCAGCGCCTCTGGCCGGCAGCCTGCTTTATATCAGCACCACACAGGATGCGGTGGTCGGTGGTGTTGCCCTGTTTGCCCTGGGCATGGGAATGGGCGTCCCACTGATCCTGGTGGCGGTAGGCGGGCGCAAGCTGCTGCCCAAAGCCGGGGCCTGGATGAACGTGGTCAAGGCCTTCTACGGGGTCATGTTGCTCGCTGTCGCCATCTGGCTGATCGAGCGAATCGTTCCTGCCTGGCTGGCACTCTCCCTGTGGGGCGTTCTTGTTGCGATAACGGGTGTGCAGCTCGGTGCGTTTGACCGTGCCCGCGCGGGTTGGCAGCGTACCTGGAAAGGTGCGGGGCTGGTGCTTTTTGCCTGGGGGATTGCGCTGCTGGCAGGCGCGCTGGGTGGCGCTTCCGATCCTCTGCGCCCCCTGGCGCCGTTTACCGCCGGCCCCGGAGTCGGCGGTGGCAATCAAACACTGACCCAGGCGTCCTTTGATCGGGTAAAAGAGCCTGCCAGCCTTCGCGACAGACTCGCACTGGCCGGGGAGCGCGGCGACCCGGTGATTCTGGACTTCTACGCAGACTGGTGTATCTCGTGCAAGATCATGGAGCGGGATGTGTTCAGCCAGGCAGATGTGGTAACGGCCATGGAGCCCTATACCCTGCTGCAGATCGACATGACGGACAACACCCGGGATCAGCAGGCACTGCTGGACGAACTCGGCCTGTTTGGCCCGCCCGCCATTCTCTTCTACGACGCCTCCGGCTCTGAAATTCCATCCCTCAGGATACTTGGAGAAATGGACCATGCCGAGTTCCGGGCCCATCTGGATAAAGCCGCCAACTGGCTGTAGATCTGGCGTCACCGGAATCGCAGCGGGTCACGCACCCCGGCGGATCCAGAAGCAGTACTCATCATCGTTTTCCGTCTGCTGAATCAGTTCATGGTTCAGAAACTGGCAGAAGCGGCGAATATCACGGGTTGTTGAAGGATCTGTAGCCAGCACCCTGAGCACACCGCCTACTGGCACATCCGTTATCCGGTTATGGAGCATCATCACCGGCTCGGGGCACATCAGGCCCCGGGCATCAAGCTCGGCATCCTGATCAGGAGAATCAGGCATCATTACCTCCCGCAAGTCAGCGTAACAGGGGCTGATTTC
>CAZHAY010000041.1:7723-21182 GCA_964530545.1 uncultured Marinobacter sp.
TCCGAAGCCGACTGGGACCGCTGGTATCGTTCTCCGAACCGGCAGGAACTGCTCAATGACGTCAAGCCCATGATGGACCGGGACGAAAAGATCACCATTCTCCACCAGTGCTAGCATGCCGGAGTCCGGACCTCTTCGTTCTGACCGGATTCAACAGCACAGCCTATTGCACGGAGCGAATGAAATCGGCTGCCATCGCAGCCGCCCGATCGATCAACGCGAACTCAGGTAGCTGCTGCTTTTTGAGCGGCCGGAAATCATGGTCTGCGCCTTCCAGCCAGTTAACTCGAATATGACCGGGAAACGGTCCATGGCGGGACAGTTCTTCTGGCCTGCCGAACGGATCTCTGGTACCCTGCACCACGGCCACTGGACAGCGCACCTGAGAAAAGTGCTCCGTCCGCCATTGATCCGGCTTGCCGGGTGGATGGAAAGGATATCCAAAACAGGCCACCCCCTGAACATCAGGCCCATCGGGCAACGCCGCCAGCAGTGATGCCATGCGACCACCCATGGACTTGCCGCCGATTACCAGAGCTTGTCCGGACGCTAAGCCAGACCGGCACTGCTCGACCATCCCGGCAAAATGCGTCAGCAGCACGGACTGCCTGTCGGGCGGGCGCTTACGACCGTCGACCCGGAGCTTCTGCATATATGGAAATTCGAAACGCCAGACGTTAATCCCGGCTTCGGCCAGCGATTCGGCAAGGCGTTGCATGAAAGGACTCTCACTGCCGACACCGGCCCCATGGGCGAGTAACAGGCAGGGGGCAGTGGCAGGGCTGATCCGGGCCTTATTACAAAGAAGATCATTCACTTTCTCAGGGCTCCTGGGACTACCGGCATGGTCCGGTACCGTGAAAAGTATCCGTGCGCATACCCGAGGATGGACCCCTGCCGGTCAGCGTGCGGTAATTACTGATGAATATCGGGATACCCCGGATTGTACACGAGTAAGAGCTTGAATAGATTCGCCATCACACTGATTTCAGCGGCATTACGGTCACAATCGTAGTTGACCTGAGTCATTGCAAACAGGTTATCGATTCTCCATACTTGCGCCGATTTTCTTTCCCACCCTTGAATCCATTGGTAAGGCTATGAGCACAGTAAATGCAAACGTGACATACAACTACAAGGTGGTGAGACAATTCGCCATCATGACGGTCGTATGGGGTGTTGTGGGCATGGCATTGGGTGTGCTGATTGCAGCACAGCTGGTGTGGCCACAACTGAACTTCGACCTGCCCTGGACCCATTTTGGTCGTCTGCGTCCCTTACACACCAACGCGGTGATTTTCGGTTTTGGTGGTAGTGCCCTGTTTGCAACGTCGTATTACGTTGTGCAGCGCACCTGTCAGGCGCGCCTGTTCTCCGACAGGCTGGCGTCGTTTACCTTCTGGGGTTGGCAGGCAGTACTGCTTTCAGCCGTGATTACGCTTCCGCTCGGCCTTACCTCGACCAAGGAGTACGCGGAGCTCGAATGGCCGATCGATATTCTGATCGCCGTTGTCTGGATCAGCTACGGTGCGGTCTTCTTCGGTACCATCGTCAAGCGTAGCGCACCTCATATCTACGTCGCCAACTGGTTCTATGGTGCGTTCATCATCACTATCGCCGTGCTGCATATTGGTAACAATATGGCGCTCCCGGTTTCGCTGTTTAAGTCCTATTCAGCCTATGCCGGTGTAACCGACGCCATGATGCAGTGGTGGTGGGGCCACAACGCGGTTGGCTTCTTCCTGACTGCCGGCTTCCTCGGCATGATGTACTACTTCGTGCCCAAGCAGGCGGACCGTCCGGTTTACTCCTACCGTCTGTCCATCGTTCACTTCTGGGCCCTGATTGCTACCTACGTATGGGCTGGTGGGCACCACCTGCACTACTCCGCTCTGCCGGACTGGGCACAGACGGCAGGTATGGTTATGTCCCTGATTCTGCTGGCACCGTCCTGGGGCGGCATGATCAACGGCATGATGACGCTGTCCGGTGCCTGGCACAAACTGCGTACTGACCCGATCCTCCGGTTCCTGGTGGTATCCCTGTCGTTCTATGGTATGTCCACATTTGAAGGTCCGATGATGTCCATCAAAACCGTTAACGCACTCTCCCATAACACCGACTGGACCATTGGTCACGTCCACGCCGGTGCGCTGGGCTGGGTCGCCATGATCAGTATCGGTTCCATCTACCACCTGATTCCCAAGCTCTGGGGCATCCGTGCCATGTACAGCACCAGCCTGATTAACGTTCATTTCTGGCTGGCTACTGTTGGTACCGTACTCTATATCGTCGCCATGTGGGTAAACGGCATCATGCAAGGCCTGATGTGGCGTGCAGTGAACGATGACGGCACCCTCACCTACACCTTTGTTCAGGCGCTGGAAGCCTCCTGGCCGGGTTACCTGGTCCGCTTCCTGGGTGGCGTGATTTTCCTCGCAGGCATGGTTGTCATGGCCTGGAACGTGTGGATGACCATCCGCCAGAAAGACGCAGTCGCGGTCGACAACGTTGCGGCGCAGCCGGCCTGATCAGGAGCTTTCAGTAAGATGAGACACGAAATTGTAGAAAAGAACCTTGGCCTGATGACGGTACTGATCCTTCTGGTGATCAGTACCGGGTTCCTGGTAGAGGTGCTCCCTTTGTTCTTTATCGAAGAGACCAATGAGCCAGTGGCAGGTCTTGAGCCATTGGATCCGTTGGAGCTGGAAGGTCGGGACATCTATATCCGGGAGGGCTGCCACGTCTGCCATACCCAGATGATTCGTCCTTTCCGTGCCGAGACCGAGCGTTATGGCCACTACTCCGTCGCGGGTGAGTTCGTCTACGAACGCCCGTTCCTGTGGGGTTCCAAGCGCACGGGCCCGGATCTGGCCCGCGTTGGCGGTCGGTACACCGATGGCTGGCAGCGTATGCACCTGTACAATCCGCGCAGCGTAGTGCCTGAGTCCAACATGCCGGCATTCCCGTGGCTGTTCAAAAACAAGGTGGATCACACCCAAACGCCCAAAAAACTGAGAACGCTGCAACGGCTGGGTGTTCCCTATACCGATGAGCAGATTGCAGAGGCAGAGGATCAGGTCCGCGGGGAGTTCGAAATTGACGCCCTGGTCGCTTACCTGCAGCAGCTGGGCACCGTGATCTCAGAGAAACGGTAAAGTCTATGGACATCAACGATTTTCGGGGCATTCAGACCATTCTGGTCATGATCGTTTTCATCGGCATCATCTGGTGGGCGTTCAGCTCCCACCGGAAGAAGAAAAACGATGAGGCGGCACACCTGCCCTTTGATGACGACGAGATTGCCGAGCGCACCTTGAAACAGGAACAGGACAAGACGGAGAAAAAACGATGAGTACCTTCTGGAGCATCTGGATCAGTGTGATCGTGCTCGGTACCATTTTTGGTTGCTGGTGGCTGCTTTGGGCAACCCGCAAGAGCCAGACCACCGACACCGAAACGACCAAAACCACCGGTCATTCCTACGATGGTATCGAAGAGTACGACAACCCACTGCCGAAGTGGTGGTTTTACCTGTACATGGGTACTTGTATCTTCGCCCTGGTCTATCTGGCGCTTTACCCGGGGCTTGGCAACTGGCAGGGTCTCCTGGGCTGGAGCCAGCATGGCCAGTGGGAAGAGGAAGTCAGACAGGCGGAAGCCCGCTACGGCGAAATCTACGCCCAGTACGGCAACACGCCCATTGAAGAACTTGCCACCGACCCGGCTGCGATGGCCATGGGCCAGCGCCTTTTTGCCAACAACTGTGCGCTCTGTCACGGTTCCGCAGGCCGGGGTTCTGTCGGGTTTCCGAACCTGACCGACGACGACTGGCTATGGGGTGGTGAACCCGAGGACATTCTGAAGTCCATCCGGGACGGTCGAATCGGCAGCATGCCTGCGAAGGGCGTCATGCCGAACATGACCGCGGTACAGGTTGATCAGGTGGTAAACTATGTGCTGGCCTTCAGTAACCGGGCCCGGGATGAGGCCGCCGCTGAAGCCGGTGCTGAGGTTTTCCAACAGGCCTGCGCGTCCTGTCATGGTGTTGACGCCACCGGCATTCAGGCAATGGGTGCGCCTAACCTGAAAGATGGAATTTGGCTGTACGGCAATGATTATGAATGGATCGAAGAGACCGTTCTCCATGGTCGTCAGAACCGAATGCCTGCTCAGGCGGGACGTCTGAGTGATGACCAGATCCACATTCTGGCAGCCTACGTTTACCAGCTATCTGACGACTGACCCGCAAGACCCGGTGCCGCTTCGGCGGTGCCCGGTCTTTTCAACCCTGGGTCTGCCCTACCGCGGGCCCAGGCTTGAAAAGATCTCCAGGCCTGAAAGTGTTTCGATCCCAGGGATCACACGCCTGTCACCCCCCAGGAGGTAATGATGAGCAGTCGGATTCCGGTCCAGCAAATTGACCCGAACACTGACGGCCCCTCCGACAAAAACAACAATAAGCCGGAAACCGTCGAGCTCTACGCCAGCCGGAAGAAAATCTACGTCCGGGAAATCAAGGGGCTATTCCAGCGTATACGCTTTTTCAGCCTCATGGCGCTGATGGGCATGTATTTCCTGTTTGTCTGGATTACGGTTGATGGCCAACCGCTGATTCACTTCGACCTCCCGGCCAGGGAATTCCACCTTTACGGACTAACTTTTTTCCCGCAGGACTTCTTCCTTCTGGCCGCCCTGCTGATCATCTGTGCATTCGGCCTGTTCTTTATCACAACCCTGTTCGGGCGTGTCTGGTGTGGCTATACCTGTCCACAAACCGTTTGGACTTTCATCTTCATCTGGGTCGAGCAGCGCATTGAAGGCAGCCGCAACAAGCGGATGAAACTCGATAAGGCACCCAACTCGCCGGAAAAAGTGATCCGCAAAACCACCAAACACGTGGTCTGGCTACTGATAGCGCTAGCCACCGGCCTCACTTTTGTAGGGTATTTTTACCCCATACGTGAGCTTATTGCGGACATCTTCACCCTGAGCGCCAATGGCTGGGCCTATTTCTGGGTCGGCTTTTTTACCCTTGCCACCTACATGAACGCCGGCTGGATGCGTGAGCAGGTCTGTCTGTACATGTGTCCATATGCACGGTTTCAGGCGGTCATGTTCGACCCCAATACCCGGATTGTTTCCTACGACCCCAACCGGGGTGAGCCTCGGGGCAGCCGCAAGAAAACAGCCGAGCGGGACGAGATACCACTTGGTGACTGTATCGACTGTGGACTCTGCGTTCAGGTCTGCCCCACCGGTATCGACATACGGGACGGACTTCAGTACGAATGTATTGGATGCGCCCTGTGTATCGACGCCTGTGACAGCGTTATGGACAAAATGGACTACCCCCGTGGGCTGATCCGCTACACCACCGAGAACGAACTTGAAGGTAAGCCGTCCAAGCTGATGCGGCCACGTACTTTTGGATACGGGGCATTGCTGATCCTCATGATTGCCGCCGTTGTGGTTACAATAACGTCACGGGTTCCGGTTGAGCTGAACGTCATCCGTGACCGCGGCGCTCTGTTTAACTACAACGCCAATGGCTGGGTTGAAAACAGTTATACCCTGCAGATCAGCAATAAGAGTGAGGAGCCTCAGGAGTACCGGATCGAAGTTGAGGGTGCCGAGTCCATACGACTGTTGCGGGGTGACAGACCGGCAACTGTACAGCCTGGTGGTCTGCACTCAATCCCTGTGGTGGTCGAAATCAACCCTGAGCAGTTGGAAGATATCAACACACCGATCAGGTTCCGCGTCTTCGCCACCGACAATCCTGACATCATGGATGAAACTGATAGCCGGTTTGTCGGTCCAAGGCCCCGTTAACCCCGAACCGGTCACCCCTTCCAGGGCGACCGGCAGTTTATGAAAGAGACCTGTATGTCAGAAGCTATCAAGATTCACGACGATGAGGCAGCACGGCCCTGGTTCCGTCAGCCATGGTTCTGGTTTCTGGTGCTGTTCCCCTCAGCTTCCATCGTCTATTGCATCGTCGCCCTGACCTTATCCCTGACCACTCACACTTCCATGGTGGTTGACGACTACTCCAAGGAAGGTCTCGGCATTAACCAGTCACTGGCGCGTGATGCCAGGGCCGCTGAAATGGGCCTGCAGGCACTCATACAACAGACTGGACGCGACCTGGATGTGACCCTGACCAGTACCAATGGCACCTCCGTAACTCCGGAGTACCTGGTACTGCAACTGTTCCACCCGACCATGGGAGATCAGGACCGGGTCATTCAACTTACCTCCGTCAGTGGCGGGCATTACCGCGGCCAGATCGCCGGTACCATTAATGGTCGCTGGTACCTGGATATCAGTGGTCCCTCTGCTGAATGGCGCATCAAAGGCGTGGGCTTCTTCCCAACCGATTCCGGCATGTTGGTAGAACCCGTCGTTCCATCACGTGGCTGAAGTATATTCCTGTTTTCACTGCAGCGAACCAGTAAGGAAGAGTGAAGCACTGGTGCCTGATCCGGAGAATCCGGCTCAGGCTTTCTGCTGCCATGGCTGCCAGGCCGTATTCGAAACCATCCACAGCGAAGGACTCAATGAGTTCTATCAGTTTCGATCCGCCCCGGCGGTTACCCCCCGTGCTCTGACCCGGACGGATATTGACCGCCTGACCGAGCTCGACCATCCGGTTGCCCAGGAAGCCTTTGTGGTTCCGGTCAAGGGTGGCCAGGAAGCACAACTGCTGATTGGCGGAATCACCTGCGCGGCCTGTATCTGGCTGCTGGAACGGCATCTGGCGGCTCTGCCCGGTGTTCAGACCTTTACCGTCAACCATTCCACGCAGCGGGCCAGGCTGGTCTGGTCCCCGGAAAAGACTCCGCTCAGCTCCCTGCTCATGGCGATCCACGAGCTGGGCTACACCGCATCCCCGTACCACGCTGACGAAGCCGAGCTCGCACTGAAGGCAGAAAGCCGCACCGCCATTATCCGCCTGCTGGTGGCCGGCATCGGTACCATGCAAAGCATGATGCTCGCTCTGCCCCTGTATTTCGAAATGATCAGCGAAGTCACCCCCGAATTCAGCCAGATGTTCCGCTGGTTCAGCCTGCTAGTGGCAACGCCGGTCATTCTCTATAGCGCGCGGCCATTTTTCACAAATGCCATCCGCGATCTGCGTTCCCGGCACCTCACCATGGATGTGCCGGTCGCAACAGCAATCGGCCTGGCTTTCATTGCCAGCGCGTGGGTCACGGTATTCGGCGGTGAGGAAGTCTATTTCGAATCCGTCTGCATGTTCACCTTCTTCCTCTCCCTTGGCCGTTTTATCGAGGCACGGGCCCGTTATCGTGCCGGGCTTTCCGGTGCCGCTCTGGGTAATTACCAGCCCAGGATCGCCACCCGCCTTGCTGATAGCGGGGACAGTGAAGTGGTCGCAGCTCACCAGTTGCAAGTCGGGGACCGCATCCGGCTCAAGCCTGGTGAAACCCTTGCGGTCGACGGGGTCATCCTGTCCGGGAACTCCACATTCAATGTGGCTGCGCTCACTGGCGAGTACCTGCCTGAATCCCATGGCGCCGGCGACGAAGTATTTGCCGGCAGCATCAACGGAGAAAGTCCGGTTGAGGTCAGGGTACTGCGGACCGGGAACCGTACCCGCCTGTCGGGAATCCTCCAGATCCTCGATCGGGTTCAGTCCGAGAAGCCGCGCATCGCCCGCATGGCCGACAGAATCGCCGGCCTGTTTGTCAGCCGGGTTCTGGTGCTCGCGCCGGTCGTCTGGCTGGGCTGGTGGATTGCCGGTGCCGATAATGCCTTCGACATTACACTTTCTGTACTGGTAGTGACCTGTCCCTGTGCCCTGTCATTAGCCACCCCGACAGCGCTTACCAGTGCCACCCTGAAGCTCCGCCGTATGGGCTTTCTTCCAACCCGGGGCCATACGCTGGAAACCCTCGGCGAAATTGATACCGTGGTTTTTGACAAGACGGGTACGCTGACGGAAGGACGCCTTCACCTCCTGGAAATCATGCCTTTCGGCAACCTCACCCGTGAGCAGATTCTTGCTGTGGCGGCCGGCCTGGAGCAGCACTCCGAACATCCCATCGCGGAAGTCTTTCGGGATATCAGGCCCGAACCCGTAGCCAGCGTACAGAACCACCTTGGTCACGGCCTTACCGGCCAGTGGCACGGAAAAGATGTCATCATCGGTCATCGCGCCTTTATTGAGCAGTCCACGGGAACGCAGGTTGCGCCACCGGACGATATCCAGGGCATTGACCTCTGGCTTGCGATTGATGGCGTGGTTCAGGCGCGCATTGTCATTGACGACCGTATTCGCAGCGATGCCCTGGAGACTGTGCAGACGCTCCAGGCCCGCAACATCCGCACCGTCATGCTTAGCGGGGACCGCTCAAATCATGTTGCCCGTGTCGCCGGCGAGCTTGGCATTGACGAAGCCGTCGGCGGCGCAACGCCGGAAGACAAGCTTTATTACCTGCAGAAGCTGTCTGCGGAAGGCCATAAAATCATGATGGTGGGCGATGGTCTGAACGATTTGCCGTCCATGGCGGGCGCAGCAGTATCGGTTGCCATGGGATCAGCTACCGACCTTACCCAACTGAAGGCTGACGGCATCCTCTTGGGAGGTAAGCTGAATTTGCTGGTCAGGGCCATTGATGGCAGCAGGGACACACGACGCATTATCCGCCAGAACCTTACCTGGGCCCTGGGCTACAATATGGCTGCACTGCCAGCGGCTGCAGCAGGCCTTGTTCCCCCTTGGCTGGCAGCCATCGGTATGTCGCTGAGCTCCCTGATTGTGGTCCTGAACGCACTCAGGCTCGGGCGCGAAGATCGCCAGACCAGGCAACCCGAGCCTGCACTGGTCCCTGTCCAGCCGCTGGATGAATCCGGAACCGGCGCATGAACGAGGTGATACCCCCGTGGATATTCTGCTGATACTCATCCCCATCACACTTATTCTCGTCACCGTAGGGGTCGTTGTTTTTAACTGGGCTGTGAAAAGCGGCCAGTATGACGACCTTGAAGGGCCTGCCCACCGTATTCTCTATGATGATGACCGGGACATGATCCCGGACGACGCCAAACAGCCCCACCAGAGAACAACCCCACAACAAGGCCGTAAGACAGACGGAAGGGAATCCGAAGAGCACCAGAACAAGGGGGCCTGAGTTGCAGGACCTGGCCCTGTCTTACCCCGCCGCGTTCGTTATCGGACTGCTTGGCAGCACTCACTGCCTCGGTATGTGTGGCGGTATCAGTGCTTCTCTCTCCATGGCTCTACCCGTCGGAAAAGGATACCGGTTACGTCAGGCCCTGATGCTGTTCGCTTTTAACGGCGGCAGGATTGGTTCGTACGTTCTCATTGCGACGCTTATTGCCTGGCTTAGTGTCAGTGCTACCAGTTCCTGGAGCGCGCTCGGCCCTGTGCTCAGGACCCTGGCGGGTGTTCTGTTAATTCTGATGGGACTGTCCATGGGACAGTGGTGGTACGGCATCCGCCATGTGGAACGGATAGGAGGCCCGGTCTGGCGCCGCTTGCAGCCCCTGACCCGTAAACTACTGCCCGTTCGGAATCCATTCCAGGCGCTGCTGCTGGGCTCGCTGTGGGGCTGGCTGCCCTGTGGACTTGTGTACAGCACCCTGGGCTGGGCCGCCTTGCAGCCAACCACGGCCACTGCGGCCGGCACCATGTTGTTTTTCGGGCTCGGCACCCTGCCCTCCATGATGGGCACCGGATTTGCCGCTACCTGGATCCAGGGTTTACGGACCAATCGCTGGTTTCGGCAGATCGCCGGTGGTTTGATGGTGGCTTTTGGGGTCTGGACCTTACCCTGGATGGTATTGGTGTAACACATAATAGGATAGCTATGGAGCCCCGAGGCGGAAGCGCATCGGGGATCGCTGGCATTAGTAACTCTGTATACCGGGGCCGGATACCTCCCGGGATGAACCGGTGATTGCAGCGCTTCAGAGCGCGACTGAGCGCTATCCCGCATACGGTTTCAGCAAGCTGTTAAAGGTGCTGCGATGCTGGGGGCACGGATGAATCGCAAGCGGGTACACCGCCTGTATTGTGCACTCCACCTGAACAAACGACGACAAGAAACCGACTCCTGACACGAAACCCGAAGTCATTGAGCGTGCCGGTCACCTTTAATCGGGAGGTGCTCGCGATCGAGATCGACCTGAAGCTGCCAGCGCCACGGGTCATCCGGGTTCTGGAGCGTATCATCGCTTGGTGAAGCTATCCGGCATATATATGTCTTCCGGAACCTCACAGAAGTCCGAGAACTGACAGAATCATGGATCACGGGATACAACGACGAGCGCCCCCACGACTCACTGGAAGACCTGACGCCATGGGAATACCTGGCGAAACACCAACGGGCGGAAAACTCTAATCAGCGGTGCAACTGAAACAGGGATGTCTACATTTCTGGGAGTCGAGGTTTAAATCGCAGGCCTCGCTGACCGAAGACGCTCTGATCAGTTGCATGGGTTATGTGGATCTCATTCCTGTGCAGGCGACCATGGGAGAAATGCCGGAAGCCTTCGAGCACGCCAGCATCAGGGAATAGCTCAAACGCCCGTGACAAATACAAACAGTGGAGTGCCGCCTTTGACGCGGGTTGCTGTGCCGTAATGGGTCCAAACTGTGTTATCCTGCATGATGAAGACATTATCCACCCACTCAAGGAAGTAAACGCCTCTGCTATCGTCTGGGCGCAGACTCCCGAGCAAGTGGTGAGATCCTGAAGTACGTTACCACCACAAAGTAACCGGTTCAGGATGTGCTATGGAGAGCCACGCCCTCATGGAAGATCACAGCCAGTTCCGACTTTTGTCGGAACGCCGTTTCCTGCCTTTCTTCGTCACCCAGTTCGCCGGCGCCTTCAACGACAACCTGTTCCGTAATATATTGCTGTTGCTGGTCACCTTTACCACTGGCGGCCTGCTGGGGCTGCCGGCAGAAGTGATAGTCAACCTGGCGGCCATGCTGTTCATTCTGCCATTTTTTCTGTTCTCGGCCATTGCCGGGCAGGTAGCCGACCGCTATGAGAAAGCCCAGGTAATCCGCTGGGTCAAACTGGTGGAAGTAGGTGTCATGACGGTGGCCGCTGTTGGCCTGTGGTATGGCCGGTATGAACTGCTTTTGGTGCTGCTGTTCCTCACCGGTGTACAATCAGCATTCTTTGGCCCTGTTAAATACGCGATTCTGCCTCAGGTACTACGGGACCGGGAGCTGGTCGGCGGCAACGCCCTGGTGGAGATGGGCACCTTTGTGGCCATCCTGCTGGGCACCCTTGCGGCTGGCCTCATCATGGCAGCGGCCGCACCGGAAAAGCTGGTCGCGATTGCGGTTCTGCTCCTGGCCATCATCGGATGGGCAGCGGCACTGCGGGTGCCTGCCGCCGGCATCGCCGACCCTGACCTCAAAATCCGTCTGCGGCCCCTGCGTGAGACCTGGCGGCTGATGGCCATCGCCCGGGAAAACCACGCGGTATTTCTCAGCATTATGGCCATCTCGTGGTTTTGGTTTCTCGGGGCAGCCTACCTGACCCAGTTCCCCGGCTTCGCCAGCATCAGCTTGGGCGGTGACGAAACCGTCGTTACCCTGCTATTGGCCTTGTTCACCATCGGCATCGCCCTGGGCTCCATGGCCTGTGAGCGCTTGTCCCGGCACCGTGTCGAGCTGGGCATCGTCCCGATTGGATCCCTTGGTATCAGCCTGTTCGGGCTAGACCTGTACCTGAACACCCCGGCGACTCCCGTTCCGTCGGACTGGTGGTTGCTGATTACCGACTCCCATTACCGTCAGGTAGCCATTGATCTACTGGCCATCGGTATCTTTGGCGGCCTGTTCATCGTCCCTCTGTATGCCTTTGTGCAACGGGAAACCGAGCCGGCCAAGCGGGCCCGGGTAATCGCCGCGCTGAACGTGTTCAACGCCCTGTTCATGGTGGTTAGCGCCATAATGGCCATGCTGATGCTTGGCCTGATCGGCCTGTCGATTGCCGAATTTTTCCTGGTGCTGGCGGTGATGAACCTGGTGGTCACCGGCTATGTGTATCATCAGGTGCCGGAATTTACCCTGCGTTTCATCATCTGGATGCTGTCGCACACCCTGTACCGGGTTCAGCACCACAACCTGGATCGAATACCGGAAGAAGGGCCGGCTTTGCTGGTCTGCAACCATGTGACCTATATGGACGCCCTGGTGATTGCGGGCGCGGTCCAACGACCAGTGCGCTTTGTAATGAACCATCAGATTTTCAGTACGCCGGTACTGGGCACTTTTTTCCGGATGGCACAGACCATCCCCATCGGCTCCCGGGCGAAAGTACCCGAGATCTACGATGCTGCCTTCGAGCGAATCGATGAAGAACTGGCCAAGGGCCATGTGGTGTGTATTTTTCCCGAAGGCCAACTGACAAGGGACGGCGAAGTCGACAGCTTCCGGCCCGGCGTGGAACAGATTCTGGCCAGAAGATCTGTGCCGGTAGTACCCATGGCGCTGCAGGGGCTTTGGGGCAGCTTCTTCAGTTGCTGCGGCGGGCCGGTATTCCGCCACCTGCCAACCCGGCTCTGGTCAAAGATCCACCTGCTGGCTGGTCAACCCATACCCGGCGAACAGGCCACCGCCGCCGGACTGGAAGAACAGGTCAGAGCCTTACGCGGGGGCAGGCGGTAAGATTTTTTGAAGCTGTTCAGAATAGACAAGATGCTCGAGTATGACTGCTGAAAAAACGCCCGTTTCCATCTGTGTTTCAGCACCGGAAACAGGTAGTTTCTATAGGCGCAATCAGGCTCAACAATCTCTTTCAGAGACATATCTTTCCCACCTTCGAGATAAGCGTACATTGCGCTTCCGTTCCCGGCGAGCGGCGTCAGGATATAACCATCATCCTCATTCCAGGTTTATGAAAACATCGAAGAGCAGGCAAGCAAGGGCAGTACCGCAAGACCAAAGGCAGCCACTGTAAGCAGTCTCGCCACCAAATCCCGCTACGCGCTATCAATGAGAACACAATGGCCTCCCTGACAATACATGCCCAAAGGCATGGATCTATCGGCGTTCAGTCTGGACGAACTGGATGCCCCCTTCCAGCTCAATACTCGGCCTCGAAAGCGGCTGGACTCCAAGCCTCCGCTGGAGGTCTTTACGGACCTGATCAAGCGAGCTCAGGAAGCGCCGTCAGGCGCCCCCATTAACCCAAATGTTGGACTTGTAGTTGAAGACCGCTGTTCTTCGGGAGTCCGCAAGCGATAGACAGGCTTACTCTCTACTTAAGCGCCCCACGATAAATGCGAAATAAAACAGGGCGAAACCCACAAGTAAGATGTTCGGCACAGAATTTACGAGCCCGCCGGACGCTTACCTTTTTTTGTGCAGGCAGGTGATTGTTTTTTCAGCATAAAAAAACCCCAGCACGCTGTGTGCTGGGGTTTGTATTAGGAGCCTGACGAT
>CAZHAY010000042.1:0-21075 GCA_964530545.1 uncultured Marinobacter sp.
GCGTCCATTGCTGATCAAGGGTGAGCCGGGCACCGGTAAGACCCTGCTGGCCGAAGAGATGGCCCGCGGCCTCGGACTCCGGCTGATCCCCTGGCATATCAAGTCCACCACCAAGGCCCAGCAGGGGCTGTACGAGTACGATGCGGTTTCCCGCCTGCGGGATTCCCAGCTGGGCGACGAAAAAGTCAAGGACATCCGTAACTACATCGTCAAGGGCAAGCTTTGGGAAGCTTTTGAGACCGACGAGCAGGTGGTCCTGCTGATCGACGAAATCGACAAGGCCGATATCGAGTTCCCCAACGACCTGCTGCTGGAACTGGACCGCATGGAGTTCTTCGTTTACGAGACCCAGGAGTTCGTCAAGGCGAAGCAGCGTCCCATCGTGGTGATTACCAGTAACAACGAGAAGGAACTGCCGGACGCCTTCCTGCGCCGCTGCTTCTTCCACTACATCTCGTTCCCGGACCACGACACCATGAAAACCATCGTCGACGTCCACTTCCCGAACATCCAGCAGGACATCGTGCGGGATGCGCTGGAGGTCTTCTTCGATGTGCGCAAAGTGCCCGGTCTCAAGAAAAAGCCGTCCACTTCGGAGCTGATTGACTGGCTCAAATTGCTGATGGCCGACGATCTGTCCCGCAAGGTCGTGCAGGAGCACGATGCCACCAATGCCCTGCCGCCGCTGTATGGCGCCCTGGTGAAGAACGAACAGGACGTGCACCTGCTGCAGAAGCTTGCATTCATGGCGCGTCGCAAGAAGTGAGGCGACGGACGACCGAACCCGGCGAACCAATGACACATCGGCCTCTTTTGGGAGGACGCCATGCTGATTGATTTCTTTATGGAAGTTCGCGCGGCCAAGGTTCCGGCCAGCCTGCGGGAATTCCTGGATTTGCTGGAGGCCCTCCAAAAGCGGGTGGCCTTCGGCGATATGGAAGAGTTCTACTACCTGGCACGCCTGTGCCTGGTGAAGGACGAGCGCCACTTTGACAAATTTGACCGGGCCTTCAGCACGTATTTCAAGGGTATCGAGAACCTGGATGACTTGATGGAAGCGCTGATTCCGGACGACTGGCTCAGGAAGGAGTTCGAGAAGCACCTGACTGATGAGGAGAAGGCCCAGATTGAGTCCCTAGGCGGGCTTGAAGAGCTGATCGAAACCTTCAAGAAGCGCATGGAAGAGCAGAAGGAGCGACATCAGGGCGGAAATAAATGGATCGGTACCGGTGGCACGTCACCTTTCGGCGCCCACGGGTACAACCCCGAGGGCTTCCGCATTGGCCAGAAGGAAGGGCGACATGGTCGCGCCATCAAGGTCTGGGACAAGCGTGAGTTCCGGGATCTGGACGACTCCATCACTCTGGGCATCCGCAATATCAAGGTCGCCCTGCGCCGGCTGCGGAAGTTCGCCCGGCAGGGGGCGGCGGACCAGCTCGACCTGGATGACACGATCCGGTCCACCGCCCGAAACGCAGGCTATCTCGATCTGAAGATGGTGCCGGAGCGACACAATGCGGTGAAAGTGCTGCTGTTTTTCGACGTTGGCGGCTCCATGGATCCCCACGTGCGGGTCTGTGAAGAGCTGTTCTCAGCGGCACGGATGGAGTTCAAACATATGGAGTACTTTTACTTCCATAACTTCATCTACGAGGCGGTATGGACCAAGAACGTCCGTCGCCTGCATGAAACCACGCCGGTATGGGACATTCTGCACAAGTACAGTTCTGACTATAAGGTGATCTTCATCGGCGACGCGACCATGGCGCCTTATGAGATCACTCATCCGGGGGGGTCCATTGAACACTGGAACGAAGAGGCCGGCGCCACCTGGTTCCAGCGAGTGAGCGACCATTTCCGCAAGGTGGTCTGGCTGAATCCTCTGCCGGAGAGCTATTGGGGCAGGGGAGGTTCACTGGGAATTACACGGCAGCTGGTTGGCGATCATATGTATCCGCTGACCATCGAAGGCCTGGAATCCGCCATGCGCCACCTGAGCAAGTAAGCCTGATGGTTGATGCCGGTCACAAACCGGCGTCCTCTGCGGCACCTCAAACACAGCCCGGATCAATTTCCGGGCTGTTTTGTATCTGGCAACAAATAAGACATTTTCAGCGAACGTCTCGCTGTGCTTCAATCCGTCAGGGTCGCCGGGCCGGGCAGCACAACGCTGGTCGGTGGGCGGCACGGTTATGCCCTGGTTTGCGGGACGGATCCTTGCGCAGTATTCCGGGGCACCCAACTTAACTATCTGTCAGGAAGGAACCTGTGTATGAACAAGAAACTGTTGCTTGCCAGCGTCATCTTTGCGGGAATGGGGCTCAGCTCCATGGCTCAGGCAAACCCGGTGTGTGAGGCCCAGAAGGCCGCCGCTCCCGATCTCCTGGAAGCCCGTGATAACGATACCGCTATCGAAGAGGTTTACTCGGCCATTGAAGAGAACGCCAGCAGCGAAGCTTCTGCCAGCGTTCTGAAAGAGTCTGTTGCGCAGATTTTTGCCGACAAGGCTCTGGATCTGGATGGAGCCACCAAGTTGATTGGTGCGAACTGCGAGGCCAAGCTGGGCGCCTGATCCGGCTTCCAGGGCGCCGGATTCCGTGGTACCGGCTCCTTGGACCTGACTGTCCCGTCCTGGAATTTCCCCTGAGTGAAAAAATGCCGATACACGGTTGAGTGTGTACCGGCCAAGCTCGGCATTAAACGTAGGCGCCTCCAGTAAGCGCCCCGCCCGTCTCACTAAGCAGAATTATTGCCAACCAGCCTTCGCATCTTACCTTTCAATATGTTACCGCTGTTTTTTTAGTAGATCGCTTGCGGCTATTAAACGACCTGTAAAGTATTTCGACGCGTTAACGCGAAAGCCATCACAGTGCAGGATCGAAAATGCCACTGGGTCAGGCGCGATCTACCTCAAGCAGGGCAAAGCTGATATTCTCCCCGTCTTTGAGGCTGATACTTTTGTCTGCTTGTATTTTCACCGGAGCTTGTGTTTTTACCGGCCATGGTTCCGTCAGAAAAACTGGCTGGATGGTATCCCGACACTGCAGCAGTACGGCGCTTACCGCGGCACAGAATCCGCAGGGGCAACGGCTGCGATTATAATCATAAGTAGCTACAGGAGATGGTGCGATGGACTTTGAACAGTTCTATCAGGACAAGTATCCACCCGGCGTACCCCGTGAGATCGATCTCAGCAAATACCAGAGCATGGTCGATGTGTTCAACCAGGCCGTAAAAAAGTACGCTGACCGTCCCGCGTTCAGCGCTTTAGGTGTGACGCTGACCTACGGCGAACTGGACGTTCAGGCCCGCAACTTCGCGGCCTGGTTGCAGAACAAGACCAACCTCAAGCCCGGCGACCGCATCGCCGTGCAGATGCCGAACGTTACCCAGTACCCGGTGGTTGTCTACGGTGCCATGCGCGCCGGTCTGGTGGTGGTGAATACCAACCCGCTGTACACCACCCGTGAGATGGAACACCAGTTCAATGATTCCGGCGCCAAGGCCCTGGTTGTGCTGGCCAACATGGCCGCAAACGCGGAAAAGGTATTGCCGCACACCAGTATCGAGCACGTCATTGTGACCGAGCTGGCCGATATGCATTCGCCCCTCAAGCGCACGCTGATGAACGCAGCGGTCAAGTACCTCAAGAAGATGGTACCGCCGTTCAATCTGCCCCAGGCCCATAAACTGCCTGCGGTACTGGCAGCCGGCGCCAAGGAGAAGCTCGACGAGGCAAAACCCACCCAGGACGATCTGGCGGTTCTGCAATATACCGGCGGCACCACCGGCGTTGCCAAGGGCGCCATGCTGACTCACGGCAACCTGGTCGCCAACCTGCTGCAGACCCGTCCGCTGCTGGAAGACAACATCGAAGACGGCAAGGAGGTTATGATCGCACCTCTGCCGCTATACCATATTTATTCGTTCACCCTGAACTGCGGCATCATGCTGGAAGCCGGCGCCCATAACGTGCTGATTCCGAATCCCCGCGACATCCCGGGCTTTGTGAAGGAAATGAAGAATCACAAGTTCACGTCCTTCGTGGGTCTGAACACGCTGTTTAATGGCCTGATGGCGAACGAGGAGTTCCGCAAGCTGGACTTCAGCCAGATGAAGATGACCTCATCCGGTGGCATGGCACTGACCAGTGCGACGGCCAAACGCTGGCAGGAAGTGACCGGTGTTGAGATCGCCGAAGGCTACGGCATGACCGAAACCTCACCGGTTGTGACCTTCAACCCGCCAAGCGCCATTCAGCTGGGCACCATTGGCCTGCCCATCTGCAACACCGTCTGCAAGACCGTGGACGATGATGGTAACGCCATGCCACTGGGCGAGCCTGGTGAGCTGTGTGTCAAGGGGCCGCAGGTGATGCGTGGCTACTGGCAGCGTCCGGAAGAAACCCGCAAGTCCTTTACCGATGATGGCTTCCTGCGCACCGGCGATATGGCGGTCATTCAGGAAGACGGCTACATCCGCATTGTGGATCGCAAGAAGGACATGATCATCGTTTCCGGGTTTAACGTATACCCGAACGAGGTAGAGGACGTGGTTAGCAGCCATCCGAAGGTTCTTGAATGCGCCGCTGTCGGAATTCCCGATGACAAGAGCGGTGAGGTCGTCAAGGTGTTCCTGGTCGCTTCCGATCCGAGCCTGAAAGCAGACGAACTGCGTGAATTCTGCCGCGAGCGCCTGACCGCCTACAAGGTGCCCAAGACCTTTGAATTCCGTGATGAGCTGCCCAAGACCAACGTGGGCAAGATCCTGCGCCGCGAACTTCGCGATGAGGAGACGAGCAAGAGCGCCTGACGGTCGCTGTTAGCTCTGACAACCCCGCTTCGGCGGGGTTTTTCGTTTGTACGCCGGCATCCGTTACAATGTCCGGCTCCATTCCCAACCGGAAGATTCATGAGCAAGACCCCCGCCGGCGACGATAGCCCTGTAGAAACCACCCTGTTGACCGTCGACGAGGTGCGGCGACGTCTGGGCGACTGCAACCAGCGGGAGACCGCCCGGATCCTGCGGCTGCTGGCCAAAACCCGTAACCAGCCCGACACGGATCAGCTTGCCCGGATAAACCGGTGGTTGACCGAAGGCCTCTCCCGGGTAGAGAAACGCCGGGACGCCCATCAACCGATCGAATATGCCAGTGAACTGCCAGTATCGGAGCGGGTGGATGATATCGCCCGCGCGCTGGAAGCCCATCAGGTCGTTATCGTGGCTGGCGAGACGGGTTCCGGCAAAACCACCCAGCTGCCCAAGATCTGCCTGAACGCAGGGCGCGGTACCCGGGGGCTGGTGGGCCATACCCAGCCGCGACGCATTGCGGCCCGAACGGTGGCTGCGCGAATTGCCGACGAGATGGGGGCGGAGCAGGGCAATCAGGTGGCGTACCAGATCCGCTTTGCCGATACCAGTGACGAGAACACCCGCCTCAAGGTGATGACCGACGGCATTCTCCTGGCGGAGGTTCAGCACGATCGTTTCCTCGATGCCTACGACACGCTGATCATTGATGAGGCCCACGAGCGAAGCCTCAATATCGACTTCCTGCTGGGTTATCTGAAACAGCTGCTGCCGCGCCGGCCCGACCTGAAAGTGATTATCACCTCGGCCACTATCGAAGTGGAGCGGTTTTCCGAGTATTTCGATCAGGCACCGGTCATTGAAGTATCCGGCCGGACTTACCCCGTGGAAGTGCGTTACCAGCCACTGGCCGGCGACGCCGATGAGCGGGACCTGGGCTGGGGCGATGCAGTGGTGTCTGCTTTGGCCGAAATTGAGGACCACGAGCGCCAGGAAAAGAAGCCTCCCGGTGACATCCTCGTCTTTCTCCCCGGCGAAGGAGAAATCCGAGCCCTGAGCAAGCAACTTCGCCACGCGGACCTGCGACATACGGAAGTGCTGCCGCTGTATTCCCGGCTCAGCACCCGGGAACAGAACCGTATCTTCCAGTCCCATCGAGGGCGGCGCATCGTGCTGGCCACCAACGTTGCGGAAACCTCACTCACCGTGCCCGGTATTCGCTATGTCATCGATACCGGCGTGGCGAGAATCAGCCGTTATTCGGTGCGCTCAAAGATTCAGCGGCTTCCCGTAGAGGCCATCTCCCAGGCCAGCGCTAACCAGCGCGCGGGCCGCTGCGGCCGGGTCGCCCCGGGTATCTGTTTCCGCCTGTACGACGAACAGGATTTCCTCAGCCGGGATGAGTTTACCGACCCGGAGATCCTGCGAACCAACCTTGCCTCGGTCATTCTGCAGATGGTCACGCTGGGGTTGGGGGACATTCGACAGTTTCCGTTTCTTGAGCCACCAGACAACCGCCAGATCAATGACGGCTATAAGCTGCTGGAAGAACTGGGCGCCGTTACCGGCAAGCGCAGGATCACCAGTCTTGGGCGTGCCATGGCCCGGTTGCCGCTGGACCCGCGGCTGGCGCGGATGCTGGTGGCGGCCAGCGAGCAGGGCAGCCTGGCGGAGTTGCTGATTATTATTGCCGGCCTGAGTGTGCAGGACCCCCGAGAGCGACCCCAGGATAAGCAACAGGCGGCGGATCAGGCCCACAGTCAGTGGAACGACAAGGACTCGGATTTTGTCACTCTGCTTAACCTCTGGAAGGATTTTGAAGAGCAGCGGCAGGAGCTGTCCGGCAATCAGCTTGGCAAATACTGTAAAAAGCAGTTCCTGTCCTACATGCGGATGCGGGAGTGGCGGGATATCCATCGCCAGCTGACCCTGTTGTGTCGGGAACAGAAGTTCACCATGAACCGCGACCCGGCCGGGTATGATGCCGTTCATAAGGCGGTGCTGGCCGGGCTGTTGGGGCAGGTCGCGCTCAAACTGGAGAAGAGGGAGTATCTCGCCACCCGAAACCGCAAGGTGTTTCTGTTCCCCGGCTCCAAAGTGGCGAAAACCGCCCCTGCCTGGATTGTGGCGGCAGAGATTGTCGAAACCAGCCGCGTCTTTGCCCGTATGGTGGCGAAAATAGACCCGGCCTGGGTGGAGCCACTGGCCGAACACGTGGTGAAACGCCACTACTCCGAACCGCACTGGGAGCGCAAGCGTGCCCAAGTGATGGCCTTCGAGCGGGTCAGTCTTTACGGGCTGGATGTCATTGCCCGGCGTCGGGTTCCATACGCCAGCATTGACCCCGCCGCTGCCCGGGACCTGTTTATCCGCCGAGCCCTGGTGGAGGGGGATTACCACAGCAAGGCGCCGTTCATTGCCCGCAACCATGAGCTGCTGGATACCGTTGAAAACCTGGAGAAAAAGACCCGTCGCCGGGACTTGCTGGTGGATGACGAACAACTGGTGGCGTTTTACAACGAAAGGCTGCCCATGGAGGTAGTCAGCGGCCGGCACTTTGAAAGCTGGTGGAAGTCTCTTTCAGCCCTGGACCTCAAGGCGCTCGAACTGACTGAAAAAGACATCCTGCAGCGGGATCTGGACTATCAGGAGCTGGAGCAGTACCCGGATGAGCTGGAGTGGGAAGGGGCCCGATACCCTCTCAGCTACGAGTTCGAGCCAACGGGTGAGGACGACGGTGTAACCGTTCAGGTACCGGTCATGGCCTTGCGGCAGCTGCCGGGACACCGGTTGGATTGGCTGGTGCCCGGCCTGGTTCGTGAGAAGTGCATCGCCCTGATTAAAGGCCTGCCCAAGTCAATTCGTCGGAACTTCGTGCCTGTGCCGGATTTTGTCGATGCGGCGCTGAAGAACATGTCGCCATCGAATGAGCCCCTGACCGACGCATTGGCAGATCAGTTGCGTCGCATGACGGGGGTTCGGATCGCGCCTGAAGACTGGCCAACCGAGGAACTCCCCCGGCACCTGCGCATGAACCTGCAGGTCCTGGGTGAAGATGGCCAGGTGCTGGCCCGTGGCCGCGACCCGGACGCTATCCAGAAGAAGCTGGAAAAACAGGCCGAAGAAGCCCTCAGCCGGGTTGAGCAGGCTGAAGGTCAGGCCCGGCGAACCCAGGCATCAGACTGGCAGTTTGGCGCATTGCAGGAGTCGGTCCACACCGATCGGTCGGGCATGCGGGTCACCGTCTACCCGGCACTGGAAGATCTGGGCGGCGAGGTGCGGGAAACCCGCTATCTCGATCCGCTTACGGCGGCGGAGAACCATCGCCGGGCCGTGGCACGGCTGCTGCTTAATCGCATGGACAGTATCCTGGACCGCATCGACAGCCGGCTGCCCCGGTTCAGGCAATCCGCGTTGATGTTCGCCCCGGTGGGCCAGGCCCGGGTACTGCTTGGTGATCTGCTGGTATCGACGGCCGCCAATCACTTTCTTGGCGACCCTGTCACCTCCACTACTGGATCCTTGCCCCGCAGTGCTGAAGCGTTTGACCAGATCTATAACAGTAAACGAAGCGATTTTATTGCCGCGCTGGAGCAGGCCGACGATCAGCTCCATCAGGTGATGACCGGCTACCACCAGGTGATGAAGCAGCTCAAGGGCAAGATCAATCTGGCACTGGCCAACAGCATGGCAGACCTGAAATTCCAGATGGAGCAACTGGTTTATCCGGGTTTTCTGGTGGCGACGCCGCCGCAATGGCAGGCGTGTTTGCCCAGATATTTTGAGGCTGCGGATATCCGGCTGGAAAAAATGCCCCGTGAACTGGGCCGTGAGCGAGAGTTTTTACACATCATCGACCCCCTGTGGCGCCGTTATCAGCAGAAGCTGGAACAGCAGCGCCGGCAGGGTATTGCCGACCCGGAACTGACACTTTACCGGTGGATGCTCGAGGAGTTCCGGGTGTCCTGGTTTGCCCAGCAACTGGGAACGGCCATTCCGGTTTCGGTCAAGCGCCTGGACCGGCAATGGGAGAAGGTGCGCCAGTAGGCGCGCTGCCTGTGGCGGAGCTTGCCGGATCGTTACCAATTTTACGGCGCCCCGAGAGGGACCGCCCTTGCCGGTTTATGATAATATCCGCCAATTACCGGACAGGGAGCGTTATAGCGTCCGTAAACTGCAGGATAGCTGTCCACTAAAAATATCCAGATCAGTCGGGGTTCCCAGTGAGCATTACCGCCATTATTACCGGTACCGGTTTGTATACACCGCCGGCCTCCATCAGCAACGAAGAACTGGTGGCCTCTTTCAATCAATACGTTGAAAGCTTCAACGAGCGCAACGCGGACGCCATCGCCAGGGGCGATCTGGAGCCCCTGCAACCGTCAGCGGTGGACTTCATCGAGAAGGCGTCGGGTATTAAAAGCCGCCACGTCATGGATAAGGACGGCATCCTGGACCCGGAGCGCATGTGCCCCCGGCTGCCGGAGCGGAGCAACGACGAACCTTCCATCCAGTGCGAAATGTCAGTGATCGCCGCTCGGGAAGCCCTGGCCAAAGCGGGGCGCACAGCGGCAGATGTGGATGGCGTTATTGTGGCCTGTTCCAACCTGCAGCGGCCTTATCCGGCGGTCTCCATTGAGGTTCAGCAAGCGCTGGAAATTGACGGTTTTGCCTATGACATGAACGTGGCCTGCAGCTCGGCCACCTTTGGGATTCAGGCTGCGGCCAACGCGGTTGAGAACGGCACGGCCCGCGCGATACTGGTGATCAGTCCGGAGATCTGCTCAGGTCACCTGAACTTCCGTGACCGCGACAGCCACTTTATTTTCGGCGACGCCTGTACCGCTGTGCTGGTGGAGCGGGACGATAAGGTAACGGCCGGGCAGGGGTTCGAGATTCTGAGCACACGGTTGAAAACCCACTTCTCGAACAATATCCGTAACAACTTCGGTTTTCTGAACCGGGGCGACGAGAGCGGTATTGGCCACCCGGACAAGTTGTTTGTTCAGCAGGGCCGTAAGGTATTCAAAGAGGTGTCTCCCATGGTGGCGGAACTGATCGTCGACCACCTCGGCAGCCTCGATCTGAAAGCAACCGATCTGCGGCGTATGTGGTTGCACCAGGCCAACCTGAATATGAACCAGCTTATCTCCAGGCGGGTGCTGGGGCGGGAAGCCACGATTGATGAGGCACCGGTGATTCTGGATGAATACGCAAACACCAGTTCCGCAGGTTCCATTATCGCCTTCCATCAGCACAACGATGACCTGAAGGCCGATGACCTGGGTGTGATCTGTTCCTTTGGGGCCGGTTACTCCATCGGCAGTGTCGTGGTGCGCAAGCGCTGACCCGTTAGGCAGGCAATCGCCTGGAAATTACCGCCAAGCGGAATGAGCCATTAACTTATGACCTCTAAAGCTCTTTCATCACTGCTAATCGGGCTATTGTTGGCCGGCTGCGCGTCGTCGCCGGAGCCGACCGCCCAGGACAACGCCCAACCGGAGCAGACCGTTCGGGCTGATACCCGCCAGGACACGGATCCCCGGGACCCCTGGGAGTCCTGGAACCGCCAGGTGTTCGCCTTCAACCAGACCGTGGATGACTGGGTGCTGCGGCCGGTGGCCAAGGGCTATCAGTTCGTGATGCCGGACTTTGCCGATCGTGCCGTGTCGAATTTCTTCGATAACCTTTCGGAAGTCCGCAACTTCGTCAACAGCGTGCTACAGCTCAAGGGCGAGCATGCGGTTGTCGCCGCCGGACGGTTCACTTACAACACCGTGTTTGGGCTTGGCGGGCTGTTTGACGTGGCAACGGCATTCGACCTGCCCGAACGCCCCGAAGATTTTGGTCAGACCCTGGGTTACTGGGGTGTCGGGTCCGGCCCATATCTCGTACTCCCGTTCCTCGGACCTTCGTCGCCCCGGGATGCTACGGGACGCGCTACGGACGGCTGGGCTCTGCCCAGTGCCTGGAACTACATCGACAGCCCGGATCGCTACTACGCGCTGGCTCTGAACGTGGTTGATACCCGGGCCGACCTGCTCAATGCAGAGCGGTTTATTTCCGGTGATCCCTACGTTTTCGTGCGTAATGCTTACCTGCAACGGCGGGAGTTCCTGATCAACGACGGTCAGGTAGTTTCCGATCCGTTCACCAGCGGCGAAGAAGACTGGCTGATGGAAGACTTCTGAGCGACCCTATTCAGGCGTCAGAAAGTGAACCGGTCGAGGTGTCATGGTGACAGTCAGCGACTGCCGGCTGTATCATGACTAACGCGATCGTGCGGGCCGGGCATGTATTGGACACACCGGACCCGTTAACTTCGGCTGTCAGCTGACTGGAACTTCATGTACTACGACTTCTTCGGATTTCGGGAACCGCCGTTCTCCATTGCGCCGGATCCCCGATATCTGTACCTCAGTGAACGCCACAAGGAAGCTCTGGCACACCTGATGTATGGGGTCCAGGGGCAGGGCGGTTTTGTGGTGATTACCGGTGAAGTAGGCACCGGTAAGACCACCATTAGCCGCTGCTTTATCGAGAACGTTCCCGAGCACGTCGACATTGCCCTGATTCTCAACCCCAGGTTGTCCGCCCGTGAGCTGCTGGCGGCGTTCTGTGATGAGCTGGGCGTGTCCTATCGCGAAAACGCCACGATCAAGCACCTGATCGACTGCATCAATCAGCACCTGCTTGAGGCGCACGCCCGTAGCCGTCATCAGGTTCTGATGATCGACGAGGCCCAGAACCTGTCCGCCGAAGTACTGGAGCAACTGCGGCTGCTGACCAATCTGGAGACCGCAGAAAAGAAACTGCTGCAGATTGTGCTGCTGGGCCAGCCCGAGCTGAAAGATATCCTCGACCGGCCAGACCTGCGCCAGCTGAACCAGCGCGTCACCGCCCGCTACCATCTGGGTGCACTGGGAAAGGATGAGCTGCCCGCCTACCTGCACTACCGGCTGAGCGTGGCCGGAGTCAAGGTGGAGCTGTTCAGTGGCTCTACCATTAACCTGCTGTACCGCAAAAGCCAGGGCATTCCCCGGTTGATCAACCTGATCAGCGACCGTGCGCTTCTCGGTGCGTATAGTGAAGGGGTTCAGAATATTGAACCCCGGCACATCCGGGCGGCCGCAAAAGAGGTCGGGGGTCTTGCCTCAGGCCCGGCCCAGGGAACCGTATCGCCCGGACTGCGCTGGCTGACGTCAGCTGCGGTCGTGGGCGCACTGGTGATCACCGGCTGGGCCTTTCTCGACCGCGACCAGGGCGCTGGGGTTCCGGAACGGGCCGTGGCGGCAGAAGTGGTCACTGAAACGCGCTCAGAAGCGGCGCAGCCGGCCAGTCCAGACGCGGATGAGTCCAATGAACCCGTGGTCGCTGGGGTCATCGACCGCCAGCCGGAGCAGGAGGCTGCTGCGGATCCGCAGCCGGAGACGGTGTTCAGTATTGCCGACCATAGTCTGACCGCTGCAGAAGCCTACACCAGCCTGTTTGAGCTCTGGGGCTTCGACTGGGACCGGACCGCCTACCCTTTCGCCTGCGATTATGCGGACGCCGCCGGGTTGCGATGCCTGCACCGGCAGGGCAGCCGGCGCAGCATGGAAGCCATCAACCGGCCCGCCGTGCTGGACCTGCGGGGGCCAGGCGGTGAACGGGGGCATGTCACCCTGCTCAGGTTGCAGGGCGACCAGGCCACAATCGCTACCGCCCAGGGCCGGCTGGAAGTCTCTTTCCGGGATCTCCAGGACTATTGGTTTGGCCAGTTTTCAGTGCTCTGGCAGTTACCGCCGTATATGGCCTGGGGTGGTGACCCGGCGGAGTTGCCCAGCCGGAACCGTGAGGGAGTCTGGCTCAGCGCACGGATGATGCAGCTGGTGGGACTGCACGCGGCGGACAGCGAAGAAATCGACCGCGTCAGTCGGATGATCCGCGATGAACAGGTGCGGTGGTATCAGAAAGTGAAAGGGCTTGAGGCAGACGGTGTGATCGGGGCCATGACGCTGATCCAGATGAGTAATGATCTGGACACCGGGGTGCCGAGGCTCAACCCAGGCAGTGGCGCCGTCTCAATGCCGGCGGAAACCGGCCAGGCAGCCAGGAATGGGGCGGGGTAAGACGGAGCCATGTCTTATATTCTTGAGGCACTGAAAAGATCGGAATCCGAGCGTAACCAGGGCCGGGTTCCGGACCTGGGCCAGCAGGTTCGGATGATTCACCGTCGCCGCCGGAGGGGTATTCCAGCGGTTGGCTGGCTGGCCATTGCGCTGGTGATCAATGCCCTGGTTCTGGTGGTGTTGTTCTGGCCGGGTACCGGCTTATTGAGCAACCCCGCCCCGGCAGAGGCTGGAGTCGCGACAATGCTTCCGGAGGGTTCGCAAGGGGATGCGACGGTGGGTTCAACCCTGGCTCAGGGCGCCGTCAAGCCCGCTGCTTCCGGCCCCGTTGCCCGCACCGATGCCGCCCCCGAGGAGCCGTTAGAGCTGGTGGAAGCCACCGGCGATGACCTTTTTGATGAGAGTTCCGGCGTGGTGGTGCTGGAGACACTGGATGAAGCTCCTACGGTGATTGTTCCCACCATCCGGCCGTCCGGTCCCGATGGCGCCCAGCTGGTCTACGCACCGGCGCCCTGGGAGGGCCGCGTACCCCATCTGGTGGAGCTGCCCATGGCGTTTCAGCGGCTGGTACCGGACCTGGTATTCAACAGTCACGTTTATTCCTCTCAGCCTGGTGCCAGGAGTGTCATGATCAATGGGCGTTATCTTCGTATGGGCGATACACTTGGCCCCTTACGTGTCGAGCAGATCACTGAAGACGGGGTAGAGCTCAGCATGGACGGCCAGCGCTTCCGGGTGGGTGTGGTCCGTGACTGGAGCAGCCCTCGCTAATGCCCCTGAGTGACGACGTAAAAGCGGAAATTCAGCAAGCCTACCGTGACATTCTGGCCGGCAAGGGCATTCGTGCCCGTTACGGCCAGCGTCTGATGATTGCCGAAATCGCCCGCTATATGGGCGACATCACCGAAGACGATGGCAAACGGACCTCGGCACCGGCTGCCTGTGTGGTGGAAGCCGGCACTGGTACCGGCAAGACCCTGGGCTATCTGGTCGCGGCGATTCCGGTGGCGAGGGCGCTGGGTAAAACGCTGGTGATTTCTACCGCCACGGTGGCCCTGCAGGATCAGATTATCCGCAAGGACCTCCCGGATCTGGAAAACCATACCAGCCTGAAATTCGAGTGGACCCTGGCCAAGGGCCGGGGGCGCTATCTGTGCCTGTCCCGGCTGGAAGCCCGGCTGCACGATGAGGGGCATGGCGACAGCGACACCATGCCGCTGTTCCTGCTCGACGAGGGCAGGGAACAGGAGCCGGGCAGCCGTGAGTTCTTTGAAGAGCTGCTCGGCCAGTACGGCTCCCGGCAGTGGGACGGCGACCGGGATCACTGGCCCGCAACCATTCCGGATGACATCTGGCGCCAGGTCACCACGGACCATCGCCAGTGCACCAACCGCCATTGCGCCTACTTCGAAAATTGCGCTTTCTTCGATGCCCGCAAGGGGCTGGAAACCGCCGACGTGGTGGTTGCCAACCACGATCTGGTGCTCGCCGACCTGGCCCTGGGCGGCGGTGCCATCTTACCGGAGCCGGAAGACGCTCTTTACATTTTTGACGAGGCCCACCACCTGCCTGACAAGGCACTCAACCATTTTGCAGCCTCGGTGCCGCTGAACAGCACCCGACTGTGGCTGAAGCAGTTAGCGCAGGCACTGGCCAAGGCCCAGCCCTGGCTGGGGCCCTCAACCGTAGCCGGGCGCACGGTTGAGAAGGTGTCGGAGGCGTCCCGTCAACTTGAGGATTGCCTTAACCGGGTCCAGGACCATCTGCTGGAAAACATTCCGTGGGAATTCTCCGAAGAGCGGCGGTCAGCGCAATGGCGCTACCCGGAAGGGGAGCTGCCCGAGCTCCTGTTCGGACTGGCGACCGAAACCCGCGCGGCAACGGCGACCCTGGTACGGCAGCTGGGCACCATTGCCGACGAGCTTCAGAAAGGCTTTGATGAGCGCAAGGATCATGAGCTGGACCGGGAAACCGCCGACGCCTGGTATCCGGTGTTTGGCAGCTTCCATTCCCGGGCAGAGGATCAGGCCAGGTTGTGGGAGGCCTGGTGTGAGGCGCCGCCACCGCCGGCAACGGATGACAGGAAAACCTATCGGCCACCCCCACCAGCCCGCTGGGCGGTGCGGCAGCGCTGGGATCACGCGGAAGAACTCACCCTGTACAGCAGCCCGGTGCTGGCGGATAACCTGCTTTACTCCCGGCTGTGGTCCCGGGCCCATGGGGCCGTGCTGACCAGCGCTACCCTGACCGCGCTGGGGCGATTTGATCGTTTGCAGTCCCGGGCAGGGTTGCCGATGGACAGCCGGTATCTGGTGGTGCCCAGCGCCTTCCGCTACAGCGACATGGCGACCGTAGAGGTGCCGTTAATGGACGCCCTGCCCACAGATACGGAAGGTTTCACCGACGCCCTGGTGCAGCGGCTGCCACAACTCTGGGCCACCGGTAAGGCCACCCTGGTGCTGTTCACATCGCGGCGGCAGATGAACGCGGTGCGTGACCGGCTGGCTCCGGAGCACCCGGGCCTGATCACAACCCAGGACGATATGGCCAAGGGTGAGGTTCTGCGCCACCACTGCGAGCGCATTGACGCCGGCAAACCCTCAGTGCTGTTTGGGGTGGCAAGCTTTGCAGAAGGGATCGACCTGCCCGGGAGCTATCTGGACCATGTGGTCATTACCAGGCTTCCGTTTTCAGTACCGGATGACCCTATTGAGGCCAGTCTGGCCGAATGGGTTACCAGCCGGGGCGGTAATCCATTTATGGAAATCACCGTGCCTGATGCATCCATCAAGCTGGTGCAGGCCGTCGGACGGCTGCTCCGTACAGAGTCGGACACCGGCCGGGTTTCCATTCTGGACCGGCGGATTGTGAACCGCCGCTACGGTCAGCTGTTGCTGGACGCATTGCCGCCGTTTCGCCGCATCATTCAGTAGTGGTAATGTGGCCCCGGCAACATTTGCCGAACAGGAATATGGGCTACACTGCATAACTGGAATTCTCTCACTCTCTATACTTAAAAAGAATGAAAACAAAGTTTTTTATGCGTATTCTGGTATAACTCTGACAATAACCGGAACGCATAGCCGGTGGTCAATCCCCGGGTGCTGGCTTCAGGGCTTCTCGCAACGTGAGTCCTGTGCCACACATGACCGGGTCCGCTTAGGGAGCGAAAAACGTCAATGAAACTACAGCAGCTGCGTTATATCTGGGAAGTGGCGCATCACGACCTCAATGTTTCCGCAACCGCCCAAAGCCTGTTTACCTCACAGCCTGGGATCTCAAAACAGATCCGGCTGCTGGAAGACGAGCTGGGGCTTGAAGTGTTTGCCCGCAGTGGCAAGCATCTGACCCGGATTACGCCGGGCGGGGAAATCATTATTCGCGAGGCGGGGGAAATCCTGCGCAGGGTCGAGGGCATCAAGCGGATTGGCCAGGAATTCTCCAATCAGCGCAAAGGCGACCTGAGTATCGCTACCACCCATACCCAGGCCCGCTACGCGCTGCCGCCGGTTATCCAGGGCTTTATCGAGGCCTACCCGGAAGTCTCCCTGCACATGCATCAGGGCACGCCCTTGCAGATTGCAGAAATGGCCGCTAACGGCGCAGTGGATTTTGCCATCGCTACGGAAGCCATGGAGCTGTTCAATGATCTGATCATGATGCCCTGTTACCGCTGGAACCGTGCAGTCATTGTGCCCCGTTCCCATCCTTTGACTCAGGCCTCAAAACTGACCCTTAAGGAACTGGCGAATCATCCGCTGGTAACCTATGTGTTCGGCTTTACCGGCAGGTCCAAGCTGGATGACGCCTTCAAGACAGAAGGGCTGGAGCCAAAAGTGGTCTTTACCGCGGCCGATGCGGATGTCATCAAGACCTACGTCCGGCTGGGGCTCGGGGTCGGTATTATTGCGTCCATGGCCTACGACCCTGAGGCCGACTCTGACCTGGTAGCGCTGGATGCCAGCGAACTGTTCGGGCCGAGTATTACCCGGCTGGGCTTCCGCAAGGGCACCTTCCTGCGGGGGTACATGTACGACTTCATGGAGAGGTTTGCGCCTCATCTGACCAAAGATATGGTCGGTGAGGTCATGTCCCGGCAAGGGCGCCGGCAGGAAATCGAGGCGTTGTTTGAGAAGGTTGAGCTGCCGGTCTACTGACCGCCAGCTCGATCATCACCTACCCGGGAATCAGTGCCTGTTAAGGTCGCTGGCAATCAGATTGCCAGCGTGCAGGCCGCATTCCTTCTGGGTCGCTTCCTCCCACCACCAGCGGCCCTCCCGCTCGTGCTGACCGGGCAGAACCGGGCGGGTGCAGGGCTCGCAGCCGATGCTGATAAAGCCTCGCTCGTGCAGCCGGTTATAGGGCGCTTCGGTGATACGGATGTAATCCCAGACTTCCTTTGAGGTCCAGTTGGCCAACGGGTTGAACTTGATCAGTGGCCCGTTGCGTCCCTGAAACGCCTCATCCCGCTGAACGAGAGGCACTTCATTGCGGGTACCCGGGCTCTGGTCTCGCCGCTGACCGGTAATCCAGGCGTCCAGGGTTCCCAGCTTGCGCCGCAGGGGTTCAACTTTACGGATCCCGCAGCATTCACCGTGGCCGTCTTCGTAAAAACTGAACATGCCTTTTTGCGTGACCAACGACTGCACCGCCTCTGCAACCGGAAACTGGAATTCAATATCGATACCGTAATGCTTACGGACCCGTTCGAAAAACTCATAGGTTTCCGGGTGCAGACGCCCGGTGTCCAGGGAAAAAACCCGCAGACGGTCGGTCAGCTTGTGGGCCATCTCGATCAGCGCCACGTCTTCGGCGCCGCTGAAGGAAATTGCGATCTCGTCGTAATGATTCAGGGCGGCCTTGAGAATGGCCCGGGGGCTCTGCCCGGCCAGCTCGGCCTGGAGTTGCTCTATCTCACTCATCATCAGCTTCTTGTCGGTGACGGAGCTCTTAAGAAAGATCACCGTCGTGGGGCTTATGGGTCGCTCAATCTATCACCGGAATGAAGGTTGATGAAGTAATCTGCAATCATAAGGTTATATCAAATGACGGGAATCGGGGGATTCTGGTAGTTGCGTCTCATCGAGAGAACGACATCGAACGGTGCATTCACCGCCGGTTTTTTCTATCATAGCCGCGCGCTCTGGCATCGGACCCGATGCCAGCCATGCCTTGCCATCAACCCCATTGCCGGCCGTCGGCGACTGACAGGAGACCATCGTGGAACTAGCATGCCTTGACCTTGAGGGAGTCTTGATTCCGGAGATCTGGATTGCGTTTGCCGAGAAAACCGGTATTGAAGAACTCAAGGCCACTACCCGTGACATCCCCGACTATGACGTGCTGATGAAGCAACGTCTGCGGATTCTGGACGAGCACGGTTATGGTCTGCCGGCGATTCAGGAAGTGATCGGTGAGCTGGATCCGCTACCGGGTGCCCGGGAATTCCTGGATTGGCTGAGGGAGCGCTTCCAGGTGGTAATCCTGTCGGACACTTTCTATGAGTTCGCCATGCCACTGATGAAAAAGCTGGGCCATCCGACCCTGCTGTGCCACAAGCTGGAAGTCGACGAAAATGGCCGCATCACCAATTACCTGCTGCGCCAGCGGGATCCCAAGCGCCAGTCGGTGCGGGCGTTCCAGCTGCTCAATTACCGGGTGATTGCCGCTGGCGACTCCTACAACGACACCACCATGCTGACCCAGGCCGAAGCGGGCATTCTGTTCCACGCGCCCCAGAACGTGATTGAGGAATTCCCCCAGTTTCCGGCGATTCATGACTTTGAGGAACTCAAGAAGACCTTCCTGGCCCTCAGTGAGCGTTACTGACTCGGCCTCTGATTCAGGTGGTTAAGCGGGGGCGAAGCTCCCCTGACCGCCTGCGTCGTCAGTTGCGGGTGTCGAGATGCTCAAGGGTGTCCAGCAGCCGCTGGATCTTGCTGATCGACTCCTGATACTCATCATCCGGGTCTGAGTCGGCAACGATGCCACAGCCGGCCCAGGCCCGGATGGTTCCATCGGAAAAGGTCAGCAGGCTGCGGATGGCAATATTGCTGGTCAGGCGGCCGTCTGCATCCCACCAGAACAGGCTGCCGCAATAGGGCCCCCGCTGGTGTGGCTCCAGTTCATCAATGATCTCCATGGCCCGCCGCTTGGGCGCGCCCGTAATGGAACCACCGGGAAACGCACTGATCAATGCGTCCAGAGGTGATACCCCCGCTTTTAAGCGGCCAGTGACGGTGCTCACCAGTTGATGCACGTTGCGGTAGCTTTCCACCTGGAACAGCCCGGGCACTTTTACCGAGAAGGCTTCGCAGAAGCGGGAGAGGTCGTTGCGGATCAGGTCCACAATCATCAGGTTTTCCGCCCGGTCCTTGGGATGCTCCATCAGGTCCTGAATCAGCGCCTGATCTTGCTGGGGGTCATCACTGCGTGGGCGGGTACCCTTGATGGGCTTGCTGATCACGTTTCCGTTTTTAATCTCGACAAACAGCTCTGGCGATACACTCAGCAGCTGCCAGCTGCCGGTGTCCAGATAGCCGCCGTAGGGTACGGGTATGGCCCGCATTAACGCCAGCCAGGCTGGCCAGGGAGCCCCGGAATAGCGACCGGTAAACTGTTGCGAGAGGTTCGCCTGATAACAGTCACCGGCACGAATGTACTCCAGTACCCGGGCGACACCCTTACAGTACTCCGCCGGGGTAACGGTAGCCTGGAAGGGCTGCGTGATCCGGAAAGACCCGGCAGCCCCGGTCGGGCGCGTATCCAGCAGGGCGAGAATGCGGTTGCGGATGGCATCCGGGCAGGCCGGGTCGAAGGACAGAACCCCAGGGCCAGCGATGGTTCCTTCAGCCGTTCCACCGGGTACATCGAGGCGCCAGAGATAGAGCCCGGCCCAGCCGACTGTTGCCGGTACCGGTTTGCTACTGTGAAATCCCGGAACCGTATGACATCCGGCATCGTAAAACAGGCTGCCGGCCACGAACCCCGCCCGGCCTGCACCTGCGATCCGGGTATGGTCGTGGCGGATGGCTTCTATGGAGTCGTGGAAACCAGGGCTATCTGCAGGCAGGTGCCAGTGGCGGTCGGGCAGGGCGCTGTATCGGCGCCGGCAGTTCTCTGCATCGATCAGACACAGGAAACCTTCCAGCTCCGACAGGGCAGTGACCAGGTCGTCAATTTTTGAGGTCGGCACTGAGTAGTGGTTCGACATCCGCTAACCTGACAGAAAAATGGGCTGTGCATGATACCCTATAACGATCTCTGGCCTGTAACTCGCCGGGATCGTTGGTCCGGTTGATTCTGTTGCTTCTATGGTGGATCTGTTGCTGTACGCCATCCGATTACACATTCGCAAACGCTGGCGGACCTGGGCCAACCGGCGCACACCGGCCCATGACCGTCGTCAGTTTGATCGCCGCTCCATTTTTATCCTGCCTACAACGGCCGGAATGGTGTTTGGGCTGCTGCTGGTGGTGATGCTACTGACCGGCATCAATTACCAGAACAGTCTGATCTATCTGCTGACGTTCCTGCTGGGCGCATTGTTTGTCGCTGCCATGCACCAGACCCACAACAATCTGAACGGCCTCGAGCTGACGCTTTTACAGGCCGGTGAAGGCTTCGCTGGGGATCCCATCGCATTTCGCTTTGCCTTTCAGGCGCCACAGGACGCCACCGCCATCGAACTTACCGACGAAGCCGGGCAATCGGTAACGGTATCGGTACCCGGTCAGGGTCGGGCCGAAGGCACCTTGGAGATACCCAGCCGGGAGCGAGGCTACCTCCGCCCCGACCGGGTGCGGCTGGAAACCCGTTTTCCGTTTGGGTTGCTGAAGGCCTGGTCCTGGTTGCGGCCCGTGACCGCTGCACTGGTCTATCCCCGACCGGTGTCACCGCCTCAGCCTCTGGAGGGCGTGGTAGACCCCGGCGACACGGACACAGCGCCGGTTGGTCTGGGCCAGGACCAGGTGGAACTGCGCCCCTGGCGTGCGGGTGACCTCAGTGCAAGGGTCGACTGGAAACGCTATTCCCGCAACGGAGAAATGGCCGTGGCTGACTGGCAGGGCGAGCAGGGAAGCCCCCGGTGGCTGGACTTCGACGGTTTCCCTGGGGTAGACCATGAGCTGCGGCTGAGCTATCTGACAGCGCTGGT
>CAZHAY010000043.1:0-14144 GCA_964530545.1 uncultured Marinobacter sp.
CGGGTGATGGCCATGGCCTTGCCGGTCTGCTCATGCAGAGCCCAGGTCATGCCTTCACTCTCGATATGGGCCCAGCTGATGTCTTCCAGCCAGCGCACGTAAACCACGTTATTGGTATGGCCCAGCCGGTCGGTGTCTTCCGGATTAACCTGAATCTCCAGGGTGAAGGGATCGGGCAGGTCCCAGCTCAGCACATCTTTCGGCGCATCTGTATTCAACTTCTTGCTCCTCACATAACAATCCGGACGACCGCCGGGATCAGGCGTTCAGAAATTCCCGGCAGAGGCGGGCCACCTCATCGGGCTTCTCGGCGTGGAGCCAGTGCTCGGTGTCCGCCACCACCTCAATACGGGCGGCGGGGAACAATGCCTTGATGCGCTCCTGGTGCTTGCGTTGAATGTAGGCGGATTTTTCCCCCTTGAGAAACAGCACCGGGCCGGTAAAAGGCCCCTCGCCTTCAGGAGCGTTGGCAAGGTCCTGATAGCAGGCTTCGATGACGGGCAGGTTAAGGCGCCACTGGAATACATCCGGGTTGCTGGCTTTTTCCTCTTTGGGCACCCGCACCAGGTTGGTGAGCAGAAACTGGCGCACTGCCGTCACGTCCACATACTGCCTGAGCGCTTCATCGGCTTCAGCCCGGGTGGCTACAGCGCTCAGGTCCAGCCTGGTCAGACCTTCCAGAATGGCGTCGTGGCGTGGCTGGTAGGTGACCGGCGCAATATCGGCAACAATAAGCTTCTCCACCCGATCCGGGTAGCTCAGGGCAACCTGCATAGCCGCCTTGCCGCCCATGGAATGACCGAGCAGGCTGGCTTTTTCCAGTCCCTGCTCATCCATATAGGCGATCACATCCCCCGCCATTGCCGGGTAATCCATATGATCGGCGTGGGGGGAGCGGCCGTGATTGCGCTGGTCGAGACCGTGAATCTGCCATTCATCCTGCAGTCGCTGGTTCAGGCCGCCGAGGTTTTCCTGGGAGCCAAACAGTCCATGAAGCAGCAGCAGGGGCTGGCCTTCGCCCGTGATACGGTGATGCAACCTGACGCTCATGAAATCCTCGCTGTCTCGTTAATTGATTGATTATGGCGAAAAATCGTGTCGGCACAGCCATACTGTACAACGCCCGGGTTTGCTATTGTTGCAGGGTCTGTTTACAAGAGTACAGCCCATGCCGGATTTTTCCTTGCTGGCGGTGATAGCCGCCAGCGTCTACCTGACCGCCCTTTACTGCATTTACCGGGTACTGCTGAGCTATCGCAAGACCCAGGGCGCGATTGCCTGGATCCTGGGCCTGATCGGCATGCCCTGGGTAGCTGTGCCACTGTTTCTGCTGTTCGGCCGCAACCGGTTTTACGGTTATGTGCGGGCCCGTCGCCTTAACGATCGCTCCCTGGACCCGCTGCTGACTCAATATGAGCAGCAGGCCGAAACCCTGCCCTACAATCGTGGCGAAGACCTTCCGGACGATCTCAAGGTGCTCGTCAGGCTGGGCCGCCAGCCCTTTACCGGCGGAAACGACTGTACCCTGCTGCAGAACGGTGAGGCCACCTTCGAGGCCCTGTTTGATGCCATGGAGAACGCCACCGACTACATTCTGCTGGAGTTCTATATTGTCCGGTCAGACCGGGTGGGTAACCGGATTCTGCATATTCTCAAGCGCAAGCTTGCCCAGGGTGTGCGGGTGTACTTTCTGTACGATGATATTGGCAGCCTGTGGCTGTCAGGGCACTATCTGAAATCGCTCCGCAAAGCCGGCGCCCAGGTGGCTTCCTTTGGCGATGGCAACGTGCGCCGTTGGCGCCTGCAGATCAACTTTCGGAACCATCGCAAGATTCTGGTCTGTGACGGCAAGGTCGGGTTTGTCGGCGGGATCAATCTCGGGGACGAATACCTGGGAACGGGTAAAGAGACCGGACTCTGGCGTGACACCCACTGTCGCATCGAAGGACCGGCGGCGCTTGGCCTTCAACTGGCGTGGCTGGAGGACTGGCACTGGGCCATGGGCGAGAACCCCGCCCTGAACTGGCAGCCGGTTCCCTCCACAAAAGCTGACCAGCAGGTACTGATTCTGCCCAGCGGTCCGGCGGATCAGCTGGAAACCTGCACCCTGTTTTTCCTGAACTGCATCAATAATGCCCGCAGCCGGCTGTGGATTGCTTCGCCCTACTTTGTCCCCGACGTGCAGATCATGAATGCGCTGCAACTGGCCGCCATGCGCGGCGTGGACGTGCGGATCATTATTCCGAAAAAACCCGATCATGTGCTTGTCGGGCTCGCTGCTTATTCCTATCTGGTGACGGCCAATGAGTGTGGCATCCGCATCTGCCAGTACCATGCGGGCTTTATGCACCAGAAGGCAATTCTGGTGGACGACCGCTATGCCGCCATTGGTACAGCCAACCTGGACAATCGTTCCATGCGACTGAATTTCGAGATTACGGCCCTGTCCAGCGCACCGGATTTTGTGGCCGAAGTTGAAGCCATGCTGGAAAAGGACCTTCTTTACAGCCGTATTCTGGCCCGAACCGACTACGAGAACCGGTCGCTGCTGTTCCGGCTCGCCTGCCGTTCAGCCCGGTTGCTGGGCCCGATGCTCTGATACCCTTGTGACCAGTACGGTCGTCAGTCGAACAGTTGACGCAGGGAGTAACCGACGTTGAGATACACCCCCCAACGGTCGTCGTTGTTATAAGCTAGCGCTGCCTGCACCGGACCCATGATGGTGTCGAAGCCGGCAAACACGGTACCGGACGTCAGCACATCATCCCAGCGCGCATCGCCCACGTCTTCCCAGGCGTTACCCGCCTCTACGCCAGCCCCGAGAAAAAACGGCACGATCGGACCACCAAATTTGCGGTAAAGCACTGCGGTGCCCAGCACGGCGTCCTGCCCGGTCACTTCCCCCTGCCCATAGGCCGATAAGCGGCGAAAGCCGCCCAACAACTCGTTATTCTCAATACCGGCTTCACCGTTGGTGACCACGCTGGCAAAAAACTCGCCGGAAGCAACCCAGTCGCCCCGGTTGCCGGCCGTCGCCAGGCGTACAACGGTACGGTCGAACTTGCTGTCGGCCCCCAGCCCGGGGCGTTCAAAGCGCCCGCGAATACCAGCGAATGAGCCGCTTTCAGGCAGGAAAGGATCATCCATCGAGTCATAGACCAGGCGCAGGTTCCAGCTGCCCTGCTGGATGCGGTCGTTGCCTGCCGGGCTGTCTCCGATGCGATCATCCACCGTCGCGTAACCGCGCTCCAGTGAACCGCGAAACTCGGCGTTAGCGCCCAGCTCGATACCTGCCGCCAGGTCGAGACGATGATTGGTCACATCAACTTCGGCGGTTCGATCACCACCGGTTTCAAATACGCTGTACCGCTCCTTGTCGTACTCGGCGCCCGCGACGATAAACCGGCGATAACCATAGTCCAGCGGCTGAAACCATTCGGTGCGGACCCAGGGCTGGGTGCCGAGCTGCGCGTCCGTCTGCCACTCTGCTCCCAGACCGTTGAGCTGCGTCATGCGCAGGGAAACCGCCACGTTAAAGCGGGTGTCGCTGTCGAAGTTCTCTTCGTAGCCCAGCCCGAAGCTCAGATAGTTCGGCCCCCAGCTTTTTTCCCGGACCAGGATTTCCAGCACCGAGCCTTCCTCGGCTGGGCTCAGGTTGTAGCTGACGTTCTCATAGTAACCCAGACCGTAGATCCGCTTGAGGTCTTCCTCCAGCTGGGCCACGTCGAGCGGCTCGCCTTCCTGCTGGCGGATGCGATCCCGCAGAAAGCGATCAGCCAGCCGACTGTCCTGACGGATGACCACTCTGGTGATGCGTTCCGGTTCGAAGCCGCGGTAGGTACGCAAGGCGGTGTTCTGTCGCCAATGCTCGTCATCCACCGTCAGGCGACTGAGCTCGACAGCCCGGTTTCGGGCGGCGGTGGCACCTCGTTCCATCAGCTCCGCGCCGTTGAAAAAGTCTGCCGATCCCAGCCCCGACAGTTCCGGCGTGATCAGTACATCCCCTTCCCGCAGGGAGGCCAGCTGCTCTTCCACGCTGCGCCGGGTCATCAGGGTCGTGAGCTGACTGATCACTGAAAACGCGTGGGTCAGGGTTTCACCCCGTCCCGGTTCATCGGAGATATCCACCACGATAACGACTTCCGCGCCCAGGTCCCGGGCGACGCTCACCGGCAGGTTGTTGGCTACGCCGCCATCCACCAGCAGCCGGCCATTCCTGTTTACCGGTGCGTAAATGCCGGGAATGCTCATGCTGGCGCGAACCGCTTCCGAGAGACTGCCGTCCGCCAGCACCACTTCCTCGCCGGTTTCCAGATCTGTCGCTACCGCGCGGAAGGGAATCGGCAACTGGTTAAAGTCCCGCACCAGCGCCGCGTCGTAGGTGAGATCGTTCAGAATCAGGCCCAGGTTCTGACCAGAGACCAGGCCGCGCCCTATCCGCAGACCATCCAGGCCCACGCCAAGGCCCGGACTCAACGGGAAACGCCAGCCGTCCTCCTTGCGACGCACCGGCTGGTATCTGCGACCGGGCGTATCGGTAAAGCCCGCCAGCCAGTCCATAGCGAGCATACGGTCTTCTATTTCACGCACCGACATACCCTGAGCGTAGAGTGCGCCAACGGCGGCGCCGGCGCTGGTGCCTACCACCAGATCCACCGGCACATGGATCTCTTCCAGCACCCTCAATACACCCACATGAGCCAGCCCCCGGGCGCCGCCACCGCTCAGTACCAGCCCGACGACCGGCCGCTGGCTGACCGGATCCGCCACGGGTATCGCCGGGCCAGAGGCCCTGGCTTGCAGTCCGTGGAGCAGCAATCCAAACAGCAGAACCAGAGGCCATAGCCGACTTAACGCCAACGCCGGCCGTGGGGAAGAATCAATCACACGCTCGCTCCCTGATAATGGTGATTCCGGCACAGATTACTGCTCGCCAGACTCCGGCACATCTTCCAGTGACAGATGGCTGACATCCGGGATGATGGGCGGGGGGATGTCCTGCTTGACGCCCAGGTCGGTACCGGCCGGTGCCAGGGTCCAATCATCCAGATGGTCGAAAATGGGCTCAGATATGTCCTTTTCTTCCGCCAGACGGGTACCGGCCGGATCCAGCGTAAGCCGGGAGCCGGCCAGGATGGTCTCTACCTTGTCGCCAGCGACGGGCAGACGGTCGCCGGGCTCAGTGCGCAGAGCAACGCCACCGTCGGCTGCGGGCTGCTGCCGGACCGTTTTCTCAGGCTCCGGCGGCGCGCTTGCCGGCGCGGCTCGGGCGGGTTCAGCCGGAGCTTCGGGGGCAGCGGTCGCCATAGGTTCCACATGGGCGACCATGCCGTGACGGGCCAGCACTGCCCGGTATTTCTCCGCCTGATCCTGCTCCAGCTGGTTGCGAATAACGACCGGCCGCCCGCTGAACATTCGCTCGAGCTGATCCGGCGATGCCTTGAACAGGGTGCGGGCGTTGCTTCTGGCAGTCTGTACATCGGTACCGGGCTGGCATTCGCCCCGGAATATCAGTTGAAACATGGCTGTTCCTTTCTGCTCCCCATCGGTCCCCGTAGTCTACCGCCGGCCAACGGAAAGCGCATGACTGTGCGCTCACTGGCCACATATCTCCGGACTCTGAATCGTAACTCTGTCACACTGGCGAAAGAAAGCCCCTCGAGCGCCCTCACCAACTTGCAAAATCTTGAAAAATGTCCGGGTCAACAGCAGCACTTGTGGGAGTATTTTGCAATACTAATGTAACAAAATGTAACTGAGCGACCCTTGAGGAGATCCGGGATGGTCCGCCAATCATTGCCCCTGGCGCTGGCCGGACTATTGGGCGTTCTTACTGCCATGCCGGTCAGCGCAGAGAATATCGACCTGCTCATGACCCGCCTGTTTCCACAGCATGAAATGACCTACATCGGATTCGCCAGCGTGGAACGGGAAGACATCCCGCTGGCGTCCGGTGTCGATCGGAAGTACCTGATTGTGGACTTCCGCAGTCATGGCAACGCCAGCCAGGAGCAGCAGATTGCCCGGGTACATCGTATCTGTACTACATTGCTGGGCAATACGGACCTGATCAGTAACCTTACCCGACAGGGTTATGACATGGTCTCTGTCGCCTTTGACCGGCATTATCAGTACGACTGCATCCCCTGACGCGCTGATTACTGACGACCTACCGGACCGCTACCCAGCAATTGCGGGAAAGACTCCAGCGCATCGTTGATGGCATCCAGGTTAAAGGCATCCACATCCGCCAGCAGTTTTTCAGCGTATCGCGTCACGGCCCGTGACCGGTAGCGCTGGCCCCAGTTGAGTACCTGAGTCGCAAAATACCGCATCTGCTCGGGGTCGCCGCTCTCCCGTACGGCAAACCACTCCTCACCGAAATCCTCTTTTAGCTGTTCCTTGAGCCAACTGCGCTCCTGCATATTCAGGGTTTCCGTCATGGGTGTCAGGTCGAGCTGAGGCTGCTCTTCTGCCTCCTCTTCCATGTGCACGACTTCCACGTCAGGCAGTACCACAGTGAAGGTGGAACCCTTCCCTTCCTGACTTTCAACGGTCATTTCGCCACCCATCATGCGCACCAGCTTACGGCTGATGGCCAGCCCCAGGCCGGTGCCGCCGTATTTGCGGCTGCTCTGGCCTTCCTGCTGCTCGAAGGCATCAAAAATACGCTCCTGCTGATCCTCAGCGATGCCGATGCCGGTGTCGGTAACCGCGATAGAAAGCGTGCCCACGTCCTGTCCGTCGTGCTGGCGCTGATCCGTCACCGACGCGCGCACCGTGACGCCGCCCTCGTGCGTAAACTTGATGGCGTTGCCCACCAGGTTGAACAAAACCTGGCGCAGACGAGTCTCATCAAGCACCATGCCAACCGGCGTATCCGCTTCCACGCTGACTTCCAGGCTGACGTTATGTTCCCGTGCCCGTAAATCGAAGATGTGCCGGACATCTTGCAACATCCGGCGCAGGCTCACCGGTCCGAACTCCAGCCGCATCTTGCCGGCTTCGATACGTGACAGGTCGAGAATGTCATTGATCAGCATCAGCAGGCTGCGGCTGCTGGCGCGAATGGCGTCGAGATAATGCTTCTGCTGGGGATCGCTTACGGTCTGACTGAGCAGATCGCTGTAGCCGATCACCGCATTCATGGGCGTGCGGATCTCATGGGACATATTGGCCAGGAACTCACTCTTGGCCCGGTTTGCACCCTCAGCCTCCCTGGCCAGACGTTCCGCTTCCAACTTGGCAGCCCGCAGCTCGTCCTCGCTGCGCCGCAGGGCGTGTTCTGAGCGGATCCGCTCGTCCACTTCCCGGGAAAGCTTGCGGTTCCAGTAGAGGAAGATCAGCACCACCAGCACGGCAATCAGTACGACCCGCTTGATGGCGGTGTAGTCGTCCGTCTGGGCCAGATCGAGATAAACCCAGCGGTTGTAGATCTCGTCTTTTTCAACCAGATTGATATTGCTCAGTCCCTTGTTAAGAATCCGCAGCAGCTCGCCCCGGTCGCGGTTCACCGCCATGCGGAATTCGTACTCATAGGGTGTAATGCTGGTAATGCGCAGGTTGGAGAGGCCCAGCTCTGCCACGGTGTAACTAACGCCGGGAATGTGCGTCACCATCACGTCCAGATCGCCGTTGGAGAGCGTCAGCAGGCCCTCCTGCACCGTGTGCACCGGGTAGATATTCAGGTCCGGGTGGTTGATCAGCAGAAAATCATGGGCTGCGTGCTGGGAAACCACGCCTACGCGTTCATTGCGCAGCTCCCGAAGATCGCCGATAAAGCGGCCGTCTTCGCGGATGACCACCACGACCGGCAGAGTCAGGTAGGCCCGGGTATACAGAAAATCCTCTTCCCGGCGGGGCGTGCGGGGCAACGCCGGCAGAATATCAATCTCACCATTGCGCAACATGCGCTCGGCTTCAGCCCAGTCCGACACGGTACGCCGCTCAAAGCGGACACCCAGATTGTCTCCCAGCCGCTGCACCAGATCGGGCACCAGTCCCCTTGAGGCCCGGTTTTCGGTGAACTCGAAAGGCGGCCAGTTTTCCCGGTAGGCAACGCGCAACGGGTCATTCCGGCGCAGCCATTCGCGCTCAATCATACTGAGGGAAAGACCGTCGGCGCCGCCGGTATCCACCACAACATCCGGCAGCCAGGACTGACGAATACGACGGTGATCACTGAACGAAATGGACTCGATGGTCTTGTTGAGTATCGGTACCAGTTGCGCCTGCTCTTCACGAACCTCCAGGACCACCTCCACCTGTTGCTCCCGGAGCAGAGCCACCAGGGCGACGCCGTTAATCAACGCTGCCTGCAGGTGGTCTACTACGACAGGAACCGGCCCAACGAAAGCATCGGCCTGACCCGACAGCACCAAGGACACGGCGTCGCTGGCCGAGCTCACTGGCACCGGTGTGAAGCGATTAACCGCATCCAGCAAAGCGAACTGGTTAGGGTCCTTTCCCACCAGTGCGACGCGGCGCTGCTCCAGATCCGACAGGCGGCGGATACCCGCGTCCCCCGGGTCGGCGAAAATACCATAGGGCACTTCCATTATTGGACGGGTACGGAGCCAGCCGTCCGGAGCGGGGCTGCCAATGCGGACCGCACTGATCCGGATAAGTGGCTGTGGACCCGTCTGCGGCGACTCGTCATTGCCCGAAGGGAGTGGTGCCACGTCCAGCCCGACCCGCAGCCGGGCCGCGATCAGGGCCAGGTAATCGAGGTAAGTGCCCGCCAGCCAGCCCTCCGCGGTCGTGAACGCCAGGGGCGCCTGCCCGGTTCGCACGCTGACTTCCAGGGTTTCGAGCTCCTCCATCAAGGCCAGCTGATCGGCGCCCAGCACCGGCCAGGGCACCAGCGAATCGGGCTCGGCTGCGGCCGGCAGGCTGAATAGCAACACAAACAGAAGGAAGAACAAACGACGCAATCTCATCAGAACACAGGCTCCATGGCGGCGGTTACCCGTCGCCAAAATCATCCCCATGGCCACGACGGCTCGCCGGGCGGCGGTGGGCCCGGGGATGAGCGCGGTCATACACCTGGGCGAGGTGCTGGAAATCCAGGTGGGTATAGACCTGAGTCGTGGCGATATCCGCATGGCCCAGTAACTCCTGCACAGCCCTCAGGTCACCGCTGGACTCCAGCAGGTGGCTGGCGAAGGAATGGCGCAGCAGGTGGGGGTGCAGATGCTGGTCGGCACCGCACCGTTGGCCCCAGCGGGCCAGCCGTAACTGAACGCTGCGGGAACTGAGCCGGGTGCCCCGTTGGCTGACAAACACAGCGGGCTCGCCTTCCGCTGCGAAGGTCGGGCGCAGCTTCAGCCATTGGTCAAGGGCCTGCCGTGCTTTGCGGCCGATGGGTAGCAGCCGTTCCCGACTGCCCTTGCCCAGCACCCGGACCTCCCGGGCCTCAAGATCAAGATCCCCAAGGTCCAACCCGGTCAGTTCCGCCAATCGCAGCCCGGATGAATAAAACAGTTCAAACATGGCCAGGTCCCGCACCTCAAGAGGTTCCTCGGGGGGCGAGTCCAGCAGGTGGGTCAGTTGATCGGCGTCGGCGGCTACCGGTAAGCGGCGACCACTGCGGGGAGCTTTGACATCCAGCGCCGGATTGTGGCGCAGCCGGTGCTCGCGGATCAGGTACTCATAGAATCGTCGAAGAGCAGACAAAGCGCGGGCTATACTTCGGCCAGCCAGCCCATCCCGGTTCAGCGTCGCAGCATAGCGCCGCACGTCGGCTTCGGTCAGCTGCCCCCATGCCGTTAGCGGTGGTGTCAGCGATGTCAGCCATTGGGCCAGGCGGGTCAGGTCCCGTTGGTAGGCGTTACAGGTATGGGGCGAGTGGCGTCGTTCGGCCGCAAGGTGCTGAATGAAGTCGCCGACCGGCTGGGTCAGGGTATCAGGCAGAGCCGCCGGTATCCGGGAGTCCGCGCCCGCCATCAGCCGAGTCTCCGCTGCAATGACTGCCAGCCGCCGCCCATCAGCGGGATTCGGCGACGGCGTCCAGCAGGGGCTCCACCTGACGGTGGCGCTGCAGCATAGGAGGCAACAGCCGGCTCAGGGTGTCGCTGATATAGGACAGGAACAGCGATCCCATGCTCTGGTCAAAATAACCGGGCTGACAACTGCCCACCGCAAACACACCCAGCAGGCGGTCGGTACGCAGGGGGACCAGCGCCACCGAGGCCACCGGCTCATCCCGCCCGGGGAACAGGAAGTCACGGTCCGCCTCCCGGAACTGGCCGCAAACGGCGCGATCGCCGTCCAGTAAAACGCCCAGCGCCTGCTCCGCCTCCGCCTCTGAAATCACATGAAGGGCACCGGTGGTGCTGCCCACGGGCAACTCGCCGCCAATCAGCATCACGGAAGCCGCATCCAGCCCGAAATCACCCCGGATACTGTCGTCGATGGCCGCTGCCATCTCGGTCAGATTGCGGGCCTCTATGACCTGCATCAGCAGGCGCTTGCTTTTTTCGAACAGGCGATCATTCTGACGGGCAATGGCGACCAGCTCGACCAGCTCCCGCCGCAGGGTATCTCGCTGTTCGCGGTACAGGTGAACCTGTCGCTCCACCAGGGAAATTGCCCGCCCGCTATCGTGGGGCAAGGTCAGTGCGCGCAGCAGCTCATCACGGCCGATAAAGAAATCCGGATTGTCCTGCAGGTACTCAGCGACCTGTTCAGCGGTTAAGGTTGCATCCACAGAAGGGTTCCCCTGTTATTAGGACAGTTTGTGACTGTTGTTGTGTCGGCCTTCTGATGGGCCGGTGGTTATGTCCTGCACGACCGGTTCAGGGTCGGCTGCCGCCGGCACGACGCTCGGCCGGGCGGCCCGTAGCCCGGCGGTTACGACGCCGGGGATGTATCTCGGCGGGCAGCCGGAGCTGACCATCAAAGACTCGCGCGGTCGGCCCTTCCATCATAACAGGGGCCCCTTCCCCCTGCCATCGGATGGCCAGATCCCCCCCCGGCAATGTGATGCGCACCTGATTGTCGAGAAGGCCCCGCAGGTGTCCCGCTACCATTGCTGCACAGGCGCCGGTGCCGCAGGCGAGGGTTTCGCCGACACCCCGCTCGAACACCCGCAGCCGTGCGCGGCCCCGGTCAATGATCTGCAGGAATCCGATATTGGCCCGGGCCGGAAACTGTGGATGACGCTCCAGCTGCGGCCCGAGGGTCGACACCGGGGCCGTGTCCACATCGTCCACCAGCACCACCCCGTGGGGATTCCCCATGGATACTGCGGAAAGCTCTACTCTCTGCCCTTCAGTTTCCACAGGATAGACCAGCTGACGTTTGTCGGCGGCAAACGGAATGCTGGCCGGCTCGAGCACCGGCACACCCATGTTGACGGTTACCCAGCCATCGCGGCCCACCTTGAGCTCAATAATGCCGGCGGCGGTCTGCACCCGGATGAGGCGGCGATTGGTCAGCCGCTGGTCCCGTACAAAACGGGCAAAACAGCGGGCGCCGTTGCCGCACTGCTCCACTTCGGTACCGTCGGCGTTAAAGATGCGATAACGGAAGTCCACATCCGGCAATCCCGGTGGTTCGACGATCAGCAACTGGTCGAAGCCGACCCCCAGGTGGCGGTCCGCCAGCCTGCGAATCAGGTCCGGACGCAGGTGAAAGGGCTGACTGATGGCGTCAATCACCATGAAATCATTGCCCAGGCCATGCATTTTGGTGAAAGACAGCAGCGGGCCCTGACTGCGCCTTGCTCCCGTCATTGCATCCTCACTCATCAGGCAGGCAGTGTTCGTGTCGCAACTGGTCTTCCAGGGTTTCCCGCTCGCGAACCACGTAGACCTTATCACCGTCCACCATCAGCTCCGGTGGGCGGTTGCGGGTGTTGTAGTTGGAACTCATGACAAAGCCATAAGCGCCGGCTGACCGTACAGCCAGCAAATCCCCTGAGGCCAGGGCCAGGCGCCGGTCCTTGCCGAGGAAGTCGCCGGTCTCACAGACGGGGCCGACCACATCCCAGGTTTTCTCGGGCACGTCTGAGCGCGGTCGGGCCGGCACAATGGCCTGCCAGGCATCGTACAGGGCCGGCCGGATCAGATCGTTCATGGCGCCGTCGATAATGGCAAAATTACGGTGTTCGGTACATTTGAGAAGCTCCACCCGGGTCAGCATGATGCCGGCATTAGCGGCGATGGACCGGCCCGGTTCCAGCACCAGCTCCAGTGGCCGGTCGCCGATTTTCTCCAGCATAGCCTGGATGTACTCCCCCGGGGTTGGCGGTTGCTCCTGGTCATAGTTCACCCCCAGGCCGCCCCCCATATCCAGATGGTGCACCTGGATACCATCAGCCGCGAGCTGATCCACCAGTGCCAGCACCCGGTCGAGGGCGTCGAGGAATGGCGCAACCGTGGTCAGTTGCGAGCCGATATGACAGTCCACGCCCTGGATATCCAGGTTGGGCATGGTCGCCGCCCGGGCATACACCCGCGGGGCGTCCGCGATATCAATGCCGAACTTGTTTTCTTTAAGACCGGTGGAGATGTAGGGATGGGTCCCGGCATCCACGTCCGGGTTCACCCGCAGGGAAATCGGCGCCTTGACGCCCAGCTCACCAGCCACCTGGTTCAGACTGTCCAGCTCGGTATCGGATTCCACGTTAAAGCAGCGTACCCCCACTTCCAGCGCCCGCCGCATCTCATGGAGCTGCTTACCGACGCCAGAAAAAACCACCCGGCCCGGGTCGCCTCCGGCCCTGAGTACCCGCTCCAGCTCACCCACAGAGACAATGTCAAAACCCGCCCCAAGGCGCGCCAGTACATTCAGCACCGCCAGATTGCTGTTGGCCTTGACGGCATAACAGATCAGGTGGGGACGCCCGGCCAGCGCATCGTCGTAGGCGCGGTAATGGTTTTCAAAGGCAGCACGGGAATAGACGTAGGCCGGTGTGCCGTGTTCGCGGGCGATATCGGCCACCGGCACCTGCTCGGCAAACAGCTGGCCGTCACGATAACTGAACTGGTCCATGCAAAAATCCTGTCAAGGGGTTTCGGTACGGTCGTCGGCTGGAGTCTCTGCAACGGCAGGCGCCGCCGGCGGGCGCTCCAGGGGGCCTTTCTGGCCGCAGCCGGTAGTCAATCCGACTGTCAGGGCCACCACCATCAGGCAGATTGCGGTTCTTACCATGGAATTTCCTGCGTTGTCCGGCGGTGGAGCAGTCCAAAACGACAGCTGCACCGGTAAAAAATAACGCTCAAGTATACCTGAGGGGCATCCGCCAGGGCGAGCGTCGAGGGGGGACAAAGCGCCGTGCGGCCAGGACGTTTATCAGATCGGCTCCGAGGTCTCGCCCTGCCCGCTTTTACGTCACTCCATAACTGAGACGTTTTCTTTCTACGTTTAATCTGTACAATGTGATGAGTTTGGCATTTATGTAGCCTACCAGACTAGGGACAGCCCGAATCAGGAATGATTACCGGCACCAGGCAACGGACCCCCGACAATAAAAAAAGTGGATTCTGACAGGAGTATGCTGACTTGAATGAGCTCGTCATTTGCCGCCACCGCCCCGGTGCCGGCGAAGGCTTGACGACCGTTCTGACCATTGGCCAGGACGGCAAGGTGATGGGTACCGACCCGAACCTGTCGCTGGTGCTGGGTTACAGCAGCAGTGAGCTGGAAGGTCGCCCGCTCAGCCAACTGATTGCCTCTGCGGAGGACAATCCCCTATGCCCGGATTACGCCAGCTACCACGACAGTGGACGACCGCTGACCGTTACCCTCCGCCACAGCGGCGGGCACTTCATGGCGGCCCGGGTACTGGTGCGCACAATCATTCGAAGTCGCCCTTCACCGCTGGCCCGTGGCGAAAACACGACGATGACCCCTTCTTCGCAAACGCCCCGCCCCCGGTCGGCGGAGCGGGAAGACATTGCCCGCACCAAGGCGTTACTGGGGCATATCCGCGAAAGCCTCTCCCAGGGCGGACTGCCGCTGGAGTATCAGCCCATTGAAGCCCTGAAGCATTCCGATCGGGGGTTGCGACTGGAAGTGCTGGCCCGCCTGAAGGGTGCTAACGGCAGCGATACGGATCTGCTGCCTAAGGACTTTCTGCCTCTGATCGAGCGGTTCGAACTGTCCCGCCGGCTGGACCGGCAGGTCATTCGCCAGACCCT
>CAZHAY010000043.1:14244-16203 GCA_964530545.1 uncultured Marinobacter sp.
AGCTACCGGCTGGCCGGACGCCTGCCGGTGGACTACATCAAGCTGGCGCCGGAGCTGATGAACGGTCTGCGGGATGAGCCTACCCACCTGGTGATGGCGGAAGCCCTGCAACGCATCGCCAACACCAGCGGCAAACTGACGATCGCCACCAGCGTTGAGAATGACATTGCCCGCCAACGGGTACAGAACCTGGGCATCCATTTTATTCAGGGGCTTCAGGTCAGCCCCCCACAACCGCTGGCCGAACTGGGCATGACAGGCTGGGGTAGCCAGTCTGCCGGCGCCATCGCCTGACTCGTTGCCATTGTCCCGGCTGACGTGATTGGGTCAACCGGGACAATGGCCAATCTGGCCAAAAGGCAGATGTTACCCGAGCCGCTGCCTGGCCCGTTCCGCTGCAGCCCTTACCTGAGCTGGCGCCGTACCACCCAGGTGGTCCCGGGCCTGCACCGAGCCTTCCAGCGTCAGCACGTCGAACACATCGTTCTCAATGGTATCGGAGAACTGGCGCAGCTCCGCCAGGGCCATTTCTGACAGATCCTTTTTCTCTGCAACCCCAAAGGCCACCGCCTTGCCGACCACCTCGTGGGCATCCCGGAAGGGAACACCCTTTTTCACCAGATAGTCCGCCAGATCCGTCGCCGTAGAGAAGCCGCGGCGGGCCGCTTCGCGCATGTTGTCGGCTTTCGGCGTAATGGCCGGCACCATATCGGCGTAGGCCCGCAGGCAGCCCTTCACCGTATCCACGGTGTCAAACAGCGGTTCCTTGTCTTCCTGGTTATCCTTGTTATAGGCCAGCGGCTGGCTTTTCATCAGGGTCAGCAGGCTGACCAGGTGGCCGTTGACCCGCCCGGTCTTGCCCCGTACCAGCTCCGGCACATCCGGGTTCTTTTTCTGGGGCATGATGGACGATCCGGTGCAGAAGCGATCCGGCAGATCAATAAAGTCGAACTGGGCCGACGTCCACAGCACCAGTTCTTCACTGAACCGGGACAGGTGCGTCATCAACAGGGCCGCAAAGCTACAGAATTCAATCGCAAAGTCCCGGTCACTCACTGAGTCCAGGGAGTTTTCCGTGGGCCGGTCGAAGCCCAGCAACTGCGCGGTCAGCGCCCGGTCAATGGGATAGGTCGTACCCGCCAGCGCGGCGGCACCCAGCGGCATGATATTGACCCGTTTGCGACAATCCTGCAGACGCTCCGCATCCCGCTCCAGCATTTCGGCCCAGGCCAGCAGGTGGTGGCCGAAGGTGACCGGCTGGGCCGTCTGCAGATGGGTAAAGCCGGGCATGATGGTGTCCGCCTCGCGCTCCGCCAGGTCCAGCAGGCCACGGCGCAGCCGGTTCAGCTCTTCCGCGATCACGTCGATCTCGTCCCGCAGATAAAGGCGGATATCCGTCGCGACCTGATCGTTACGGCTGCGACCGGTGTGCAGCTTTTTACCGGTAATGCCAATACGATCCGTCAACCGGGCTTCAATATTCATATGGACGTCTTCGAGGCTGACCGACCAGGGGAACTCCCCCCGCTCGATTTCACCACGCACGGCCTCCAGGCCGTCGACAATCTGCTCCTTCTCGTCCTGAGTCAGCACACCGACCTCCGCCAGCATAGTGGCGTGGGCGATGGAGCCGCGGATGTCGTGGTGGTAAAGACGCTGATCAAAACCCACAGAAGCCGTGAACTTCTCCACAAATGCATCGGTCGGCTCGCTGAAACGGCCGCCCCAGGGCTTTTCGGAACTCTTGTTCGGATCGGTCATGGTGTATCTTTCCTGCTGACTGCCCGGCAGAATGGTGCGGGCGCGAAAAATGTGTGCGGATTATAACACCCCTGTGAGGACTCTCACGCCAATGACAGCTGGCCGTCGTCAAACCCCGGGTCCGGATGAGTCCGGCACAGGCACGTCCGGGTTCTTTGTGCCGGACCTGTGCCGGGTGCGGTCGGTATTCCTGCTGGT
>CAZHAY010000043.1:16303-21000 GCA_964530545.1 uncultured Marinobacter sp.
CGTCCGGGTTCTTTGTGCCGGACCTGTGCCGGGTGCGGTCGGTATTCCTGCTGGTCATCGGCAGCGAGCTGCTGGTCCTGTTGCTGGCCATGGCCCATGCCCGTGGCCAGTGGATTGAATGGAACTATTTCGGCCTGGTATCACTGCTGGCCCAGTGGACGGTACTCACCAGCGCGGCGCTGATCTGTCTCGCCCGCCCCTGGCTGGCCCGGCTGGCTACCGGTCACGCCACCATCGCCATGGTCAGCCTGGTGGTACTGGATGTCCTGCTGTTCAGCATGCTGGCAAACGATTTTCTTTACCCCGATGATCCGGCCAGTCAGTGGCAGGCCACCGGCAAGAGCCTGGTCATCGCTGTGCTTGCGACGCTCATGGTGCTTCGCTACTTCTACCTGCAGCATCAGTGGCGGCATCAGAAACAGGCCGAGATGAGCTATCGGCTGACTGCCCTGCAGGCGCGTATTCATCCTCATTTTCTGTTCAACAGCATGAACACCATTGCCAGCCTGATCAGCACCCGGCCGGAACAGGCGGAAGACGCGGTACTGGATCTGTCAGAGCTGTTCCGTGCGTCTCTGAATACCAGTGAACAGCTGGTGTCGCTGGAAGAAGAACTGGCCCTTTGCCGCCGCTATCTGGCGCTGGAGCAATTACGCCTGGGAGAGCGCCTGACGATCGACTGGCGCACCGACGATGCCCTGAGTCGCCAGGCCATTCCGCCCCTCACTCTTCAGCCACTGGTGGAGAACGCCATCTATCACGGTATTCAGCCCCGGCCTGAGGGCGGTACCGTGGTCATTGAAAGCCAGCGTACCGGCCAGTACGTTTACCTGCTGATCCAGAACCCGAAGCCGGACGAAGCTGCCCAGCGGCACCACGGCAACCGGGTTGCCATGAATAATATCCAGGCCCGTGTGCAGGCGTTGTTTGGTGAGACCGCGGTCCTCAAACTCAGCCAGCAGGATGACCGTCTGACCGTCACCCTGCGGCTGCCCTGGCAGACCCTGGGAGCAAACCGATGACTCATCGCCATGTACTGATTGCAGACGATGAACCCCTGGCCCGGGAAAGGCTGGCGCGCATGGTGGAGCAACTGGACGGCTACCGGGTAACCGCCGAAGCCGCTACCGGCGATCAGACCCTGGCAGCGGTGGCCGAACATAACCCGGATGTGGTGCTGCTGGATATCCATATGCCAGGCGGAGATGGCCTGGCGGTTGCGGAACAGTTATCCGCCCGCCGTGATCCACCCGCCGTGATCTTCTGCACCGCCTATGATGAGTACGCGATTCGCGCCTTTGAGGTACAGGCTGCGGCCTATCTGCTCAAGCCCGTCCGCCAACAGGCTCTGGCGGAGGCGCTGGCGCGGGCGGAGCGCCTGAACCGGGCTCAGCTGCGTGCGCTTCGACGTCGTAGCGACGAGGAGTCCCACCACCTGCCGGTCGCCAGCGCCCGGGGCACCGAGCTGGTCGACATGACGCGGGTGACCCACTGCGAAGCCGACCAGAAATACGTCACCCTCCACCACGACCAGGGTCAGACGCTCACCGATCTCAGCCTCAGGGCACTGGAACAGCGTTTCCCGGAACAATTGCTGCGGATCCATCGCAATACCCTGGTCGGCATCCGTTTTGTCCGCGCCCTGGAACGGCTGGAGGATGGCAGCGTTCAGCTCCGGCTGTCCGGAGTCACAGAAGCCCTGGCTGTCAGCCGTCGTCATGTCGCACCGGTACGGCAGCGGCTGCGGGAGCTGTAGATCCTCGGCCACGACGGGACGGGACTTTTCGCAGCCGGCGCGTTAGGCTTGTACTACGTTCTGTATGGACTTTGCAGCTACCGTACAGCCACCCATTCCCACCGTTCAAGAATTCTAGACATCATGGCAAAACGTACTCTTCGTATCGCAACCCGGAACAGCGCCCTCGCCCTCTGGCAGGCGGAGTTCATCAAGTCCGAACTGGAGCGCCTGCACGACAATGTCGAAGTGGAGCTGCTCGGAATCACTACCCAGGGCGATAAAATCCTGGATGTTCCGCTGGCAAAGATTGGCGGTAAAGGGCTGTTCGTGAAGGAGCTGGAAGAGGCCATGCTGGATGGTCGCGCCGACCTGGCCGTGCACTCCATGAAGGACGTACCGATGATATTCCCGGACGGCCTCGGCCTGGTGGCCATCTGTGAGCGGGAAGACCCCACCGACGCCTTTATCAGCAATGACTTCGAAAGCGTTGATGATCTGCCCCAGGGCGCTATCGTAGGCACCGCCAGCATGCGCCGCGAAGCGCAACTGCGTGCTTACCGTCCGGATCTCCAGATCCGTACACTTCGGGGCAACGTCAATACCCGGCTGGCGAAACTGGATGCCGGCGACTATCAGGCCATCGTACTGGCGTCTTCGGGCCTCAAACGGCTGGGCTTTGATGACCGGATCCGTTATACCCTGCCGGACACCCTCTGCCTGCCAGCGGTAGGCCAGGGAGCCCTGGGTATTGAGTGTCGTCTCAACGACCAGGAACTGATCGCCCTGCTAGCTCCCCTGAACCATCAGGATTCCTGGGACCGGGTCCGGGCGGAACGGGCGCTGAACCGGCGCCTGGAAGGCGGTTGCCAGGTACCTATTGCCGCCTACGCGCTGCTGGAAGACGACGACACCTTATGGCTGCGGGGCCTGGTGGGCGCGGTTAACGGCGAACAGATTCTGCGGGTAGAAGGCCGCTGCCCCCGTGCCGAAGGTGAGCAACTGGGAGTCAGGCTGGCGGAGGAACTGCTGGACCTGGGCGCGGACCGGATTCTTGCCGATATCTATGGCCACTCTCCCCGATAACACCGCTGGGGCCCTGTCCGGCGCCCGGGTACTCATCTGTCGCCCCGAGCCGGAGGCCAGCCGCCTGGCCGGGGCTTTCGAGGCGGTGGGAGCAGCCACCCGGGTGCTGCCTGCCATTGAGCGGGTGCCGTTGCCGGAAACCCCTGAAGCCCGTCAGATTATCCTCAACCTTGACCACTACCAGCATGTCGTTGCGGTCAGCCCCTACGCCACCCGACAGCTGCTGGACCGCATCGATAACTGGTGGCCGCAGTTACCGGCGGGTATCCGCTGGTACGGGGTCGGCTCCGGCACCGCCGCCGCCATGGCCGAGGCCGGACTGGACGCAGACCACCCGCCAGCCGGTTTCACCAGCGAGGCGTTGCTGGAACAGCCGGCACTGCAGCAACTCAACCACCAGAAGGTTCTGCTGGCCCGCGGTGAACAGGGCCGCGAACTGCTGCGGGAAACTCTGGAAGCACGGGGCGCACAGGTGACCGTGCTGCCTCTGTATCGACGACAGTTACCCGTGCACTCCAGCGACCTGGTGGAGGCCTGCCTGGACCGTTTCCAGCCGGATGTGGTGATCGCCCTTTCCGGGGAAACATTGAACAATTTCATCGCACTGAGTGAGAATAGCGGCCATAATTGCCACGACAGCCTGCTCCTCGTGCCGGTGGATCGGATTGCCCAGACCGCCCGCGAGGCGGGCTTTAATCGCGTGGTGTGTGCCAGTGGCATGGCCGACGGTGAAATCGTGGACCAGGTGATTCGCTGCTATTCCCACCACCAGGCCGACGCCCGTAGCCATCCGGAACGCCCTGAACGTCAGTAAGGATACCCGTGACAGATTCCCCGAATAAGCTGCCTGCGACCATTGCCAACCCCGGCCAGCCACCCCAGGGAAAAACCTGGCCCCTGTGGATATTCTGCCTGATTCTTCTTGCCGGGCTTGTCGGCGTGGGGTTCTGGAGCTGGCAGCAGTCCCAGAGCCACCAGCAACTGCAACAGTCCCTGAATCATATCAGCGATCAGAACCGGCAACTGGAGCAGCGCCTCAGCCAGGGCAGTAACGACCACAGCGGCCGTCTGCAAGGTCTGGAGAGCACACTGCGGGAACAGCAGCGGCGGTTAAGTGAGCAGCAGCGGCAGATTGATCACAACGCCCGGCAATTGCTGGATGCCGGCAACCGCACCCGCACCGACTGGCTGCTGGCGGAAGCGGAATATCTGCTGCGCATAGCCAACCAGCGGCTGCTGATCGAACAGGATATCCGCGGCGCACTGGCAGCCCTGAATGCGGCGGATCAGGTTCTGCGGGAAACCGACGATGTGGGGGTCTACCCTGTGCGTGAGCAGCTCGCACGGGAAATCATGGCGTTGCGCACCGTAACCGACGTGGACCGCACAGGACTTTATCTACAGCTTGAGGCCGCCCGGGAGACCGTGACCCAGCTGACGGATCAGGCCGTCATCGGTGGCGGTCAGCCTGCGTCTGAGCCAGACCAGAACGCTGGCAATAACGCCCCGGATACCGAGCCGAATACCGCTGCGAGGGCATGGCAGCGAATAACGGACAGCCTTGGCCAGGTCGTCTCCATCCGCCGTCTGGACGAGCCCGTCAAACCCCTGCTGTCCCCGGACCAGAGCGCCTGGGCGCGGCTTAACCTGCAACTCATGCTGGAACAGGCGGAACTCGCGGTGTTGCGTGGCCATGAAGACCTGTACCGGCAAGCTCTGGACAAGGCCGTGGTTTCGCTGGAAACCTGGTTCGACAACACCGATAACCGGGTTGCAGCCCTGCGGGACACGCTTGCCGGGCTCAGTGACCGGGAAGTCAACCCCGAGCTCCCGGATATCAGCGAATCCCTTACCCTGCTCAAGGGCCGTATTGCCG
>CAZHAY010000044.1:0-18344 GCA_964530545.1 uncultured Marinobacter sp.
GCTCGTCGGTGGTGTTTGGGTTGGCTGCAATAACCATGGCATCAACCAGGTCAAGCTTGTGCTCTGACAATTTGGTCTTGCCCGCTTCCATGGGGCCGCCGGATACAAAGATGGCCGGGATGTTCAGGCGCATGGCAGCCATGAACATGCCCGGGGTGATCTTGTCGCAGTTGGAGATGCAGACCAGCGCGTCGGCACAGTGAGCATTCGCCATGTACTCGACCGAGTCGGCGATGATTTCCCGGGACGGCAGCGAGTAGAGCATGCCGTCGTGACCCATGGCGATGCCATCGTCCACGGCAATGGTGTTAAATTCCTTGGCAACCCCGCCGGCCGCTTCGATTTCGCGGCAGACCAGCTGGCCCAGGTCCTTCAGGTGAACGTGCCCGGGCACGAACTGGGTAAAGGAGTTGGCCACGGCGATAATGGGTTTACCGAAATCATCGTTTTTCATTCCGGTCGCGCGCCAAAGGGCCCGTGCCCCCGCCATATTACGACCAGCGGTGGAGGTGCGTGAGCGATATTCTGGCATTGGTTGCTCTCTCGTTAATCAACAGTCAGTTTAACCGTGCCTCATCCGGACATGGGCATGAGCCCCTGATAGGGCAAGCCAGGTCTGGTGGGTCACGTGTTGGATGCGGAACCGTTGAGGATACCAGATTGGCGACGCATCAGATGGTTGTTTTCATGGCCGTGATCCCGAATACTGCACAAGCCGGGCTTTCGAGCGGGCGTACAGGACGCCTGGTAGCCAGGCCTTGCTGTCCGGCAATAATAAACGCAACAGGGTAGCTGCCGGAAGGTTGTTCCGGTTGTCAGGAACAGGGATCCCGCCATGGCCGTCCGCGAAACGTTGGCACTTAGCCGTCTTAAAGCCTTTGAACCCCTCCGCCGTCTGAGTGATGAGCAGCTGGTGGTGCTGCTCAACCGGGCCGAGCGTAGGTCCTACCAGCCGGGTCAGCGTCTGATCGAGAGAGGCACCCTGGACGGCCGGGAATTTTTCCTTCTTGAGGGTGCGCTGGAGGTCGCTGCCGAGGATGGTCGCCAGACAACGGTCATCGGTGGCACCGAAATGGCCACCTCTGCCATTGCCCGTCAGCAGCCCCGTCGCTTCAACGTCACTGCCATCCAGCCGAGCGAGTGCCTGATAATCGAGCAGGCAGTGCTGCACCGGTTACTGCAATCCGCCCCCGTTGCACCGCCGGAAGAGACTGGCGGCAGCGATATGGATGCCAACGACGAACACCGGCTGCTGATGGCTTTTTATCGCGAACTGAGGTCCAACCAGGTAAGCCTGCCCAGTTTACCGGACGTCGCCTGGAAGGTCCGGCGGCTGGCGGACCGGGACGATACCTCAAGTGATGACATCGCCCGCGCGTTGACCGCAGACCCCGCAATGTCCGCCAAGCTGATACGGGCTTGTAACAGTGCGCTGTACCGGGGGTTCAGTGAGGTTCGCAACGTTCGTGATGGTGTGGTCCGGCTGGGTATGAACACCACCCGCCAACTGGTTGCCGTATTTTCCCTGGGAGAGGTCTATCGCAGCCGTCAGCCGGAATTACAGCAGGCCATGGACAGCCTGTGGAGCGAAGCGCGCACGGTAGCAGCTCTGGCCTATGTGCTGGCCGAGTCCGTCACCAAGATCGAACCGGAAGAAGCCCTGCTAGCCGGCCTGCTCCACAATATCGGAGCCGTGCCCGTGCTGGTCCACGCCGAGCGCTACCCTGGCCTGGTGGCCAGCCCTCCAGCGCTGGAACGGGCAATTGCCGAACTCCAGGGGGACATTGGTGCCGCCATTCTGGAGCGATGGAACTTCGCCCCCGGTTTTATAGAAGCGGCCCGCCATGCTGATAACTGGTCTTATGAGTGCGCCAGCGACCTGCCACAACTGGTGGATCTGGTGATCGTGGCGCGGCTTCACGCCTGTATCTCGGCGGGTAACAGGGAGAGGCCACCCGAGTTTGAGCAGGTGCCGGCCTACCGACGGCTGGGGGCGCTGGAGTTAAGCGCCTCCCGCAGTCTCAAGCTGCTGGAAGCCGCGAAAGAACGCCTGGACGAACTGCAGCGTCTGCTGGCAGCACGACCCGCACGGTAAGGCTCGTTGTGAAAACCGGCAGCAGCACTGGGCTAACTGGCAACGGCATAGGCAAGCAGCGCCGCCGGGAATTGCCACCAGAGGTAACCCACCAGATAAATGAGCCATAACGCCACCGCAGCCAGGGTGAACACATCCGGTGACAGGGGGGTGCGGTCGTAGCGACTGTAACTGGCACGAATCAGGCCACAAATTGCCAGGCCAAGCAGGATGCCTCCAACCACATCGGTAAACCAGTGCACTCCCAGTGCGATCCGGCTGGTCGCTACCAATACCATGGGAATGCTGAACAGGACGTAGATCCGCCAGCGCCGGGCAGGTGCCCATTCCCGGGCCACGAAGGCAGCGGTAATGCCTACAAATACCGTAATGCCTGTGGCATGGCCGCTGGGGAAAGCAAAGCTGGATGGTGGTGCACTGACGATGGTAGGCCGCGCGACCCCCAGGCCATTCTTTAACAGGGTGACGCTCACTGAGGTCAGCGCCAGCGCAGTTACCAGATGAACCGCCGCACTGGGATAGCCGCGGATCAGTAACGCACAGGCCATCAGCAGACTGCCAGTCACCAGTACCGGAGGGTCACCCGCGAGGGTCAGAAGGACCAGAACCGGATCGGTCAGGGGCGACCGGATAACCTCGGTCAGGTCCTGAAAATAGTGGTCGGCTGGCTGGAGAATACCGGTGCCCTGGCTGAACAGCGCCCACAGAATGAACGCACCAGTGGCGCCTAGCGCGAGGCAGATGGATGCCAGCGGGAATTCTCCGCCTTCCGCCGGACGCTCGCTGTACAGTGCCCGCCAGAAACGGTGCGTAGCATTATAACGGCCAGTGACTCTTTCCAGATACTGGTACAGGTGGCTTTCGCTGCGCAATCCGAGTTGCAGCCGAACGAAGAGAAACCAGGCCAGTGCGATCACACCGGCAGCACCGGCGCCGATAATATACAGTGCCGGTGGCACAGGCTCGGGACCGGCCAGCGCCGCTCCCACAGCGAATCCGGGTAACAGGTAGAAAGGCGCCCACGCCAGGGCCGATGCCACATTGACCGCCATGAAACGCCTGGCGGGCATATTGAATGCACCGGCGACCATGGGAATAAACGGGCGCACGGGGCCCACGAAACGTCCGATGAGGACGCTCTTCCCGCCGTGTCGTGCGAACAGGCCTTCGGCCCGGCGCACCATGATGGGGTGATTGCGGAACGGCCAGACCTGATGCAGTCGTCCCTGCAGGTGCCGCCCCAGCCAAAAGCTCGAAAAGTCACCGATAATAGCACCGGCGGTGCCCCAGGCCAGAACCTCAAATACCGGTGTACCTGTCTGCCCGGCCAGCACGGAGGCCGCAAACAGGATGGCTACACCGGGTACCAGAAGGCCGGCAACGGCCAGCGACTCGAGCAGGGCGACGAGAAATATGGTGGCCGTCAGCCAGCCGGGATGGATGGTAAGCCACTGAATCAGGTTTTCGGTCACTTGCTGCATCAGGCTACCTGGCGGCCATCCGCACTGAACCAGACATGGTCCTGACCACGGCGGCTGGCCTCTTCCAGCGCGTCGGTGGCGCGCTGGCGCAGGCGCTCGCCCAGGGTCTCCTGATTCAGGTGGGTAGTTGCCCCGATACTGACGGTCATGCGACCGACCTGGGGCCAGGCCGCTTCTGCAATGCTGCGGCGTATCCGCTCCGCGGTTACCCGGGCCCCTTCCTCAGGGGTGAATGGCAGGATCAGGCAAAAGCGGCCTTCGCCAAGAAAGTACAGAGTATCGCCGGCCCGCACGAGGGTAAAAAGATGCTCTGCCAGTTGACGATATAGCCCGGGTATCTGCTCGTGTCCCAGCATTTCCGCAACCTGGTCGCGGTGGTCGATATCGAGCATCAGCACGGATACCGGATGACGGGTCGCCTGGGCGCGGCTGATTTCCTTCTGCAGGGTTTCGTCCAGAAACCGGGCGTTGTGGGCACCGGTCAGAGGATCAATGATAGCCAGATCCTGGGCGGACTGGGTCATATGCTCGTAGTGCCAGTTGGCCAGTCCGGCGCTGGCTATCAGCACGGCACCGGCGCCGATTGCCAGCAGACTGGCCTCCGGCGGCAACTGCCAGAGGAGAATCACCGCGAACAGGGCGGCGACCGGAAGGGTCAGCTTCAATGCCTGAGTCAGCGGCAGAATGAGAAAGGTGAGGGTCAGTACCGGCAGCTCCCAGTATGTACCGGCGTGGACCGAAATCAGGGCACCGGCCAGCGCGGCGATATGCATCAGCAACAGCACCGGCATATGGCCGCGGGCCCGCAACTGGTAGCGGTTGACAGCCAGAGTGTAGAGGCAGCCCGCCAGGCTGATGGCACTCAGGCCGGCCGCGGGGTAGAACAGAGCGTAAAAGCCAAAGCGCAGATTCTGCACCGCCAGCAACCCGAAGATGATCATGCTGAGGCTGTAGGCGAGAAGGCAGGTCAGGGTTTTCAGCCGGGTTTCAGTCACGGTGCCGGGCTCCTGTCGGGGTCCATGGGCGGTGTGTGGGTCCAGGTGCTCCAGGCCTGAACCCGGTTGCCACCTTTTTTCTGCGCTCCCTGTAATGCACTTGCCACCGCCTGTTGTAGCGTATCGGCGTTATCGCCGATATTCAGGCCAGCGACACCAGCGCTGACCGTCACGTCAAGCCCGTGGGACTCCAGCAGGGACATTAAACCCAGGCGAAGCTGCTCCGCGCGCTTGCTGGCCCCCGGCGTTGCCATGGCTGGAAGGATGACCAGAAACTGCAGGTCGGCAACCCGGTACCAGGTATCGAACTCCCTCAGCCGGGAGTGCAGATAGCGCCCGATCCGGGGCAGCAGGGCCTGCAGGTCGGCGTCAATCTCCGGTTCGCTCAGGTGCGCATCAAGGCCGATCATGATGACGGACAGGTCCAGTCCTTCCCGCTCGCTGCGCTGGATCTCCCTGTGCAGGTCGGCGCTCAGATATTCCCGGCTGGCAGCCTGGGTCAGTTCATCGGAACGGCGCAGCGGCGCAATCTGTCGGGCCTTGTAATGCCACAGCAGAAAGAACATGCCAGCCAGGGCCGTGCTCAGCACCAGGGGTGCAATAATCTGGTGGCGAACCGGGTCACCACCGCGGGATGTGAATATGCCCAATATGACAGCTATCAGGGCCAGCGCCAGCGGGGGGCCGAGGCGCACGGGCAGCAGGCCGAGAATAATCAGCGGCAGCGGGAACAGCCAGTAATAGAGCGGGGAAATGTTGAGCCAGAGGCCGGCCAGCAGAATCAGTCCAAGCATCAGCACCAGTAGCGGTGTGATCCGCTGACGGGTAGAAGGCTCACGCTGGGGGCCAGGCAGGGCCGGGCTGGTGAGTATGATCGCCGCCGCCACGAGAGCCGCTGCTGCAGCCGGCAGGTTGCCGATGGCCAGACAGTAAACGGAAAGAACCATCAGCGCGAGAATGCCCAGCCACGCCAGGCGGCTTAGTAGGAATCGCTCGGCCTTCTGGGCCATGGCTTCGTCCTTCCTGAGATGAATTCTGTTGGACTGTCAGTCTGGGTTCAATGATAACATCAAAGTGGCAAATTCGCTGTCCTCGGGCATAATAACGTCCTGATTTTCATTGATGCACCCGTAGCAGAACCGGAGTTACCGACCCATGGATATTGCAGCCTATATGGCCGAAGTAGGGGGCCAGGCCCGGCAGGCGGCCCGCGCCATTGCGCGCTCATCCACCGCAACCCGTAACCAGGCATTGACGGCTACGGCGGAGGCGCTGGATCATGCCCGTGAAGAGCTGGCGAACGCGAACCGCAAGGATCTGGAAAACGGTCGCGCCAATGGTCTGGATGCGGCCATGCTGGACCGGCTGGAGCTGACCCCGGCTCGCATCGATGCCATGATCGAAGGACTGCGCCAGGTCGCCGGGTTGCCGGACCCCATCGGCGCCATCACGGATATGTCGTTCCGGCCCTCCGGCATCCAGGTTGGAAAGATGCGGGTGCCCCTGGGAGTGATCGGAATTATTTATGAATCTCGCCCGAACGTGACCGTGGAGGCTGCCAGCCTGTGCCTGAAGTCGGGCAACGCCACGATCCTGCGCGGCGGCTCTGAGGCCATCCATTCCAACCAGGCTATCGCCGAGTGTCTCGCTGCCGGACTCAGGGAAGCCGGGCTGCCGGAAGCTTCAGTACAGGTGATTCGCACCACCGACCGGGCTGCGGTGGGTGAGCTGATCACCATGCCCGAGTATGTGGACGTGATTGTGCCACGGGGCGGTAAAGGACTGATCGAGCGCATCAGCCGGGATGCCAGGGTGCCAGTCATCAAACACCTGGACGGCGTGTGCCATGTCTATGTGGATGCTCACGGCGATCCGGAAAAAGCACTGCAAGTCGCGGTGAATGCAAAAACCCAGCGGTACGGTACCTGCAACACCATGGAGACCCTGCTGGTGGATCAGGAAATTGCCGATGACATCCTGCCATTACTGGCCCGGGCCCTCCTGGAGCAGGGGGTTGAGCTGCGCGGCTGTGATGCAAGCCGGGCCATAGTGCCTGATATGAGTGAAGCGACCGAGGACGACTGGTACGAGGAGTATCTGGGGCCGGTACTTGCCGTGCGGGTCGTGGATGGGCTTGATGGCGCCATTGAGCACATCAATCGGTACAGCTCCCAGCACACCGACAGCATCATTACGGAGAACTACACCCGCGCCCGCCGCTTTATAACCGAAGTGGACTCCAGCTCGGTGATGGTAAATGCGTCCACGCGATTTGCTGATGGCTTTGAGTACGGACTGGGTGCCGAGATTGGTATCTCCACCGACAAGATTCATGCCCGTGGGCCGGTGGGACTGGAAGGACTGACGTCGCAGAAGTACGTTGTGTTTGGCGACGGACATATCCGAACCTGACCATGCATGTAATTTATGGCGGCACCTTTGACCCGATACACAATGGCCACCTGCGGGTGGCCGTTGAGTTGCGGGAGGCGTTGGCGATTCGCGAGATCCATCTGTTGCCCAGTCACATCCCGCCCCATCGCGATCGTCCTGGTGGCTCCGGCGATCGCCGGCTGGAGCTGTTAAAACTTGCAGTTGCCGGCGAACCAGGGCTCGCGGTTGACGACCGGGAACTGACCCGGGACGGCGCCTCCTATACCGTCGATACGCTCCGCCAGCTACGAGAGCAGTTAGGGCCAGATGAGCCTCTTGCCATGGTCGTTGGCTCCGACGCGTTTGCCAGTTTTGATCGCTGGCACCAGTGGGCCGCCATCCCGGAACTGGCCCACATTATTCTGGTCGCACGCCCTGGTGCACAGCTATCCCCCGGCTCAATTCCGGCCCGGCTGCTGGAAAAGCGCAGAGCGAACCATATTGCTGCGCTCAAGGCCGCGCCCGGCGGCTATATTCTGGAACTGGAGCCGCCGTTACTGGATATTTCCGCTACCGGTATCCGCGAACGGCTTGCCGCCGGTCGCTCCGTCCGGTACCTGGTGCCGGATGCGGTACTGGCGCGAATTGACGAGCTGGGCATGTACGGTCGCAAAGGCCATGAGCAGTAGCACCAATTGGTGATACACTGACCACCATACTCATTCCCGTATCCGGCGCATGTCGGGTACCCGTTACAGGATCGTTATGCAGGCAGAAGAGCTGAAAGATATTGTTATCGCCGCGCTGGAGGACCTTAAAGCCAAGGACATCAGCGTACTGGATGTGACTGACCGCACCAGTGTCACGGATTTCATGATCGTGGCATCCGGGACGTCAGGCCGTCATCTCCGGTCGATGGCTGAGTCCGTGATACAGGACCTGAAAGAGCGCGACATTCGTGAAGCGAAAGTCGAAGGCGGCGAGTCGAACGACTGGGTTCTGGTGGACCTCGGGGATGTGGTCTTGCATGTGATGATGCCCGCAACCCGTGAGTTCTATGACCTCGAGCGCCTGTGGCGGGACGCCCCGGGGCTGGGGGCTGCCGGCAGCGAATAACCATGCGGCTGAAGCTGGTCTGCGTCGGGCAGAAAATGCCCGCGTGGGTGACCGATGGGTTTCGCGAGTACGCCCGGCGCATGCCACGGGAACTGCCACTGGAGCTGATCGAGATTGCCATGCCCCACCGGGGCAAGAACCCGGATATCAACCGCCTGATGCGGCAGGAAGCAGACGCGGTCCTGTCCGCTACCGCGCCGGATGACCATGTTGTCGCCATGGAAGTGGGTGGTCGTGCCTGGTCCACGGAAGATCTCGCCGGGCAGCTCGGTAACTGGCAGCTGGAAGGCCGTGACGTGAGCCTCCTGGTGGGCGGTCCCGACGGTCTGCACCCGGTATGCCGGGAGCGGGCTAACCAGCTATGGTCGCTGTCGCCCCTGACCCTGCCTCACCCTCTGGTGCGGATACTGCTCGCGGAGCAGCTCTACCGTGCCTGGACGATTACCCGTAACCACCCGTACCACCGCGCGTAGGATTCTCCATGGTCTGGGACCAGTTCAAGGATACAGCAGCTGAACGGAGGCTTTTCTACCGTCGCAGTCTGGTCATGCTGGGCCTGGTTCTGGTGCTGTTCGGTGTACTGATCGCCCGCTTTTACCACCTCCAGGTGATCGAGCACGAAACCTACACTACTCTATCTGATCGCAACCGGGTTCAGGTGCGCTCCGTACCACCGACACGGGGACTGATCTACGACCGCAACGGGACCCTGATTGCAGAGAACCGGCCGATATTCAGTGTCACCCTGATCCCCGAGCGGGTCGAGGGTATGGACGCGACCCTGGAACGTCTGCAGTCCCTGCTGAGCGTTTCTGAAGACGATATCGAACGCTTTCGCCGCCGCCTGCAGGAGCCCAGGCGTCCCTTCCAGGAACTGCCACTCCACTACGATCTGACCGAGCAGGAAATCGCCAGTATGGCGGTTCACCGGCATGAGCTGCCGGGGGTGGAAGTCAGCGCGGAGCTGGTCCGCCATTATCCTTTTGGCCACCTGAATGCCCATGCCCTTGGTTATGTGGGGCGTATCAACCGGGAAGAGCTGCAGCGTATCGATCCGGTGAATTACGCCGGCACCAACTATATCGGCAAGTCCGGGGTTGAGCGGGTCTACGAGGAGGTGCTCCATGGCCGGGTGGGCTATGAGCATGTGGAAACCAATGCCCGGGGCCGGACCCTGCGGGTGCTTGAGCGGGAAAACCCGATGCCCGGTGAAGACCTGATGGTGCACCTGGACATGCGCCTGCAGGCTAAGGCGTTCGAGTTGCTGGAGGGGCACCGGGGCGCCATTGTTGCTATCGACCCGAAAGATGGCGGCATATTGGCACTGGCCAGCGTGCCGGGTTTTGATGCCAACCACTTCGTCACCGGAATCAGTATTGCAGACTACCGGGAGCTGAGCGAGTCCCGGGATAAGCCCCTGTTTAACCGCGCGTTACGGGGCCAGTATCCGCCGGGATCGGTGATAAAGCCCATGCTGCTGCTGGCGGGTCTTGACAGTGGTGCGGTTACCCGGGACCACAGAATCTGGGACCCCGGCCATTACCAGATCAACAACAGCGGCCGCCGCTACCGGGACTGGAAGCGCGGTGGCCACGGCTGGGTGGACGGCCTGAGGGCGGTGGCGGAATCCTGCGACGTTTATTTTTACGATATGGGTGTGGAGATGGGCGTCGACGCCATGCACCGGTACCTTACCGGGTTCGGTTTCGGCATGGACGCGACGCTGGATGTCGGGGGCGCGTTACCGGGCCTGCTGCCATCCAGGGACTGGAAGCGGGGCCTGTACAACGAACCCTGGTATCCGGGGGACTCTGTCAATATGAGCATCGGGCAGGGCTTTTTCCTGGCGACCCCGCTTCAGATGGCGACCGCCACCGTGGTTGTGGCCAATCGTGGACGCTGGGTGCAGCCGCGAATGCTCAAGGACGTCGTGGGCGATACGCCGCTGGACACGGTGCTGGCACCTGCCTTTCTTGAGGATCTGACCGTCGATAACGAGGACGACTGGGAGTTCGTGGTGAAGTCGATGGAGGAAGTCATGCATGGAACCCGGGGTACCGCTCGTCGGGCCGCAGAAGGTGCCAACTACCGGATGGCCGGCAAAACCGGCACGGCCCAGGTGTTCAGCCTTGCTGAAGATGAGGAATATGATGCCGAAGAAGTAAAGGAGCGCCTGCGGGATCACGCGCTGTTTGTCGGTTTTGCCCCCGTGGAAGATCCGCAGATTGTGGTATCCGTGATCGTTGAAAATGGCGGCAGTGGCAGTGGTGTCGCCGCGCCTGTCGCCCGCGCCATGTTTGATGCCTGGTTAAATGAAATGAACGGCGACGCTACCGTCATCAGCCAGGCAGGGGAGAGTCAGCCATGATGGGACGCGCCTCCAGTGTCCCGGCAGCGGACAGCCTGCAGCGCTCAGTCAGCCTGTGGCACCGGCTTCATCTTGATCCCTGGCTGCTGCTGTTGCTGGTACTGGTATCCGCTAGTGGGCTGGTGGTGCTTTACAGCGGCGCCGATGCCAGCATCGAAGCAGTGAAGTCTCAGGCCGTGCGGTTTGGCGTGGCGTTTCTTGCGCTGTTCATTTTTGCGCAACTGGACCCGGCCGTCTATCGGCGCTGGTCGCCGTGGATGTACATTGCTGGCATGGTCGGGTTGGTGGCGGTGCTGGTGATCGGCGTCGGAGCAAAAGGCGCTCAACGGTGGCTCGCGCTGCCCGGACTGCCCCGGTTTCAGCCTTCCGAGATCATGAAGCTGGTGGTGCCCATGATGGCGGCCTGGTACCTGGCCCGGCATTATCTTCCACCCCGGTTCCGTCATGTCTGCGTTGCAGTTGGGCTGGTGGTGCTACCCATGGGGCTGATCATTCAACAGCCGGACCTGGGCACGGCATTACTGGTCGGTGCGGCCGGCATGTTCGTGGTGTTTTTCGCCGGCCTGAGCTGGAAGCTGATTTCCGGCTTTTTTGCGTTACTGGGCATTGCGGCACCCCTGATGTGGCATTTCGTCATGCGGGATTACCAGAAGCAGAGGGTGTTAACGCTGCTTGATCCTCAAAGTGATCCATTGGGCGCTGGCTGGAACATCATCCAATCCACCACCGCGATTGGTTCTGGCGGATGGGGCGGTAAGGGCTGGCTGCAGGGAACCCAGTCCCACCTTGAGTTTTTGCCCGAAAGCCATACGGATTTCATTGTTGCGGTACTGGCGGAAGAATTTGGCTTTGTGGGCATCCTTTTCCTGCTGGCGATCTATATGCTGATCATTCTGCGGTGCTTTTACATTGCCGTGAATGCGCAGGATTCTTTCAGCCGGCTGCTGGCGGGCGCTCTGACGATGACTTTCCTGGTGTATATCGTGGTGAACATCGGCATGGTGAGCGGGCTTCTGCCGGTGGTGGGGGTGCCGCTGCCACTGATCAGCTACGGCGGGACCTCGATTGTCACTCTGATGTCGGCCTTTGGTGTACTTATGGCAATCCACACCCATCGGCGAATGATCACAGCGTAATCTCCGGTAATGGCGTGGGTTATGGCCCCGTGTTAATCTCCCCGCAATTCTGACGGCTTTATCTACTTGAAAATCTTCACGGGTCCGGAACTAAAATCCGGGCTCGCGGTCTTTTGGTTGCAGGAAACGACGATGACCCGAATTCGCGCTGATTTGCGGCTGGTCAGCCTACTGGCCGTGGTGGCTCTGGTGCTGGCGGGGTGCTCATCCAAGCCACCGCAGAAAGAAACCGACCACTCAAGCCGATACACCATCGCCCAGGACCACGGCCCGGCGCAGAGCGTGGACGTTAGCGATGTGACCGACGCCGTGCCCCGGTATGAGGCACCCCGTACGGCGGGGAACAGGTCCCCGTACACCGTTTGGGGGAAGCAGTATCGGGTGATGGCGGTAAGTGATGCCGACGGTTATGTGCAGGAAGGCATTGCCAGCTGGTATGGCAAGAAGTTTCACGGTCACAAGACGTCCAACGGGGAAGTCTATGACATGTATAAGATGACGGCGGCCCATAAGAGCCTGCCGCTGCCGAGCTATGCCAGAGTAACCAATCTCGACAATGGCCGCAGCGTTATTGTCCGGGTAAATGACCGTGGTCCGTTCCACGGCAACCGGCTGATCGATCTGTCCTGGGCAGCCGCCAAGAAGCTGGACTTTCTCGACAAGGGAACCGCCCGCGTCGAGGTAGCGTCCATTACGGTTACCCAGGATGGCGCCATGACCCTGGCCGGACGGTCCTGGTCTCCTGGACGGACGGTTGCGGCTGTGTCTGACAGCGTGCTGAATGGTCCGGAGGACGCGTCCGTCGACGTGGAAGAAGTCCCGCCCATGGAAGGAAGCGCCCTGTTTGTGCAACTGGGGTCGTTCAGTCAGGCGGCCCCCGCCCGTCAGCTTGAGCAGGCCGTGCGCGAACGTACTGGCAAGCCCGTGCGCATTCGTCAGATCACCACCGCCTCCGGTGAATTCCACCGGGTGCAGGTTGGTCCTTTCGGGGATGCGCTGGATGCGGAGCGCGCCATGGAGCGGCTCGCCTCAGAAGGTTTTCGCCAGGCACTGGTGCTGACCGATCAACACTGACAATTTCTCTGCCGGCATCAGGCCGGATAACCCATTGACCGGAAGTAGTGTGAATAAGCCCATGACCGCCAAAGCCATGCCTCGTCTATTAATGACTCTCATTCTGGCCGTGATGCCGCTGATGGTTCAGGCCCAGCAGGTCCTGATCCCGGCTCCGCCCCAGATCGCCGGATCGTCCTATATCCTGATGGATCCCGCCAGCGGCAAGGTCATCATGGAAGCCAACAGCCACGAGCGCCTGCCGCCAGCGAGCCTGACCAAAATGATGACCGCTTACATTGTTGAGCGAGAGCTGGACGAGAACCGGCTGGCCATGGACGAGATGGTCCCCATCAGCGTCAAGGCCTGGCAGACCGGTGGCTCACGGATGTTTATCCAGGAAGGCTCCCGGGTCAGCGTGGAAGACCTTCTGAAGGGCGTGATCATTCAGTCGGGTAATGATGCCTCCGTTGCTCTGGCCGAGCATGTGGCCGGCTCCGAAGGCTCGTTTGCAGACGTCATGAACCAGCAGGCCCAGCTGCTGGGCATGGAAAACACCCGTTTTGAGACCGCCACCGGTCTGCCTCACCCGGATCAGTACTCGACCGCATACGACATGGCCCTGCTGGCGGCCGCGATCATTAACGACTACCCCGAAAACTACCCGCTGTATGCGGAGAAGCACTTCACCTACAACAACATCCGGCAGCCGAACCGTAACTCGCTGCTATGGCGGGACCCCTCAGTGGATGGGCTGAAAACCGGCCATACCGATGAGGCCGGCTACTGTCTTGTGGCCTCCGCCAAGCGCGAAGACACCCGGTTGGTGGCCGTCGTTATGGGCACAGACAGCAACGAGACCCGCGCCCGGGAAATTCAGAAAATGCTGAACTACGGCTTCCGCTACTACGAGACCGCCCACCTTTTTGCCAGCGGCGAAGCCCTGCTTGAAAACCGGATCTGGGGCGGCGAGCACGATCAGTTAAAGCTGGGGCTGGCCTCCGACATGGTACTGACAATACCGCGCGGCGCCCGGGAGTCACTGGAGTCCGTAGTTGAAGTGGATTCTGTCATCAAAGCGCCGGTCGCTGCCGGCGATGAGCTGGGAACGGTCACCATTCGCTTCAACGACGAGGTGCTGGCCGAGCGGCCACTGGTGGCGGTGGAGTCAGTTCCCGAGGGCGGCATTTTCAAGCGGCTGCTTGACGCGATCAAACTGTTCTTCCATAACCTGTTTAACTGATCGCTTCTGAAACCGGATTCAAAGGAGGAAGGGTTCGTTGTCTCAACCTTCAGCCCCTAAAATTGAGTTTCCCTGTGACTACGGCATTAAAGTCATCGGCAACGCCGCCCCGGACTTCAAGGACTTTGTGGTATCCGTGGTGGAAACCCACGCACCTGGCATTCGGGAAGAGCACATCACCGTGAACGACAGCCGTAACGGGCGCTACACTTCCGTGCGGCTCACTATCTGGGCAACCGGCGAGCCCCAGCTGAAGGCGCTGTTTGAAGAGCTGAAAGCCAGTGGCCGTGTTCATATGGTGCTCTGACCATGGCAGAATCGCGCCCGCTGATTGTCCGCGACCTTGGGCTTCAGCCCTACGAGACGGTCTGGGAAGCCATGAAGAGCTTCACTGGCAGGCGCGATCGTGCGGTGCCGGATGAGCTCTGGTGCGTCCAGCACCCGCCGGTGTATACCCAGGGCCAGGCGGGTCGGCCGGAACATATCCTGGCGCCCGGAGAGATCCCGGTTGTGCAGGTGGATCGCGGTGGGCAGGTGACCTACCACGGTCCGGGCCAGCTGGTTGTCTATCTGATGATCGATTTGCCGCGGGCCGGCATTGGCGTACGCCAGCTGGTCGACATTATCGAGCAGGCTCTGGTTTCCATGCTGTCCCGGTATGGCATCGAAGCCGCACCGCGACCGGACGCGCCGGGGGTATATGTGGATGGCGCCAAGATAGCGTCGTTGGGGTTAAGAGTCAGGCGCGGCTGTTCCTTCCATGGGCTGGCGCTGAACGTCGATATGGATATGGAACCCTTCACTCGTATCAATCCCTGTGGCTTTGCCGAGTTGCCCATGTGTCAGGTCTACGACTTTACCCGGGCGGTCACATTGGCCACACTGGCTGATCAGCTGACCCGTAACCTGGCGGTGGCGTTGGGCTATAGTCCGGAGGAAATCCGTAACGCCGATGAGCTGGGATATTAGGCTTTACTCATCAAACGAGATACCCGGAGGTAAACCGTGGACAAGGTAACCATATACGGTCGAATGAGTTGCGGATTCTGCGCCATGGCCGTCCAGCTGTGCAGTCAGAACGGGTATGACTACGAGTTCGTGGATATGCCTGCGCTGGGCCTGTCCAAGGAGGACGTTGCCAGCAAGGTGGGTCATCCGGTCCGTACGGTTCCCCAGATACTGGTGGGAACAGAATACGTGGGCGGCTTCGACGATTTTTCCAGCTATGTAGCCCGCCGCGGTTAACGTCGGGCGGTTCGGGCTCAGTCAGCAATTTCTTCAAATAAAAAAGCCCCGGAGCGTCACTCCGGGGCTTTTTTGTACCATTCGGTGAAGCGGTTAAACCTCAAACGGGGTTTTCAGCTTTTTCTCCGTCAGTACAAGCTTGAGATCTGCCACCTTCGGAATACCGTTTTCGAATGGCGGGAAGGCCTCGCCTTCAATCAGTGGCTGCAGGTATTCACGGCAATCTTCGGTAATGCCGAAACCGTCATCGGAGATGTAGTGGATCGGCATTTTCTTTTCCTGGTTGGCCACTTCGCTGAGGGGCGCTTCGCCAATCGACCAGCGGTAGGGTTTGGACTGCTCCCGTACGATGATCGGCATCACCGCCTGCTTGCCCTCAAGCGCCATTTCTACGGCCTTCTGCCCAACAGTGTAGGCCTGCTCCAGGTCGGTGGCCGATGCAATATGACGAGCCGAACGCTGCAGGTAATCCGCTACCGCCCAGTGGAACTTGTGGCCGAGAGCCTGTTTGACCATGTTGGCCAGAGTGGGCGCGACACCACCAAGCTGAGTGTGCCCGAAAGCATCCTTGCCACCAGCGTCAGCCAGAAAACGGCCATCTTCGTACTGGGCACCTTCGGAAGCGACCACCACGCAGTAGCCGTAGTCCTTAACGGACTGGTCGACACGGGCGAGAAACGCCTCCCGGTTAAAGGGGATTTCCGGGAACAGGATGATATGGGGTGGTTCGTCCCGACCCTTGCCGGCAAGACCGCCCGAAGCTGCGATCCAGCCCGCGTGGCGACCCATGACTTCAAGGATGAACACCTTGGTGGAGGATTCGCACATGGAGCGGATATCCAGGCTCGCTTCCAGTGTTGAGGTGGCCACATACTTGGCTACCGACCCGAAACCGGGGCAGCAGTCCGTAAACGGCAGATCATTGTCCACGGTCTTGGGTACACCGATACAGGTGATGGGGTAGCCCATCTTGTCGGCAATCTGGGAAACCTTGAACGCAGTATCCTGGGAGTCGCCACCACCGTTGTAGAAAAAGTAGCCGATATTGTGAGCCTGAAAAACCTCTACCAGCCGCTCGTATTCCCGGCGGTTCTCGGTGAGATTCTTCATCTTGTAGCGGCAGGAGCCGAAAGCGCCCCCGGGAGTGTGCATCAGCGCGCGGATGGCTTCATCCGATTCCTCGGATGTGTCGATCAGCTCTTCCCTGAGTGCCCCAATAATACCGTTACGGCCTGCATACACCTTGCCGATGCGATCGGGATGCTTGCGAGCGGTCTCGATCACGCCGCAGGCACTGGCATTGATAACAGCGGTAACACCGCCGGACTGGGCGTAGAACGCGTTCTTGGTAGCCATCTTGGCTGGCGCCTCCTGGTGGTTGGTTTTGCATGTCTGTCGTGGAAGCCGAATCATACGTGAATCCCATGGACTTTTCATGACGCCCGGCTTGACGGAACCTTACGTATACGGGAGTCTTGTGGGCTTCCGGGCCATCCGTCAGCCGGATTTGCCATGGCAGACGGGTCTTCAGCCGTTAACAACCTATTCAGGGACACTGGCACCTCATGCACATCCATATTCTGGGGATCTGTGGCACGTTTATGGGCAGCCTCGCCGTACTGGCGCGGGAACTGGGCCACACGGTGACGGGTTCTGATCAGGGCGTCTATCCGCCCATGAGCACCCAGCTGGAAGCCCAGGGCATTACCCTCATGGACGGTTATCGGGCAGAAAACCTCACCCCCACGCCGGATCTGGTGCTGATCGGCAATGCCATGTCCCGGGGTAATCCGGAAGTGGAAGCGGTGCTCAATCGCAACCTGGACTATATGTCCGGCCCCGAATGGCTGGCGCGGGAAGTGCTCCGTCACCGCTGGGTGCTGGCGGTGGCCGGAACCCACGGGAAAACCACCACCACCGCGATGCTGCTGTGGATTCTTGAGCAAAGCGGCTTTGATCCGGGTTATCTGGTCGGTGGCGTACCGCTGGATTTCCCGGTGTCTGCGCGGCTGGGCAGCAGTGATTTCTTTGTTATTGAAGCGGATGAGTACGACAGTGCGTTCTTCGATAAGCGTTCCAAATTCGTCCACTACCGGCCCCATACCTGCATTCTGAACAACCTGGAATTCGACCACGCGGATATTTTTGATAACGTCGAAGCCATTGAGCGTCAGTTTCATCATCTGGTGCGCACGGTGCCGTCCAACGGGGCAATCATCCGGCCGGCGCTCGACCCGCATCTGGACCGGGCACTGGAACTGGGCTGCTGGAGTCCGGTACAGACCACCGCCATCGGCAGCGAAGCTGAGACCCCGAAGTGGCGGGCTGAACTGCTCAGGGACGACGGCTCCTCGTTCATGTTACTTCATGGGGAACAGCCCATTGCGACCGTGACCTGGAACATGACCGGCCTGCACAACGTGCGCAACGCACTGTCTGCCATCGCCGCCGCGCGGCATGTGGGCGTCACGCCGGACCATGCCGTGGCTGCGTTGAACCGGTTCGGGGGCGTCAAGCGTCGCATGGAACTGCTGGCGGAGGTGGACGGCGTCAGGGTTTATGATGATTTCGCCCATCATCCCACAGCCATCGAGACTACTTTGGAAGGGCTGCGCAATCAGGTGGGTGACGAGCGGATCATTGCCCTGATTGAGCCGCGTTCTAACACCATGCAGCAGGGCGTTCACCGGGATCGCCTATTAGACAGCGCCGGGCTGGCCGACCGGGTAATCTGGGCCAACACCAGCCGTGCGGAATGGCTGACTGAGCTGGTGAGTGACGCCCGCACCAGGGACTCAGCCCCGCAACGGCACCAGACCGCGGCAGCCATCGATGACCTGGTGGAGCAGGTGCTGGCAGAGGTTTCACAGCCGTGCCATGTTGTGGTTATGAGTAACGGTGGCTTCGGCGGCATTCATCAGAAGCTGATCACCCGTCTGGAGGAGAGAACCGGCCATGGCGGCTGACAACCGCACGATCAATCTGGCATTTACCGGAGCCTCCGGCGCCCAGTACGGATTGCGCCTGCTGCAATGCCTGGTAGCGTTGGATTGCCGGGTCAATATCATGATCAGCAAGGCTGCCCGTGTTGTCATGGCCACGGAGACCACCGTTCGGCTACCGGCCTCCACGTCCGGGGCGCTGACCAGCCTGCAGGAATGGTCGGGAGCCCGTGACGGCCAGTTGAAAGTCTTCGGGCCGGAAGACTGGTTCGCGCCACCGGCATCCGGTTCCGGTGC